>NZ_JBWKKU010000046.1:0-7006 GCF_056431445.1 Saccharopolyspora sp. NPDC045941
CACCCGGGCGCCGAGGACCGGTCCCAGTCCGGGCTGGGACAGGATGATCTCAGCGGCCGGGTGCTGCCCAAAATGGGCTTCGACCTGCCCTTGCAAGGCCTTGATCTGGGTACTCAGGACGGTCAGGACCGCGATCAGCGCCTGGATGGAGGCGGCGTAGGCGGTAGCGATGACCTCGGGCTGACCGAGCTGGTCGGAGCGCAGCGCGGCCTGGATCGCCGTCGCTTTCTCGGTGATGTTCTTGCGGCGTGCCCGTTTCAACGCGGCGCTGATCTGCGTGAGCGTCAGCCGGGCGGCCTGGGCCGGTGTGGGGGCCTTGGCCAGCAATTCCAGAGTGTCGGCGGCGTCGAGGTCGTCGAAAGCGGCCAGCGCGGCGGGGAAGTAGTCCCGCAGCGCGTGCCGCAGCCGCTGGGTGTGGCGGGTCCGTTCCCAGATCAGCGTTTTGTGGGTGCGGGCCACGACCTTGATCGCCTCGACCCGGGCACTGTCACCGGCGACCGGCCGCAGCTCGTGGGCATGGGTGCGGACCATGTCGGCCAGCACGTGAGCGTCACCGGCGTCGCTTTTCGCGCCCGAGACACCCAGCCGGTCACGGAACCTGGCGGCCTGCAACGGGTTGACCGCCAGCACCGTGTATCCGGCGGCGACCAGCGCCGCCACCCACGGTCCCCGGTCGGTCTCGATCCCGACCAGCACCTCCGTATCCTCGGCGTCCTCGCCGAGCTGGTCCCCGATCATCGAATGCAGCCGGGCCATCCCGGCCACCCCTTCAGGCAGCCGGGCCTTGGCCAACCGGCGACCGGCGCTGTCCATCAGCTCGACATCGTGATGGTCTTCAGCCCAATCGTCCCCTACGAACAGCCGCAACGGTCCTCCTGTTCTCGATGCCGATCACCCTCAGCAGCCCGGCGGGAGAACCATCAGCGACCTAATCAAGCAGTGCTCACGCCACCACGGGCGGGCACGACATCCCAGCAGCGATCAACTCTCCCGGCCTACCGGCAGGGGCACGCTCTTTCATCAGGACTCACACGTCCAGGACGACAGAGTGCTCACCTGCCAGTCGGCTACCAACCAGGAGTTTGCCCGATGGCTCACTCCCAGAACTGATTAGGATGGCCCGGTGACGACGGAGACGAGCGCGGATCGCGTGCTGTACGGGTGCATGGGGCTCGGCGGGAGCTGGGATGCCGAACCCCTCGCCGCGGCCGACATCGACGCGGCCGAGGCGGCGATCCAGGCGGCGCTGGAGATCGGGATCACGACGTTCGACCACGCCGACATCTACCGGCGCGGCAAGGCGGAGGCGGCCTTCGGCGAGGTGCTCGCCCGCACGCCCGGGCTGCGCGAACGCGTCGTGCTGCAGACCAAGTGCGGCATCCGGCAGGCCGAGGGCGACCGGCCCGGGATCTACGACCTGCGCGGGGACAGCATCGTCCGGCGGGTGGAGGAGAGCCTCGCCCGGCTGCGCACCGACGTGATCGACGTGCTCCTCCTGCACCGGCCCGACCCGCTGGCCGACCCGGAAGACGTCGCCAAGGCGCTCATGTCGCTGCACGAGCAGGGCCTCGTGCGGCGCTTCGGGGTGTCGAACATGAGCGCGGCCCAGATCGCGCACCTGCAGGCGCACCTCGGCGTGCCGCTGGTCGCTAACCAGCTGGAGATGAGCCTGCACCGGCGCGACTGGTGCGAGGCCGGGGTGCTGGTGAACACCGCCGAAGCCGCGTCGATCGGCTTCCCGCTGGGCACGATCGAGCACTGCCGGGCGAACGGGATCTCCCTGCAGGCCTGGGGCCCGCTCGCGCGCGGCCGGTTCACCGGCGGTCAGGAAACGCCGACCGAGCGGGCGACAGCGGAACTCGTCGCGGCCCTGGCCGAGGAGAAGGGCACGACTCCGGAGACGATCGTGCTGTGGTGGCTGCAGCGCCACCCGGCGGAGATCGCGCCGGTCATCGGCAGCGCGAAGCCGGAACGGATCCGCGCCTGCCGCGACGCGGCGCAGCGGGAACCCGACCTCACGCACGAGGAGTGGTACCGGCTCTGGATCACGGCCCGCGGCGCCGCGCTGCCCTGACGGCGCTCACGCGGACTGCGGGGTGGGTGGCGTGGGCCGGTGTCCGGACGCGATCTGCTCGACCTGCGCGACGACGGCCGCCTGCCACTCCGAGGGAACGACGGCGAAGACGCCGTCGTCGACGGCCTGCAGCGCCTCGTGCGCGACGAGGCCCGGCTCGACTCCCTCCGGCGACATGCCGGTGGAGACCAGTGCCGGGCAGATCATGGTGACCCGCACCGGTGTGCCGGCCAGGGCCATCGCCGCGTGCTGGGTGACGGCGACGACGGCGTGCTTCGACGGCCCGTACGCCCCGCCGCCCGGGAAGACCGTGAGGCCCGCCAGCGATGCGGTGATCAGCACGTGGGCCTGCTCACCGGAGGCGAGCAGGCCCGGCACGAACGCCCGCAGCCCGTTGACGACGCCGCCGACGTTGATGCCGAACACGCGATCCCACTCGTCGGCCGGCACCTCCCACGGCGCGCCCAGCGACGCTCCCACCACACCGGCGTTGAGGCAGATCAGGCGCGCCTGCGGGGCCTGCGCGGCCAGGGCGCTCATCGCGGCCGGGTCGGACACATCGGCCGTCACGCTTGTCGCGCCGAGCCGCTCCGCGGTCGCGGAGAGCGCGTCGGCATCGACGTCGGCCAGGACGAGGTCGGCGCCCTTGGCGTGGAGCGCCTCGGCCAGTGCCCGCCCGATCCCGCTCGCGGCACCGGTGACGACCGCGGTCAGCGCATTGCTTGCCAAGGACTTCCTCCAGGAAGTTCGAAGTTGGATCGGAATGATCGAGCAGCAGCTTAGATCAGGAGACCGCTTCACCGGATCAGCCTGGCTTCGAGTGAGTCGCCCGCTCGCTTCTCGATCGCTCCGCGGAGTGCGGTCCGCAGGATTCAAGGTGTTGGCACAGGTCCCGCAGTTCGGGGAGTTCCGCCAGCGGACGACACGTACAGGCATACGGTCTCATCGTGCATGGGACGCAGCCCGGAGCCGGCAGCCACTTCGCTGCTGTTGATCAGGTTCTTGATTTTGAGCGTGTGGGACGAGGTCGATGGATTCGAGGCATTTCGGAGCTGCACCACGACTGCGTCGCCGTGCTGCACGCCCATCGCCGCCGGCGGCGTGGCCGTGCGATCGACAGCGGCGGCCTCTCGAGGGAGGTCGATCACCAGGTCACTCGGAGCTCGTGTATCCCGTAGATGGTGGCGTCCTCCTTGAACGGGATGTCCGCCAGCGGCGTCGCCAGGCGAAGATCGGGAATGCGGCGGCACAGCGTCTCGAAAACGATCGCGAGCTCGATTCGAGCCAGCGTCATGCCGAGGCACATGTGCGGGCCGAAGCCGAACGTCAAGTGGTTCCGCGCATCGCGCCAGATGTCGAACTCGTCCGGGCGGTCGTAGGTGTCGGGATCGCGATTGGCCGCGTAGAACGACAGGAGCACGCCTTCGCCGGCGCGGATCACAACATCGCCCATCTGCACGTCCTCCACCGCTACTCGCGAAGTGACGACATCCCCGATGGTGAAGTACCGGAACACCTCGTCGACGGCGCCGGGAATGAGGCCGGAGTCTTGCCGGATCGCGGCGAGTTGTTCGGGATGCTGCTGGAACGCCAGGACGCCCAGGGCGATTGCGCCGGCCGTCGTCTCGTTCGCGGCGAGCACCAGTAGGAAGGCCAGCGCGACCATCGCCTCGTGGTCGTCCCGGCCCTCTTCTGCTCGCTGCCTGATGATCTGGCGGCCAAGCAGGTCGTCGGTAAGGTTCTTCTCCTTCTGCCGCACCAGGTCGTCGACGAAGTCGCGTAGTTCCACGTGTGCCTTGATGCGTTCCTCGTCCGGAGTGCGCTGGCTGGACAGTCGCGAGATGCGCTCTTCGAAATAGTGGTGCTCGGCGTAGGGCACGCCCAGCATTTCGCAGCTCACCCGGGACGGTAGCGGCAACGCCAGCGTCTCCACGATATCGACGGGGGGCCCGATGTCGAGCATCGTCGCCAGGCACTCGTCGACGATCTGCTGGATGCGCGGCTTCAGCAGGTTCATCCGCTTGGCTGCGAACTCGGGAAGCACGGCCCGTCGGGCCCGGGTGTGCTCGGGCGCGTCCATCCCGGTCATCGTCTCGGGTATGCCGTTTGCCAGCATTCGCTGACCATGCATCAGCGGCGGCAGGCACGGGTTGTGCCGGTCCGCGCTCATGCGCGGGTCGCTCATGATCCTGCGGACGTCCTCGTGGCGGGTCGCGAGCCAGGCGCTGCCGCCGTCCAGCGTCCGCACTCGAACCATCTGCCGCTCCGCCCGCAACCGCTCGTAGATCGGCGGTGGGCTGAACGGGCACGTGCGGCGTGGCAGCGGGAAGATGGTTTCACCGATGGATGCCTCGGGAATCATGTCTCCTGCCTTCGGGTGGTTTCTCGGATCACTGCGGCTTGGCCGCGACGAACACCGCGTAGCCCAGCGCCGATCCCTCGGCGATCCTGGGCAGCGTTTCGCGCGCTTCGGTCCAGTAGTCCTCCTGGCCGGACGGGGTGGTGAAGGTGTGCTCCAGGCGGGCGATGTTCTCCTGGACCACCGCCAGGGTCTGCCGCCAGCTTCGGTCCGAGACGTCGATCGCTTCCACCATGACGAGGCCGGCGTCGGCGACCGTCTCGGCGTAGTCCTCCAGCGTCGGCATGGCGGAGATGTGGAAACCGGCGAGCCGTTCCTCGACCGCGGTCTGCTCGTCCAGGTCGGGGCCGCGCCGGATGAAGTCCGCGACGGCGAGCCTGCCGCCGGGGCGCAGCACGCGCGCGGCCTGCGACAGCGCGCGGCGACGGTCGGGCATGTGCAGCAGGGACTCGAAGAACCATGCCGCGTCGAAGGATTCCGGCGGGAAGGGCAGGTCCAGAGCGTCGGCGAACTCGAAGCGCACCCGGTCCTGCAGCCCTTCCGCCGTCGCGCGTTCGGTCGCCGCGGCGAGCTGCTGGCGGCTCACGTTGACGCCCACCACGTCGACGTTCCTGGCGCGGGCCAGGCGGACGGCGGGCTCCCCGATGCCGCAGCCGATGTCGAGCACGGACCGCGCCGGATCGACCGCCAGCTTCTCGATCATCAGGTCGGTCATGTTGTCGGCGGCCTCCCGCATGCTGCGGGTGGCGTCGTCCCAGAGTCCGAAGTGGAGGCTGCCGTCCAGCAGCGCGGTGAACACGTCGCCGTGCTCGTCGTGGACTTCACCGGCGCCCGGTGATGGTCGCTGTGCTCGGTTCATCTCGTGGATCTCGCCTTCGAGGCTGCGGTGATTGCGGAATTCCTTTCGGCGCGATCCGGCCGTGCCGGACCGGCAGAATTCGGGGACCGCACTGCACGCTATTGCAGCGGAATGGGGTGCTGCAACCGAGGAAACGACTTCGACCTGATCGTGGAATCGCCTCGGAAAAGTGGATCAGCGGCGCCGTTTCGTCGCGTCGCGTGCGGGTGTCGATAATCCGCTGGGGTGAACCGGTGGAATACCGGGTGTCGGCGATTCTCGGCCGTTGCTGGGCCATTTCGGTACACCTAGCATCGGGTTCGTCGTCCGCAATTCTCACCGAATGTTCCAGCATCGGATCACAGGAGGAAAGATGGGCACGAGCGACGTGGCCGGCCCGGTGGAACTGTCCATGAGCGACGAGTTCTTGGCCAATCCCCACCCGTGCCTCGCGGCTTGGCGGGAGAGCGGTCCGGCGCAGCCGGTCGTCCTGCCGGACGGGCGCGAGTGCTGGGTGGTGACGCACTATCCCGACGTCGTGAACGTGCTGTCCAGTCCTCACGTGAGCTGCGACCTCTCGCCGGAGCGCAGCGGCGCCGACGAGGTGGCGCCGGAGGTGGCCGAGGCGTTCCGGTCCATCCGGCAGGGACTGTTCATCAACATGGATCCGCCCGACCACACCCGGCTGCGCAAACTGGTGGTGCGCGAGTTCAGCGCGCGCCGCGTGGAAGCGCTGCGGCCGCAAGTGCGGGCCATCGCCGACAGGCTGCTGGACGCATTGCGCGGCGAGGACGAAGTCGACCTCGTCCGCTCTTACAGCTATGCGTTCCCGGTGTCAGTGCTGTGCGCGCTGCTCGGCATTCCGGAAGCGGACGCCGTGCAGTTCCGGGAGTGGACCAACCAGGCGCTCGGATTCGTCGGAGACCCGGAAAAGGCGCCCCTGGTGGTCTCCGCCGTGAACTCCTTCTACGCCTACTTCGAGGAATTGCTCGACGCCAAGCGCAGGAATCCAGAAGACGACCTGCTGAGCGCGCTCGTGACAGGTGCCGGCGGTGAAGTGGCCGATCGGGAGCTCGCCGGAGTGGCGCTGCTGCTGTTCGTCGCCGGGCACGAGACGACGTCGCACTCCCTGGCGCTCGGCGTGCTGTCCCTGCTGGACCACCCGGCGGAACTCGCCGCCGTGCGGGAAGATCCCACCGCGTTGGCGGCGCACGTCGACGAACTGCTGCGCTACGACGGGCCGTCCACGCCGGGGGTTTTCCGCTTCACCACGGCGGACATCCAGCTCGACGACACCACGATCCCCGCCGGTTCCTGGGTGCTCGCGTCGCTGGCCGCCGCGAACCGCGACCCCGAGCGGTTCGCCTCGCCGGACGCGCTGGACTTCGACCGCGCGGAGAACGGGCACGTCGCGTTCGGGCGAGGAATGCACTACTGCCTCGGCGCATCCCTGGCCAAGGTCGAGATGGAGATCGGCCTCGGCTCGCTCTTCGAGCGCTACCCGAACCTCGAATTGGCCGTGCCCGTCGAGAAGTTGCGGTGGCGGCCCGGCTACATGCGCGCGGTGGAGGAACTCCCGGTGCGCCTGGGACCGCTCCGGACGAGCTGACCCCGGCCGGTGGGGGGGGGGGGGGGGGGGGGGGATCCAATCGAAGTAACCCACACCAAAAACCCGCAAACGGCGGGACAAGAACGAACCACCCCCTCGCCTTTTCCCAACCCACCCGATCGTAAG
>NZ_JBWKKU010000046.1:7016-78773 GCF_056431445.1 Saccharopolyspora sp. NPDC045941
GGGAGGGGGGGGGGGGGGGGGCGGGGAGGAGGGGGGGGGGGGGAGGACCTTTGGGGGTGGGGGAACCCGATGGGAGAGGCCCACCTTTGGGGGGGGGGGGGGGGGGGCCCCCCCCCCCCCCCCCCCGCGGCCCTCAGACCCAGGCCGACAGCCGGGGCAGCACGGACCGCAGCACCTCCGCGATCTCGTCGAACTCCGGCTGGTCGCAGATCAGCGGCGGCGCCAGGTGGATGTAGGGCTTGTCGTGGTCCCCGCACCGGATGTGCAGGCCCGCTTCGAACAGCTCGCGGCGCAGCCGCCGGTCGATGAGTTGCTCGCACTCCTCCGGCGAGAACGGCTCCTGCGTCGCCTTGTCCTTGATCAGCTCCAGGGAGAACAGGAATCCGGCACCCTGCACGTCGTTGACCACCGGCAGTTTCCGCAGACCCTCCAACGTGTTGCGCAGCGCCGCCTCCTTGTGCAGCACGTGCTCGTAGACGCGCTCCTGCTCCAGGACGTCCATGTTCGCCATGGCCACGGAGGTCGACACCGGGTGGCCGCTGAAGGTGTAGCCGTGGGCGAACATGACGTGCTCCGGCAGGAACGGTTCCAGCAGCCGCTCGGACGCGATCGTCGCGCCGAGCGGCGCGTAGCCGCTGGTGATCCCCTTGGCGCAGCAGATGATGTCGGGCTGGAAGCCGAAGCGGTCACAGCCGAAGAGGTGACCGAGCCTGCCGAAGGAGTCCACGATGTCGTCGGAGATCAGCAGCACGTCGTACTGGTCGCAGATCTCGCGGACGCGGGCGAAGTAGCCCTCCGGCGGCACCACGCAGGCGCTCGGGTGGGGCAGCGGCTCCAGGATCACCGCGGCGACCGACTCCGGGCCCTCCTGCTCGATGGCCGCCCGGATCTCCTCGGCGTCGTACGGGTCGGCCACGTTGCGGCTGACCGGCCCGCGCGGCTCGAAGATCTGGTGCAGCAGCGCGAAACCGCCCATCGCCACGGCCGCGTAGGTGCTGCCGTGGAAGGACCACTCGCGGCTGATCACCTTGTGCTTGCCGGTCCTCCCGGTCAGCGCGAAGTACTGGCGGGCCAGCTTCCACGCGCTGTCGACGGCTTCGCTGCCGCCGCAGGTGAAGAACACGCGGTTGAGGTCGCCGGGCGCCGCGGCGGCGAGCCGCTCGGCGAGCTCCACGGCGGGGCGGGGCGCGTGCTCCATCGCCGGGAAGTAGGCGAGCTCGGCTGCCTGCCGCGCCGCGGTGGCGGCGAGGTCCGGCCGCCCGTACCCCACCTGCACGACGAACGCGCCGGCGACCGCGTCGAGGTAGCGGCGCCCCTGTTCGTCCCAGACGTAGGGCCCCTCACCGCGGGTGATGATGGACACCGGCCCGTCCGTCGGCTCGCCGTAGCCCCGCATGAGGTGATCGCGGGCGGCGAGCCCGAGGCGGCTGTCGGCGGGCTGCGCGGTGGTGGATTCGGAGGTCAGAGTCATCGGCGATCCTTTTCTCTCAGCGGACTTTCGGGCACTCGTCGCGGTGCTCGAAATTCGTGGTGATCCAACCGTCCACGAGCGACGCGGTCTGCTCGGCGTAGCGGTCGATCATGGTGAAGTGGTCTCCCGGCACGAAGAGCACGTGGTCATCGGGCGCGGCGTCGGCGGACAGGTTCCGCGGGAAGTCGGGCGTTTCCCGCTCCGGGTGGACGAACAGCAGCGGTGTGGACACCGGGCCGGGCGTCCAGTCCTCGAACAGCCGCAGGTACGCGCCCATCGCGGTCAGCTGCGCCTGGTCGGTGCGCAGGTTCGGGAGCGTGCCGTCGAGCCGGTGGGCGACCCGGGCCATCTGCGCGAAGCAGCCGCCTCCCGGCGCGGGGCTGTCGAGCAGCACCAGTGCCGCCGGGGCGGCGCCTCGCTGTTCCAGCAATGCGGTGACGGCGTAGGCGAACCAGCCGCCTGACGAATAGCCGACGAGCACGACGGGTTCGCCACCGGCGCAGTCGAGGACCTTGTCGGCCTGCGTCTCGATGGCGGCGGTGAGCGTCGCGGGCAGCGGTTCGTCGTTCTGGTAGCCGGGGGTCGGCAGCACCTGGGCCGGCCGCTGGTCGCGGAACACCGACGCGAACCTGGCGAATTGGTAGGGGCTGGTCGGCGCGACGAGGGACGGGAAGCAGATCAGCCCCGGCCCGGTCCCGCCGCGCGTGAGCGCCACGGGCTCCACGGCCGCGCTCGGGTCTCCCGCTTCGAAGGTCGGGCGCAGCCGCGACATGATCTTCAGCAGCTCGATGCCCTCGTCGAACCGGTCCAGGTCGCCGAGCTGCCGGTAGGAGCGGACGAGTTCGTCGTCGACCGGGCCGGACTCTTCGCCGGAGCGCTGCCGCGGGGCCGGGCTTTCCGGGGTTTCCAGGGATTTCCGGAGGAATTCGGCCAGTTCGGCGGGGGTGGCGTGGTCGAAGACCAGCGTCGTCGGCAGGTGGCGGCCGGTGGCGGTGGCGAGCCGGTTGCGCAGCTCCACCGCGGTGAGGGAGTCGAAACCGAGCTCCAGGAACGGCCGGTCCGCGGTGATCGCCCCGGCGTCCCCGTGGCCCAGGACGACGGCGGCGCGGGAGCAGACCAGCTCCAGCAGGGTTCGGCGCTGCTCGGCCTCGGGCAGGCTCGCGAGCCGTTGGAGGAGCGCTTCGCGCTCCGGGCCGTTGCTGCGGCGAGCGTCCTGGGCACGGCGCCGGATGACCTCGCCGAACAGCGGCGGGAGCGCATCGCCGTGGGAGCGAAGGGCCTTGCCGTCGAGGCGGAGCGGCACGACGTGCGGATCGGGCAGGTCGCGGGCCGCGTCGAAGGCGGCCATGCCGTCACCGGGGCCGAAGGGCAGCACGCCGCCGGCGGCCATGCGGTCCCAGTCGGTGCTGGTGAGGTGCTCCGTCATGCCACTGGTGGTGTCCCAGGGGCCCCAGGCCAGGGACTGGGCGGGAAGTCCGCGGGCGTGGCGGTGCCGGGCGAAGGCGTCGAGGAAGGTGTTGGCGGCGGCGTAGTTGGCCTGGCCGGGGTTGCCGAGGATTCCCGCGGCGGACGAGTAGACGGTGAAGTACGCCAAGTCGTGGTGCCGGGTGGCGTGGTGCAGGTGCCACGTCGAGTCCACTTTGGATTCCAGCACTGCGGCGAGTTGTCCGGCGGTCAGCGCGTGGAGCGCGCTGTCGCGGAGCGCGCCGACGGTGTGGACGACGCCGGTCAGCGGGTGCTCGGCGGGGATGCCGTCGATCAGCTCGGCGAGTTGGCGGGGGTCGGTGGTGTCGCAGGCGGTGATGGTGACCTTCGCGCCCAGGGCGGTCAGCTCGTCGCGGAGGCTCTTGGCGTTGGGTGCGGCTGGGCCTTGGCGGCTGGCGAGGAGGAGGTGTGCGGGGTGTTGTCCGGCGAGGTGGCGGGCGAGGGTGGTGCCGAGTGAGCCGGTGCCGCCGGTGATGAGGATGGTGCCGCGCGGATCTGGTGTGGTGGGGATGGTGAGTGCGAGTTTGCCGGTGTGGCGGGCGTTGCTGAGGTGCCGGAAGGCCTCCGGGGCTCGCCGGATGTCCCACGCGGTCACCGGCAGCGGGCGGATGTGTTCTTGATCGAACAGCGTGGTGAGGTCGCCGAGCATGGTCTGGAGGCGGGCCGGGTCGACTTCGGTGAGGTCGAAGGCGTGGTAGCGCAACCCGGGGTGTTCGGCGGGGTCGCGGGGGTCGGTCTTGCCGAGTTCGACGAAGTGCCCGCCGGGTGTGAGCAGCTTCAGCGAGGCGTCGAGGAGTGCTCCGGTGAGGGAGTTGAGGACGACGTCCACAGCGGGGAACTGGGTTGCGAAGTCCGTGGTGCGGGACGAGGCGATGTGGTCCTCGGGGATGCCGAGTTCTCGTAGGGTTGCCCATTTGGTGGGGTGTGCGGTGGCGTAGATGCCGGCGCCGTAGTGCTGGAGCAGTTGGATGGCGGCCATGCCGACACCGCCTGCTGCGGCGTGCACGAGGACCTTCTGTCCTGGTTGGACCTGGGCCAGGCCGTGCAGCGCGTGATAGGCGGTGAGGAACACCGCGGGCGTGGCGGCGGCCTGGGCGAACGTCCAGTCCCGCGGTACGCGGGCGAGCAGCCGGTGGTCGGTGATCGCGAGCGGGCCCATCGCGCCGGGCAGGATGCCCCACACCCGGTCTCCGACCCGCAGACCGGTGACGTCGCCGGCGATCTCAGCGATGACGCCGGCACCTT
Source organism: Saccharopolyspora sp. NPDC045941 (assembly GCF_056431445.1). Classification (NCBI taxonomy): domain Bacteria; kingdom Bacillati; phylum Actinomycetota; class Actinomycetes; order Pseudonocardiales; family Pseudonocardiaceae; genus Saccharopolyspora; species Saccharopolyspora sp. NPDC045941. The sequence goes on from NZ_JBWKKU010000046.1 coordinate 11,218, forward strand.
CCGCGCCGAGCGGCGGGGTGCCGGGGTACATGCCGAGGGTGTTGAGGACGTCGCGGAAGTTCAGCCCGACGGCCCGCACCGCGACCCGGACCTGACCGGCTTCCAGCGGTCCTGCGACCTGCGGGAACGAGGCGAGGTGCAGGTTGTCGACGCTGCCGCGCTCGGTCACGTCCAGCCGCCACGCACGCCCCTCGGGCGGGGTGAGGACCTCCTGGGCACGGGTCAGACGCGGCACGAGCATCGCGTCACCCCGCACCGCGAGCTGCCACTCGCCGTGACGCAGCGCCATGCCGACGGCCCGCCCCAGCACATCGTCGAGATCGGCGCCGAGGTCGATGTCGACGAGCAGGATGCGATCGGGGTGCTCGTTCTGCGCCACGCGCAGCAGGCCCCACAGCGGGCCGGTGACCAGGTCCGGAACCTCTCCCGGCTGCGCCGCGACCGCGTTCCGGGTCAGCAGGACCAGCCGGGTCGATGCGAATTCCTCGCGGGCCAGCCACGACTGCACCAGATCCACCGCTTGCTGCGCCGTGCGCGCCACCGCGTCCGGAACACCGGAGTCGCGCCGCTCGTCGGTGCGGAAGTCGGCGACCAGCACATCCGGCACCGGCTGACGGCAGAGCTCGTCCAGGTCCGCGCCCGGTTCGATGCGCACCCACTGCGCCGCAGCGGCTTCCTCCGCGAGGCCGTGCGGTAGCCAGGAGAGGCGGAACAGCGGGTCGTGGGCTGGGCCGGTCACCGGGCGCAGGGTCAGCGAGTCGATACCGGCGACGAACCGGCCGCTGTCATCGGCGGTGACGACCTGCAGCGCATCGCCGGTCCGGCGCAGCCGAACCCGGATCCGGGTGGCGCCGCGGTGCGCGCGAACTCCCTTCCAGGAGAAGGGCAACCGGAGACCGGTGTCCCAACCGATCAGGAAGGCGGTGTGCAGAGCGGCGTCGAGCAGCGCCGGGTGAACGACCCAGTCGCCCCGGTGGTCCTCGTCGAGACCGACCTCGGCGTAGATGTCGTCCCCGTGTTGCCACGCGCTGCGCAGCCCTTGGAACGCGGGCCCGTACTCGAAGCCGTGGTCGGCCAGATCGTCGTAGAGACCGACGACGTCGACCGGGGTTGCACCGCGCGGCGGCCAGCTCTCGAAGACCGGTTCCTCGTCGGGGGATTCGCCTTGTGCGACGAGCGTTCCCGTGGCGTGGCAGACCCAGTCGTCGTCGCCGGACCGGGAGTGGATCGTGATGGCGTGGCGGCCCGACTCGTCGCAGGCGACGACGAGGTTCAGGGTGGCCTGATCGTCGCCGGACAGCGTCAACGGGCTCTGCAGGACCAGCTCGTCGACCTCGTGGCCGCCGAGGTACCCGGCCGCGAGCAGCGCCATCTCGGCGAACACCGTGCCGGGGAGGACCACTCGGCCCTGGACCACGTGCTCGGCCAGCCACGGGTGCGTCCGAGCGGAAACCCTGCCGGTGAACAGGATTTCGCCGGTGCCGGGCACGTCGGTGCGGGCCGTGAGCAGCGGATGCCCGGTGGCCGTCAGGCCGAGGTCGTCGGGATCGCCGGCGGACGAGCGCGGCGACAGCCAGAAGTCCTGGTGCTGGAAGGCGTAGGTGGGCAGGTCGATGTGCCGGGGATTCGGGAAGTGCGAGGTCCAGTCGACGGCGACGTGGTGGGTGTGCGCGAGCGCGACGTTGGTGAGCAGCTGGTGCACGCTGTCGTGGTCCCGGCGAAGGGTCGTGATGGTGATCGCGTCGGGGTGGTTGATGTGGTGGGTGAGCGTGGGGTGCGGGCTGGGTTCGAGGTAGACCCGATGTCCGGTGGTGTGGAGCCGGGTGGTGGTGTCGTGGAAGTTCACGGTGGTGGCGAGGTTGGTGTACCAGTAGTCGGCGTCGAGTCCGGTGGTGTCGAGTGCCTCGCCGGTGACGGTGGAGTGGAACGGGATTTCGCTGGTCTTCGGGGTGAGTCCGGCGAGTTGTTCCAGCAGCGGTTGCCGGAGGTCCTCGACGTGGTGGCTGTGGGAGGCGTAGTCCACGGGCAAGATTCGCGACCGGATTCCCCGTTCGCTCAGGGAACGGTGGAGATCGTGGATCGCGTCGGTGTCGCCGGAGAGGACGGTGGCGGCGGGGCTGTTGATCGCGGCGACCGAAACCCGTTCGTCGAGATGGGGCTTGAGGTCATCGACCGGGAGCGCGGCGGAGAGCATGCTGCCGTGTCCGGCGAGGTGGGTGCGGATCAGCTGTGATCGCAAGGCGACGACGCGTGCGGCCTGGTCGAGGTCGAGTGCGCCCGCGATGTGCGCGGCGGCGATTTCTCCTTGCGAGTGCCCGACGACGGCGGCGGGCCGGACCCCGTAGGACTGCCAGACCCTGGCCAGGGACACCATGACGGCGAACAGGGCCGGTTGGATGACATCCACTCGTTCCAAGGCGTCGCCGTCGCGGAGCAGGTCGGCTACGGACCAGTCCTGGTGCCGCGATAGCGCCTGATCGCATTCGGCCATGGCTGCGGCGAAAACGGGGTTGGTGTCGAGCAGTTGGTGGCCCATGCCGGGCCATTGGCCGCCCTGACCGGGGAAGACCATGACGATGCGGTCGGTGCTGCGAGTGGGGATCTGCGTCGGCCGGATGATGCCCGGTGCCTCGGTGCCACTGGCGAGATCGGCCAGGTGTCGCAGCAGGTTCTGGCGGTCCTCGCCGAGCAGGACGGCGCGGTGCGGGAAGTCACTGCGCTTGCTCAGAGCCGCCCCGACATCCACCGGTTCCCAGCCGTCCTGGCCGCTGAGGTGGGCGTGCAGGCGCTTCGCGTGCGCTTCGAGAGCCTCCGGCGTCTTGGCGGAAACCATCCACGGAACCAACGTGCTGCCGGCATCCCGGGTCTCGGCAGAACCGTCTCTTGTGGACTTGCCGAGTGATGGCTGTTCCAGGATGACGTGGGCGTTCGTGCCGGAGACGCCGAAGGACGACACGGCGGCCCGGCGAGGCCGGCCGGCATCCGGCCAGGGCTGAGGTCGCGATAGGAGAGCGACGGTGCCGTCGCTCCAGTCGACGTGCGTCGAAGGCGTCTCGGCGTGCAGCGTGGCGGGCAGTTCGTCGTGGTGGAGCGCCTGGACCATCTTGATGATCCCGGCGACGCCTGCGGCGGCTTGGGTGTGACCGATGTTGGACTTCAGCGACCCCAGCCACAGGGGGCGGTCCTTGGTGTGGTGCCGGCCGTAGGTGGCGAGAAGTGCCTGGGCCTCGATCGGATCGCCGAGAGCCGTCCCGGTTCCGTGCGCTTCGACGGTGTCGATGTCGGCGGGTGCGAGCCCGGCGTTGGCGAGCGCTTGCTGGATGACGCGTTCCTGCGACGGACCGTTGGGCGCGGTCAGGCCGTTGCTGGCGCCGTCCTGGTTGATCGCGCTGCCACGGATCACCGCCAGGACGCGGTGACCGTTGCGTTCGGCGTCGGAGAGCCGTTCCAGCACCACCACGCCAACGCCCTCGGAGAACACCGTGCCGTCCGCGCCGGATCCGAACGCCTTGCACTTGCCGTCCCGCGCCACGCCTTGCTGGCGGCTGAACTCCAGGAAGATGCCGGGCGTGGCCATCACTGTCGCGCCCCCGGCCAGGGCCAGGCCCGACTCGCCCGACCGCAGCGATTGGCACGCCAGGTGCATCGCCACCAGCGACGACGAGCACGCGGTGTCGACCGTGACCGCCGGGCCTTCCAGGCCGAGCGCGTAGGAGATGCGGCCCGACATGACGCTCGCGGTGTTTCCGGTCGCGACGAATCCCTCGAACTGCTCGTGGTCCTGGCGCAGCACGGCCGCGTAGTCCTGCCCGTTGGTGCCGGTGAACACGCCGGCGTTCGCGCCGCGGAGGGAGTCGGGGTCGATCCCGGCGTTCTCGACCGCTTCCCAGGTGGTTTCGAGCAGCAGCCGCTGCTGGGGGTCCATGGCGAGTGCTTCGCGCGGGCTGATGTTGAAGAAGGCCGCGTCGAATCCCGCCGGGTTGTCGAGGAATCCGCCGTGCCGCGAGTACGACTTCCCGACGGCGTCGGGGTCCGGGTCGAAGAGGGCGTCGAGGTTCCAGCCGCGGTTGGTGGGGAACCCGGTGATCGCGTCGGTGCCGGAACTCACCAGTTCCCACAGGTGCTCGGGCGTGTTCACGCCGCCGGGGAAGTGGCATGCCATGCCGACGATCGCGATCGGCTCGTCCGCCGCGGTCGTCCGTGACGCCGCCTGGACGGTCGACTGTGGACTTTCGGGAATCAGCTGGGACAGGACGAACGTCGCCAGCTGGGCGGGCGTCGGGTGGTCGTAGATGAGGGTGGTGGGGAGGGGCACCTGGGTGGTGGCGGTGAGCTGGTTGCGGAGCTGGATCGCGGTGACGGAGTCGTAGCCGAGCTGGTGGAAGGTGTGGTGGGTGGGGATGGCGTTGGGGTCGGAGTGGTTGAGGATCTCGGCGGTGTGGTGGGTGATGTGGTCGAGCAGGTGGGCGTGTCGATGCTGCTGCGGGAGCCCTTCGAGCTCTTGGCGGAGGGTGTTGGTGGGCCGGGTGCTTTCGGCGGCGGGGGCGAAGTGCGCGAGGAGCGGGCTGGGACGGGTGGCGGTGTAGGCGTCGTGGAACCGGTCCCAGTTGACGTCGGTGATGATCTGCGCGGTGTGCCGGTGGGTGAGGGCGGTGTGGAGGCCGTGCAGGGCGGTCTCGGGCGCCATGGGCTGGATGCCGTGGCGGATGCCGGTGTTGTGGATCTCGCCCATGCCCTGGTCGTGCCACAGGCCCCAGTTGATGCTGATCGTGTTGTGGCGGTGGTGTTCGGCGAACGCGGTGAGGTAGGCGTGCGCGGGCGAGTAGTTGCCCTGCCCGGGGGCGCCGAAGGTGGCGGCGATGGAGGAGAACAGGACGATCAGCGGGTCCTGGCGCCGGGTCAGTTCGTGGAGGTGGGCGGTGCTGTCGATGCGGTGGCGGAGGATGTGGGCGATCTGCTCGGGCCGGATGGTGTTGATGGTGGCGTCGTCGAGGGTGCCCGCGGTGTGGAACACCGCCGACAGCGGGAACTCCTCTGGCACGGATTCGAGCAGCTCCGCCACGGCGGCGCGATCGGTGACGTCGCAGCCGGCGATCGTGACGCGGCTGCCCAGTTCGGCCAGTTCCGCCCGGAGCTCGCGAGCGCCGGGCGCGTTCTCGCCGCGACGGCTGGCGAGCACGATGTTCGGTGCGCCCATCCTGGCCAGCCAGCGCGCCACCTGGCTTCCGATGCCGCCCGTGCCGCCGGTGACCAGGGTGGTGCCGGTCGGCTTCCACGGCGCGGTGCCGCTGCTGGGCTTGGGGGTGCGGGCGAGCCTCGCGGTGTGGGTGCCGGTCGGCCGGATGGCGGCTTGGTCCTGGGTCCGGTCGTGGAGGAGCGCGGCGAGCCGGGTGGCAGTGCGGTGGTCGGGCGTGTGGGGGAGGTCGATGAGCCCGCCCCAGCGGTGGGGGTGTTCGAGCGCGGTGACGCGGCCGATCCCCCAGACGGTGCTGTGCGCGGGATGGGTGAGCGGGTCGTGCGGACCGGTGGTGACGGCGCCCCGGGTGAGGCACCACAGCGGAGCGGTGACGTCGAGGTCGCCCAGGGCCTGGACGAGGGCCACGGTGGAGGTGACCGCGCGAACGGCGGTTTCGGCCGTTGTGTCCTCTGTGGATCCCTCGCCGGGGGCGGCGAGGAGCGAGATGATGCCGGCCAGTGGTGCGATGTCCTCGAGTTCACGGCGGATGAGCTCCGCGAAGGAGTCGCGGTCGAGCGGCTCGATGGCGTCGAGGACCAGTTCGTGCGCTTGCGCGCCGTGTGCGTTGATCGCGTCGGTCACGACTTGTGCCGCATCGGGCGGCGTGATGACGAGCCAGGTGCCGGTGAGGGTCGCGGCGGGCGGTTCGGGGAGCGCTTCCCAGGTGATGTCGTAGCGCCAGGTGTGGGCCGTGGTGTCGTGCCGTTGTTGGTCTCGCCAGGCGGCGAGCGCGGGCAGCGCGTCGCGGAGCGGTGTGGTCTCGTCGATGTCGAGGGCGGCGGCGAGTGCGGTCGCGTCGCGGCTCTCGACGGTCTCCCAGAACCCGGTGTCGTCCTGGGCTTCCGCTGCCGTCGCGTGGTCGGCGGCCGGTTCGAGCCAGAAGCGCTCGCGCTGGAAGGGATACGTGGGGAGCGCGACGCGTTCGCGGCCGGGCACGACCGCTTCCCAGACGATGGGTGTGCCGTGCGCCCACAGGTGAGCGGCGTTGGTCAGGAGCGTGTCCGTGCTGGGGTGGTCGCGGTGGAGGCTGGTCGCGGTGACGACATCGGCGGCGGTGGTGTTGATGTGGTGCGTGAGCGTGGGCTGCGGGCTGGGCTCCAGGTAGACGCGGTGCCCGGTGGTGTGGAGCCGGGTGATGGTGTCGTGGAAGTTCACCGTGGTGGCGAGGTTGGTGTACCAGTACTCGGCGCCGAGTCCGGTGGTGTCCAGCACATCGCCGGTGACGGTCGAGTGGAACGGGATTTCGGCTTCGTGGGGGGAGAGCCCGGCGAGTTGCTCCAGGAGCGGCTGCCGGAGGCTCTGGACGTGGTGGCTGTGGGACGCGTAGTCCACGGGCAGCAGCCGCGAACGGACGCCCTCGTCGGTCAGCGTGGCGTGGAGGTGGTGGATGGCGTCGATGTCGCCGGAGAGCACGGTGGCGGTGGGGCTGTTGATCGCGGCCACCGAGACCCGTTCGTCGAGGTAGGGCTTGAGGTCGTCGAGGGACAACGGGGCGGAGAGCATGCCGCCGTGTCCGGCCAGATGAGTGTGGATGAGCTGGGATCGCAGGGCGACGACGCGTGCGGCTTGGTCGAGTTCGAGTGCGCCGGCGATGTGCGCGGCGGCGATTTCTCCTTGGGAGTGACCGACGACGGCCGCCGGCTGAACTCCGAGTGCCTGCCACAGCCGGGCCAGGGAGACCATGACGGCGAACAGCGTCGGTTGGACGATGTCCACGCGTTCCAGGGAAGCCCCGTTGCGGAGCAGGTCGGTGACCGACCAGTCCTGGTACCTCGACAGCGCCTGGTCGCATTCGGCCATGGCGGCGGCGAACACCGGGCTGGTGTCGAGCAGTTGGCGGCCCATGCCGGGCCATTGGCCGCCCTGGCCGGGGAAGACCAGCACCACGCGGTCGGCATCGGCCGCCACGGGGTCCGCGTTGCGCACCAGGCGCGGCGACGATTCGCCACCGGCGAACGCGTGCAGCCGGGTCAGGAACTCGTCGGCGCTGCCGCCGAGCACCACGGCGCGGTATTCGAACGCGGCCCGGGTGGTGGCCAGCGACCACGCCACATCCGATGGATTCCAGTCGTCCTGATCGCGGAGGTAGGTGTGCAGGCGCGCCGCCTGGTCGCCCAGGGCGTCCGGTGTCTTGGCGGAAATCACCCACGGCACCAGCACATCGCCGAGCCCCTCGGTGGTGTCCACGAACACGACCTCACCAGAGACGTCCTTTGTGGACCCCATGGCCGGTTGTTCGAGGATGAGGTGCGCGTTGGTGCCGGAGACGCCGAAGGAGGAGACGGCGGCGCGGCGTGGCCGGTCGTTTTCCGGCCAGGGCTGGGGTTCGGTGAGCAGCGCGAGAGTGCCGCTGCTCCAGTCGATGTGCGCCGATGGTTCGTCGGCGTGCAGCGTGACGGGCAGCTCGTCGTGGTGGAGGGCCTGGATCATCTTGATGACGCCCGCGACGCCTGCCGCTGCTTGGGTGTGCCCGATGTTGGACTTCAGCGATCCCAGCCACAACGGTCGTTCGGCGCTGTGGTGCCGACCGTAGGTCGCCAGCAGCGCCTGGGCCTCGATCGGATCGCCCAGCGACGTCCCCGTGCCGTGTGCTTCGACGGCATCGACGTCGGCGGCCGTGAGCCCGGCGTTGGCCAGCGCCTGCAGGATCACGCGTTCCTGCGACGGGCCGTTCGGCGCACTGAGCCCGTTGCTGGTGCCGTCCTGGTTGACCGCGCTGCCGCGGATCACGGCCAGGACCTGGTGGCCGTTCCGCTCGGCATCGGAGAGGCGTTCCAGCACCACCACGCCCGCTCCTTCGGCCCAGCCGGTGCCGTCGGCGTCCGCGGAGAACGCCTTGCAGCGCCCGTCCTGCGCGAGCCCGCGCTGGCGGCTGAACTCGATGAACATCCCGGGAGTCGCCATGATCGTGGCCCCGCCGGCCAGCGCGAGCGCGGATTCGCCCGATCGCAGCGACTGGCACGCCAGGTGCATCGCCACCAGCGACGACGAGCACGCGGTGTCGACGGTCACCGCCGGTCCCTCCAGGCCCAGCAGGTAGGAGATCCGGCCGGACGCGACGCTGCCCGCGTTGCCGAGGTATCCCTCCGCCTCCGGCGGCGCCTGCCCGGCGAACCGGATCGCGTAGTCCTGGTACATCAGCCCGGTGAAGACACCGGTGGCACTGGTGCGCAGACCGGTCGGGTCGATTCCCGCGCGCTCCAACGCCTCCCAGGTGGTCTCCAGCAGGAGCCGCTGCTGCGGGTCCATGGCCAGCGCTTCGCGCGGGCTGATCCCGAAGAACGCCGGGTCGAACTGGTCGGCGTCGTGCAGGAACCCGCCGTGCCGGACGTACGACTTCCCCGACGCGTCGGGATCCGGGTCGAAGATCGCGTCCAGATCCCAGCCGCGACCGGTGGGGAAACCGGAGATCGCATCGGTCCCCGAGGCCACCAGCTCCCACAGGCGTTCCGGCGAATCCACGCCACCCGGCAGGCGGCAGGCCATGCCGACCACGGCGATCGGTTCGTCGGCGGCCGCGCGTGTCACCACCGCGCGCGAACGGCGGGTGAGCAGCTCGCCGTGCAGGAACGCGGCGAGCGCGCCGGGCGTGGGGTGGTCGAAGACGAGGGTGGTGGGCAGCCGCAGGCCGGTGGCCGCCCCGAGCCGGTTGCGCAGCTCCACCGCGGTGAGCGAGTCGAAGCCGAGCTCGGCGAACGCGCGGTCGGCGGGAATCCCCTCCGGGCTGCCGTGACCGAGCACGGTCGCGACGTTTTCGCGCACCAGAGCCACGAGGACGCGCATGCCGTCCTTTTCGGACATTCCGGCCAGCCGTCCCGCGAGGGAGCGGGAGTTGGTGCCCCGACGCCGGTGCGGAACCAGATCGCTCAGCAGCGGCGGCAGGGTGGACGACCGCGCAAAGGCGCGCAGCGCCCCGGTGTCCAGCCGCAGCGGCACCAAAGCAGGCAGTGCCGTGCCGCAGGCCGCGTCGAACAGCCGCATGCCTTCCTCGGGTTCGAGCGGGAGGACACCCGAGCGGACCAGGCGATCGCGGTCGGCGGCGGACAGGTGCTCGGTCATGCTCTGGCCGGTGTTCCACGTGCCCCACGCCAGGGAGCGGGCCGGAGCGCCGTGGGCGACCCGGTGCTGGGCGAGGGCGTCGAGGAAGGCGTTGGCCGCCGCGTAGTTGGCCTGGCCCGGAGCGCCGAAAACCCCGGCTGCGGACGAGAACAGCACGAACATCGCCAGGTCGTGGTCGCGAGTGGCCTGGTGCAGGTGCCACGCGGCGGTGACCTTCGGGGCCAGGACGGCCGCCAGCTGCTCCGGGCGCAGGGCGTGCACCGGCGCGTCGTCGAGGACACCGGCGGTGTGGATGACGCCGGTGAGGGGGTGCTCGGCCGGGACGTTGCCGAGGAGCTCCCGCACGGCATCGGCGTCGGTGAAGTCGCAGGCTGCGATGCTGACGCTCGCTCCCATGGCCTGCAGCTCGTCGTGGAGTTCGGCGGCTCCCGGTGCGGCTGGGCCCTGCCGGCTCGCCAGGAGCAGGTGCCCGGTGTGCCGTGCGGCGAGGTGTCTGGCGAGGGCGCTGCCGAGGCCGCCGGTGCCGCCCGTGATCAGAATGGTGCCGTTGCCGGGCAGGGCGACGTCGTCCTGCGGATCGATGGACGTCAAGCGCGGAGCGGCAATCGTGGTGCCGCGCAAGGCGATCTGCGGTTCGTCGTGCCGCAACGCGATTGCGATCGCCCGGTGCACCGCGTCGTCGTCACCGAGTCGATCGGTGTCGACGAGCAGGAAGCGGTCCGGGTGCTCGGTCTGCGCTGAGCGCAGCAGCCCCCACAACGCGGCGGCCGCCGGATCAGGAGCTTCGGACTCGTCGACCGCGACCGCGCCGCGGGTGAGCAGCACCAGTCGAGCGGCAGTGGTCTCGGCGCGGCTCAGGAAGTCCTGCACCGCTTCGAGGACCTGCAGGGTCAGCCGTTCCACCAGCTCCGGCGGGGCTTCGCCGTCGCCGGGAGCCCGGTGGTCGAGCAGGACGAGCTCCGGGAGTCCGGCGTTGTCGGCCGTTTCGGCCACGGGCGTCCAGGTGACCTGGAACAGGCCGCCCGGTGCTTCGGTCCGCACGGCGGGCAGCGGGCGCAGCGTCAACGACTCGACGGTCGCCACCAGACGGCCGGTGTCGTCCGCGGTGCTGATCCGGATGGTGTCGGCGCCGGTGCGGGTCATGCGGACACGCGCCGGTGCCGCACCGTGCTGGTGCAGGCGCACACCGGACCAGGAGTAGGGCACTCGGGGCTCGGCGTCCTCGGCCTGGCCGACGAACGCGGTGTGGAGGGCGGCGTCGAGCAGGGCTGGATGGACCGCCCACTCGCCCGCGCCGCGGAGGGCGTCAGCCCCGATCTCGGCGTAGACGCGATCGCCGAGCTGCCAGGCGGTGTGGAGCCCTTGGAACGCCGGGCCGTAGTCGAAGCCGTGCTCGGACACTGCGTCGTAGAGATCGCCGACGTCGATCGGTGTCGCGCCCGGCGGCGGCCACGCGGTGAACACGTCTTCTTCGTCGGCGAGCGCGTTTTCGAGAAGCACGCCCGTGGCATGGCGCGTCCAGGAACCGTCGCTCTCGTCCCTCGAATGCAGGCTCAAGGCGGGCTCGCCGGACGCGATGGTCAGATGCACGGTGAGCCGGCCGTCCACGGGCAGCACGAGCGGAGCGTGGAGGGTGAGCTCCTCGACGCCTTCGCATCCGAGCTGCGCGGCGGCATGCAGCGCCATGTCGAGGAACGCCGTGCCGGGGAGCAGGACCGTCCCATTCACCGCGTGATCGGCCAGCCACGGCTGCGTGTCGAGCGAGAAGCTCCCGGTGAACACGGTCTCCCCGGTGTCCGGCACCTCCGTCCGCGCGGCGAGCAGCGGGTGGCCCGTGCCCGTCAGCCCCAGCTGCGCCGGTTCGCCCGCGGCGCTGGGCACGGTCAGCCAGAAGTCCTCGCGCTGGAACGGATACGTGGGGAGCGCGATGTGCCGCTCGGTGGGCAGGACCTCGGCCCAGGCGATCGGCGTGCCGTGGGTCCAGAGGCGGGCGGCGTTGGCCAGCAGGGTGTCGATGTCGGACCGGTCGCGCTGCAGGGTGTTGGCGGTGATCGCGTCGGGGTGGTCGATGTGGTGGGTGAGCGTGGGGTGTGGGCTCGGTTCGAGGTACACCCGGTGCCCGGCGGCGTTCAGCCGGGTGATGGTGTCGTGGAAGTTCACGGTGGTGGCGAGGTTGGTGTACCAGTACTCGGCGCCGAGTCCGGTGGTGTCCAGCACGTCGCCGGTGACGGTGGAGTGGAACGGGATCTCGCTGGCCTGCGGGGTGAGTCCGGCCAGCTTTTCCAGCAGGTGCTGTTGGAGGGTGTGGACGTGGTGGCTGTGCGAGGCGTAGTCCACCGGTAGCAGCCGCGCGCGAATGCCCTGTTCGATCAGCACCGGGTGGAGACGGCGGATGGCGTCGGTGTCGCCGGAGAGCACGGTCGCGCTCGGGCCGTTGATCGCCGCGACCGAGACCCGCTCCGAGTCGAGGTACGGCTTGAGGTCGTCGACGGACAGTGCGGTGGAGAGCATGCTGCCGTGTCCGGCCAGGTGCGCGTGGATCAGCTGCGACCGCAACGCGATCACCCGGGCGGCCTGGTCGAGGTCGAGCGCGCCCGCGATGTGCGCGGCGGCGATCTCGCCTTGGGAATGGCCGACGACGGCGGCGGGCCGGACCCCGTAGGACTGCCAGACCCGGGCCAGGGACACCATGACGGCGAACAGCGCGGGCTGGATGACGTCCACCCGTTCCAGCTCGTCCCCGCTGCGCAGCAGCTCCGCGACCGACCAGTCCTGGTATCGCGATAGCGCTTGGTCGCACTCGTCGAGGGCGGCGGTGAAAACAGGGCTGGTGTCGAGCAGTTCGCGGCCCATGCCGGGCCATTGGCCGCCCTGGCCGGGGAAGACCAGCACCACGCGGTCCGGGTCCGGTGTCGCGGCCCCGGTACGTCGGACGATCCGGGGGGAGTCGCTGCCGCGGGACATGGTGTGGAGTTCCGCCAGCAGCTCGGCCCGGCCGCGCGCGAGGATCACGGCTCGGTGTTCGAGCGCGGCACGGGTGGTGGCCAGCGACCACGCCACCTTCGACGGGGTCCAGCCGGAATCGAGCGCCAAGCGACCGTGCAGTCGTTCTGCTTGTGCTGCAAGGGCTTCCGGACTTCGGGCGGAGATCACCCACGGAACGATGTCGTCACCGGTGCGATCCACCGTCGTGATCTCGGGCGAACCGGGCCCTGAATTGTCCTGTGTGGACTCCCGTTGTTCGAGGATGAGGTGTGCGTTGGTGCCGGAGACGCCGAAGGCGGAGACGGCGGCGCGGCGTGGCCGCTCGGTTTCCGGCCACGGCTGCGGCTCGGTGAGCAGCGCGAGAGTGCCGCTGCTCCAGTCGATGTGCGGTGAGGGCTCGTCGGCGTGCAGCGTCGCGGGCAGTTCGCGGTGCTGGAGTGCCTGGACCATCTTGATGACGCCCGCAACGCCTGCGGCGGCTTGGGTGTGGCCGGTGTTGGACTTCAGCGAGCCCAACCACAACGGGCGTTCGGTGGTGTGGTGCTGCCCGTAGGTGGCGAGGAGCGCCTGAGCTTCGATGGGGTCGCCCAGCGAGGTCCCGGTGCCGTGGGCCTCGACCACGTCGATGTCCGATGGGGTGAGCCCCGCGTTCGCGAGCGCCTGGTGGATGACGCGTTCCTGCGATGGTCCGTTGGGTGCGGTGAGCCCGTTGCTGGCGCCGTCCTGGTTGACCGCGCTGCCGCGGATCACCGCCAGGACGTGATGCCCGTTGCGCTTGGCGTCCGACAAGCGTTCCAGCACGATGACGCCGGCGCCTTCGGCCCAGCCGGTGCCGTCGGCGTTGGCGGAGAACGCCTTGCAACGCCCGTCTTTCGCCAGGCCGCGTTGGCGGCTGAATTCGATGAAGATCCCGGGCGATGCCATGACGGTCACTCCGCCTGCCAGGGCGAGCGTCGATTCCCCGGATCGCAGCGATTGGCAGGCGAGGTGCATGGCCACCAGCGAGGACGAGCAGGCGGTGTCCACGGTGACCGCCGGCCCCTCCAACCCGAAGGTGTAGGAAATGCGGCCAGAGGCGACGCTGCCCGCGCTGCCGTTGCCGAGGAACCCTTCCAGCTCCCCGAGCGAACGACCGGCCAGCCGGGTGGCGTAGTCCTGGTACATCATGCCCAGGAACACCCCGGCGCTGGTACCGCGCAGCGCCTCGGGGTCGATCCCGGCGCGTTCGAGCGCTTCCCAGGTGGTCTCCAGCAGCAGCCGCTGCTGCGGGTCCATCGCCAGCGCTTCGCGCGGGCTGATCCCGAAGAACGCGGCGTCGAAAGCCGCCGGGGAGTCCAGGAATCCGCCGTGCCGGGCGTAGGACTTGCCGACCGCGCCCGGGTCCGGGTCGAAGAGGTCGTCCAGGTTCCAGCCGCGGTCGGCGGGGAATCCGGAGACGGCGTCGGTGCCGGAGCTCACCAGCTCCCACAGCTCGTCCGGCGAGCTCACGTTCCCGGGGAGCCGGCACGCCATGCCGACGATCGCCACCGGTTCGGCGTCGGAGCCCCGGGACGCGACGACGGTGCGCCGGGTGCCCGCGTTCGTCAGGACGCCCTGGATGTGCTCGGCCAGCCGGGCGGGAGTCGGGTGGTCGAAGACGGCGGTGGTCGGCAGGCTCAGCCCGGTGGCGGCCATGAGGCGGCTGCGCAGCTCGACGGCGGTGAGCGAGTCGAAACCGAGCTCCAGGAACTGCTTGTCGCCCGGGATGTCCTGGCTCCCGCCGTGGCCGAGCACGGCGGCGGCCTGGCCGCGCACGAGATCCAGCACCGCGCGCGCCCGCTCATGTTCCGGCAGGTTCGCCAGCCGGTGGATGGGCGCTTCCGTCTTCCGGCGCCGCTGCGGGACCAGCTCCTGCAACAGCGGCGGAACGCCTCGGGTTCGGGCGTGGACGCGCAGGCTCGTCATGTCCAGCCCGAGCGGCACGAGGTAGGGCAGCGGCGTGCGGCACGCGTCGTCGAACAGGCGAAGCCCCTCATCGAGGTCGAACGCCCGCAGGCCCGCGCGTTCCGCTGCGGTCCGGGCGAGCTGCCCCGCCATGCCCTCCGGCGAGGCCCACGCGCCCCACGCGAGGGACTGAGCCGGCAGGCCGTGGGCCCACCGGTACTCGGCGAGTGCGTCGAGGAAGGAGTTCGCGGCGGCGTAGTTCGCCTGCCCCGGGTTCCCGAGCACAGCGCCCGCGGAGGAGAACAGCACGAAGAGAGCGAGGTCGTGGCCGAGCGTGGCTCGGTGCAGGTTCCACGCGGCGTCCACCTTGGGCCGCAGCACCGAGGTCAACTGCTCCTCGCGCAGGGCGTGGACGGGTGCGTCGTCGAGCACGCCCGCCGTGTGGATGACGCCGGTCAGCGGCTCATCGTCGGGAATGCCGCCCAGGAGCCGGTCCAGGGCCTCGGGATCGGTGACATCGCAGGCCACGATGTCGGCCGACGCGCCCAGCTCGCGGCCGAGCGCCTCGGCTCCGGGGGCGGCAGGACCCTGCCTGCTGACGAGCAGCAGACGCCCGGTGTGCCGGGCGGCCAGGTGCCGGGCCAGGGCGCTGCCGAGGGCGCCCGTGCCGCCGGTGATGAGGATCGTGCCGTTCGGGTCCGGCGCGGCCGCCTCGCCGGGCTCCGGCGCGGGCCGCAAGCGCGGCACGAACATCGCACCGTCGCGGACCGCGATCTGCGGCTCGTCGTGGTGCAGCGCGTCGGAGATCGCCTGCTCCACGGCCTCGTTCTCCGACGCGGCATCCACGTCGAGAAGGAGGATGCGGCCGGGGTGTTCGTTCTGCGCCGGGCGCAAGAGACCCCACACCGCCGCCGCGGCCGGATCGGGGACGTCACCCGGGTGCACCGCCACCGCGCCCTCGGTGAGCAGCGCGAGGTGGGCGGACGACTCCCGGGCGAGCCACGACTGCACTTGCGCGAGCGCCTCGTGCGTCAATCTCGTTGCCGCGCAAGCAACATCGTCGTCCGTCGACCGGAAGTCCAGGACCACGACCTCGGAGTCCGGGGCCAACTCGTCGCCGGGGCGGTGGAACGCGCATCGCTGGGTCGCAGTGGCGGAGTTCCACGTGCGCGGGGACCAGGCCAGCTGGAACAGGCTGCCCTGCCGGTCGGGATCGACCGGCATCGTCAGCTGCCGCAGGGCCAGGGATTCGATCGCGGCGACGGGCTGTCCGGTTTCGTCGGCGAGGTCGACGCGCAGGCTTTCAGGACCGGTGCGGCGCAGGTGCACCCGCAGCCGCGAGGTTCCGACGTGGTGGAAGCGGACACCGCTCCAGGAGAAGGGCAGTGCGCCTTCGCCGTCTTCGGCGAGGAACGCGGTGTGCAGGGCCGCGTCCAGCAGCGCCGGGTGGATGCCCCACGTGCCCGTGCCTTGGTCCTCCGGAAGCGCGACCTCGGAGTAGAGGTCGTCGCCGAGCCGCCAGGCGGAGTGGAGCCCCTGGAAGGCGGGCCCGTAGTCGAAGCCGAGGTCGGCGAGGCGGTCGTAGAGATCGCCGACGTCGATCGGCTCCGCCTCCGCCGGCGGCCAGCTGGTGAGGTCCGGTTCCGGCGCCGGATCGATCGCACCGAGGGTTCCGGCGGCGTGGCTGGTCCACGGCCCGTCGTCGCGACGGGAGAACACGTTCAGCGCGGAACGGCCGGTGTCGCCGTCCGGTTTGACGGTCAGGCGCAGCGTGATGTGGTCGTGCCGGGGAAGCGGGAGTGCAGTGTGGACGGTGAGGTCTTCGAGCTCCTGGTCCAGTTCCGCGGCGGCGTGGACGGCCATGTCGAGGAAGGCCGCGCCGGGCAGCAGCACGGTGCCCTGCACGGCGTGGTCGGCCAGCCAGGGGTGGGTGTCGAGCGAGACCCGACCGGTGAAGACGATCTCGTCGGTGTCCGGCGACTCGACCCGGGCCGGGAGCAGCGGGTGCGCCGCGGTGGTCATGCCCAGGTGCTCCGCCGCGCCACCGGGCGGCGCTTCCAGCCAGAAGCGCTGGCGCTGGAACGCGTAGGTGGGCAGGTCGAGGACCCGGCCTTGCGGCAGCAGCGCCGCCCAGCGGGGCGACAGGCCGGTGGTGTGGGCGCGGGCGAGGGCGTCGAGGTACGCGGTGGCGTCGTCGGTGCCGGCCTGCAGGGTGGGGTGTGCGGGCGTGTCGCGAGCGGACCGGGCGAGGGTGGTGAGGGTGGCGTCGGGCCCCAGCTCCAGGTGGTGCGTGACGGCGTGGTTCTCGTGCAGCCAGGTGAGCGCCGGGTGGAAGCGGACCGGCCGGCGGATCTGCCGGGCCCAGTAGCCCGGGGTGGCGATGTCGTCGGTGGGGGTCCCGGTGACGGTCGAGACGATCGGGATCGCCGGCGGGTGGTAGGTCAGCTGCTCGGCGATCCGCACCAGCTCGTCGACGAGCGGATCGCAGTGCGCGGAGTGGAACGCCCGGCTGGTGTGCAGTTCCCGGACCGTGCGGCCCCGGCCGCGCCAGTGGTCGGCGATGGCCCGCACCGGGCCGGGGTCGCCGGAGATGACGGTGGACCGGGGCGCGTTGATCGCGGCGATGCCGACGCCGCTGCGCGGGTCGAGGAGCTCGGGATGCGCCTCGGTGAGCTCGTCCTCACCGGCCTGGATCCCGGCCATCACACCGGTGCCGGGCAGGGTGTGCATCAGCCGGGCCCGCCCGGCCAGCAGTGCCGCCGCGTCCGGCAGGGAGAACACCCCGGCCAGGTGGGCGGCTGTCAGCTCGCCGACGGAGTGGCCGATGAGGTGGTCCGGGGTGATGCCGTGGTGTTCCAGCAACCGGAACAGCGCCACTTGCAGCACGAACAGCGCGGGCTGCGCGACGAGCGTCTGCTCGACCTCTTCGTCCCGGCCGTGGAACACGATCTCCGACAGCGGCCGGTCCAGTCCCAGCAGCCGGTCCAGGTGCGCGCACGCCTCGTCCCAGGCCTGCGCGAACACCGGGAACGCCTGGTGCAGCCCGCGGCCCATGCCGGGCCGCTGGCTTCCCTGGCCGGACAACAACATCGCGGCGCTCGGATCGCCCACCGCGATACCGCGCACGACACCGGGGTCCTGTCCGGCGCAGGCGATGGACTCCAGCCCGGCCAGCAATTCCTCGCGGTCGCCGCCCAAGACCGCTGCCCGGCAGTCAAAGCTCGCCCGCGAGCTCAGCGACGAGCCGACCGCCTGCGGTGTCCAGTCGGCGTCCTCCCGGAGACGAGCGAGCAGCCGCGCCGCCTGTTCCTGAAGCGCTTCGGGGCTCTGCGTGGAGACGATCCACGGAACGGGGAGCGATGATTCGTCCTGTGCGGACTCTTCTTGCGGTGCCTGCTCGATGATCAGGTGGGCGTTGGTGCCGGAGACGCCGAAGGAGGACACGGCGGCGCGGCGGGGCTGGTCGCCTTCGGGCCACGGCTGCGCTTCGGTGAGCAGCGCGACCCTGCCACTGCTCCAGTCGACGTGTGGTGACGGTTCGCCGGCGTGCAGCGTGGCGGGCAGTTCTTCGTGGTGCAGGGCCTGGATCATCTTGATGACGCCCGCGACGCCCGCGGCGGCCTGGCTGTGGCCGATGTTGGACTTCAGCGATCCCAGCCACAAGGGCTTCTCGGCGGTGTGGTGCTGTCCGTAGGTCGCCAGCACGGCTTGGGCCTCGACGGGGTCGCCCAACGACGTCCCGGTGCCGTGCGCTTCGACCACGTCGACGTCGGCCGGGCGGAGCCCCGCGTTGGCCAGCGCCTGCAGGATCACGCGTTCCTGCGATGGCCCGTTGGGTGCGGTGAGCCCGTTGCTCGCGCCGTCCTGATTCACCGCGCTACCGCGCACCAGCGCCAGCACGCGGTGGCCGTTTCGCCGGGCGTCGGAGAGCCGCTCCAGCACCACCACGCCTGCGCCTTCGGCCCAGCTCGTCCCGTCCGCAGCCGCGGCGAAGGACTTGCAGCGGCCGTCCTGCGCGAGCCCGCGCTGACGGCTGAACTCCACGAACACCGTGGGCGTGGACATGACCGTGGCGCCGCCGGCCAGGGCGAGGGTCGATTCGCCGGCGCGGAGGGACTGGCAGGCCAGGTGGATCGTGACCAGGGACGACGAGCAGGCGGTGTCGACGGTGATGGCGGGGCCCTGCAGCCCGAAGGTGTAGGCGATGCGGCCGGAGGCGATGCTGCCCGCGCTGCCGTTGCCCACGTAGCCCTCGAACTCCGGCGGGATGTGGTGGACCAGCCGGGCCCCGTAGTCCTGGTACATGATCCCGGTGAACACGCCGGTGCTGGTGGTGCGGAGGGCTCGCGGGTCGATGCCCGCGCGTTCGAGCGCTTCCCACGACGTTTCGAGCAGCAGCCGCTGCTGCGGGTCGATCGCGGCCGCCTCGCGGGGGCTGATGTTGAAGGGCGCGGGGTCGAACCGGTCGGCCTCGTGGAGGAATCCGCCGTGGCGGGTGTAGCTGGTGCCGGGGTTGTCCGGGTCGGGGTCGAAGAGGGTGGCGAGGTTCCAGCCGCGGTTGGTGGGGAAGCCGGTGATGGCATCGGTGCCGGAGGCGACCAGCTGCCACAGCTCGTCCGGCGAGTGCACGCCGCCGGGCAGGCGGCACGCCATGCCGACGATCGCGATGGGCTCGTCGGTGGCGGCGGTGCGGGCGGGCGCGGCGGCGGCCTGCCGAGCTCGGGGGAGGAGCTGGCGGTCCAGGTAGGTGGCGAGCGCTTCCGGGGTGGGGTGGTCGAAGGCGAGGGTGGTGGGGAGTTGCAGGCCGGCGGCGGTGGCGAGCCGGTTGCGCAGTTCGACCGAGGTGAGGGAGTCGAACCCGAGGTCCAGGAACGGACCGTCGGCGGGAATCGCGGCCGCACCGGCATGGCCCAGCACCGCCGCCGCCTGCGTCCGGACCAGATCCAGCAGGGCCTTGTGCCGCTGCCGGTCGGGCATGGCCGCGAGCTGCTGGGTGAGTGCGCCGGATTGGCCGGCGGTGCGCCGGGACACCAGTTCGCTGAACAGCGGCGGGAGGGACGCCGAGCGCGAGTAGCGCCTGAGCGCCGCGCGGTCCAGGTCCAGGGGCACCGGATTCGGCCGCGCAGAACGAAGTGCGCCGTCGAACAGCGCGAGACCGTCGGCCTCCGCCAGCGGCATGACCCCGGCCCGGGTGAGGCGTTCCACGTCGCCCCGGTCCAGGCCGCTCGTCATGCCGTCGCTGGTGTTCCAGGGGCCCCAGGCGAGGGAATGCGCGGGTTGCCCGTTGGCATGGCGGTGTTGGGCCAGCGCGTCGAGGAAGGTGTTGGCGGCGGCGTAGTTGGCCTGGCCGGGATTGCCGAAGATCCCCGCGATGGACGAGTAGAGGACGAAGAACGCCAGGTCGTGGTGCTGCGTGGCGACGTGGAGGTGCCAGGCTGAGTCCACTTTGGATTTTAGAACGGCGGCGAGCTGTTCAGGTGTGAGCGCGTGGACCGGGCTGTCGTCGAGAACTCCGGCGGTGTGGACGACGCCGATCAACGGTCGTTCGGCGGGGACGTCGTCGATCAGGTCGGAGAGCTGGTGCGGGTCGGTGACGTCGCAGGCGGCGATGGTGACCGCCGCGCCGAGTTCGTCCTGAAGTGCTTGGGCGTTGGGGGCGGCCGGGCCTTGGCGGCTGGCCAGGAGGAGGTGGCAGTCGGGGTGCTGTGCGGCGAGGTGCCGGGCCAGTGCGCCGCCGAGGGCGCCAGTGCCGCCGGTGATGAGCACGGTCCCGCCGGAGAGCTCCACTGATCCGGTCGCCGGTGCTGAGGCCGTCAACCGCGGCACGAACACCGCGTCGCCTCGCGCGGCGAGCTGCGGTTCATCGTGGCTCACGGCCGTGGCGATCAACCGCTCGACGGTACCGGCGTCGGCGCCGGAATCGACGTCGACCAGCAGGATCCGGCCCGGGTGCTCGGACTGGGCGGACCGCAGCAGCCCCCACAGCGGCGCGGTCGCCAGATCCGGGGCCTCGTCGGCGCTGACGGCGACCGCACGATCGGTGAGCACCACCAGCAGCTCACCGGCCGTTTCGCCCTCGCGCAGCCAGTTCTGGACGCGGACCAACAGCTCGTCGGCCAGCCGCCCGGCCAGCGCCGGGATGTCTTCGTCCGCGTCGGCCCCGGTGTTCCGGTAGTCGAGCAGCACGACATCGGCGTCGAGATCGGCCGCCCGGTCGTCGGCGATCGGCAGCCAGTCGAGCTCGAACAGGCGGCCCGATTCGGCGCGCCGCGGCGCCCCGGCCAGCGGCCGCAGCGTCAGCGACTCGACCTCCACCACCGGATGCCCGGACTCGTCCGCGGCGTTGATCCGCACCGCGTCGGCGCCGGTGCGGGACGTCCGCACCCGCAGTCGCGACGGGCACCGGCCCCGAAGCCGGACGTCCGCCCACGAGAACGGCAGCCGGATCCGGTCGTCGTCGCCGCTCCAGTCCAGCAGGAACGTGGTGTGCAGGACCCCGTCGAACAGCGCCGGGTGCACCGCCCACTCCCGGGTGTCGAGCTGCTCGGAGAGTTCGATCTCGGCGAAGACCTCGCCATCGCGTTCCCAGGCGGCGTGCAGCCCCCGGAAGGCCGGGCCGTAGTCGAATCCGAGGTCGGTCAGCCGGTCGTAGAGGTCGGCGGTGCCAACGGGAATCGCGCCTTCCGGCGGCCACGACGCGAACGCGTCGTCCGCGTGCGGGACGTCGTCGGGCACGAGGGTGCCGGTGGCGTGGCGCGTCCAGAACTCCTCGGGATGGACCTCGTCGGCCGAGACGTCCTGCGACCGGCAGTAGAGGGTGAACGTCCGCCGGCCGGAGTCGCCGTCGGCGGTGATGGCCATGTGCAGCGCGACGTGCCCGTGGTCGGGCAGCGCGAGCGGCGCGTGGATGCTCAGGTCGGCGAGCCGGCACCCGACCTGCGCGGCGGCGTGGAGCGACATGTCGAGGAACGCGGTTCCGGGGAGCAGGACGTTGTTCTGCACGGTGTGGTCGGCGAGCCAGGGGTGGGCGTCGAGCGAGATCCGCCCGGTGAGGATCGTTTCGCCGGTGTGGGGTGTGGTGATCCGTGCGGTGAGGAAGGGATGGCCGGTGGTGGCCATGCCGAGTTGTTCGGGCCGTTCGGTGGTCGGCGGGTTGAGCCAGAAGCGCTGGCGCTGGAACGCGTAGGTCGGCAGGTCGAGCGTCCGGGCCGGTGGCAGGAGCGCGGCCCAGTCGGGGCTGAGCCCGGTGGTGTGCGCGCTGACGAGCGCGGTGAGATACGCGGTGGTGTCGTCGGTGCCGGGATTCAGCGTGGCGTAGCCCGGTGTGTCGTGGGTGGTGCCCGCCAGGGTGGTCAGGGTGGTGTCGGGTCCTAGTTCCAGGTGGTGGGTGACGCCGTGGTTCTGGTGGAGCCAGGCGAGAGCGGGTGCGAAGCGCACGGGCTGGCGTACTTGGCGGGCCCAGTAGGCCGGGGTGGTGATGTCGTCGGTGGGGTTTCCGGTGACGGTGGAGATGATCGGGATCTTCGGTGGGTGGTAGGTCAGCTGGTCGGCGGTGTGTTCCAGTTCGTTGAGGATGGGCTCGCAGTGGGGTGAGTGGAAGGCGCGGCTGGTGTGCAGCTCTCGGGTGGTGCGGCCCTGGTTCCGCCAGTGTTCGGTGAGGGCTCGCACGGGATCGGGGTCGCCGGAGATGACGGTGGACTGCGGGGTGTTGATCGCGGCGATGGACACGCCGCTGTGCGGGTCCAGGAGCTCGGGATGAGCGTCGGTGAGCTCGCGTTCGCCGGCGTTGATGCTGGCCATGACGCCGTGTGGGGGGAGGTTTTGCATCAGGCGGGCGCGGGTGGCCAGCAAGACGGCCGCGTCTGCCAGGGTGAGTATTCCGGCGAGGTGGGCGGCGGTGAGTTCGCCGATGGAGTGGCCGATGAGGTAGTCGGGCCGGATCCCGTGGTGTTCGAGTAGTCGGAACAGGGCGACTTGCAGTGCGAACAGCGCAGGTTGCGCGATGAGTGTCTGCTCGACCTCATCGGGTTGCCCGTGGAAGACGATGTCGGTGAGTGGCCGGTCCAGTCCGAGCAGCGGGTCGAGGTGCGAGCATGCTTCGTCCCAGGCTTGCGCGAAGGCCGGGTACGTCTCGTGCAGGCCGTGTCCCATGCCAGGCCGCTGGCTGCCCTGCCCGGACAGCAGCATGGCCACGCGGCTGCGGCGGCTGCTTGCCAGACCGCGGGTGATCCCGTCCCGCCCCCGGGCCAGATCATCGAGACCGGACAGCAGTTCCCGGCGATCACCGACGATCGCAGCCCGGTGCGGGAAGTGGGTGCGGGTGGTGGCCAGCGACCGGGCCACCTCGACAGGCGCCCAGTCATCCCGTTCGCCGAGGCCGGAAAGCAGTCGTTCTGCTTGCGATGCGAGAGCTTCCGGTGTCTTCGCGGAGATCACCCACGGCACCGGGCCGTCGGAGGTTCCCCCGGCGACCTCGGCGTCCTGTGTGGACTCGTCTCCTGATGCCTGTTCGAGGATGAGGTGGGCGTTGGTGCCCGAAACGCCGAAGGAGGAGACGGCGGCGCGGCGCGGACGCTCGGCCTCGGGCCACGCCTGCGGCTCGGTAAGCAGCGCGAGGCTGCCGCTGCTCCAGTCGACGTGGGGAGAGGGCACCTCGGCGTGCAGGGTGGAAGGCAGCCGGCCGTGCTGGAGGGCCTGCACCATCTTGATGACGCCCGCCACCCCGGACGCGGCCTGGGTGTGGCCGATGTTGGACTTCAGCGATGCCAGCCACACCGGCCGCTCGGAACTGTGGTGCTGGCCGTAGGTCGCCAGCAACGCCTGCGCCTCGATGGGATCGCCCAACGACGTCCCGGTGCCGTGGGCCTCCACCGCGTCGACATCGGCCGGGGTGAGTCCGGCGTTGGCGAGCGCTTGCTGGATGACGCGTTCCTGCGACGGACCGTTGGGCGCGGTCAGGCCGTTGCTGGCGCCGTCCTGGTTGATCGCGCTGCCGCGGATCACGGCCAGCACGCGGTGGCCGTTGCGCACGGCCTCCGACAGCCGCTCCAGCACGACGATACCGACGCCTTCGGCCCAGCTCGTTCCGTCGGCGTCGGCGGAGAACGCCTTGCAGCGCCCGTCCCGAGCCAGCCCGCGCTGGCGGCTGAATTCGATGAACGGGGTCGGCGTCGCCATGATCGTGACGCCGCCCGCCAGCGCGAGGGTCGATTCGCCCGACCGCAGCGATTGGCACGCCAGGTGCATCGCCACCAGCGACGACGAGCACGCGGTGTCCACTGTGACCGCCGGGCCTTCCAGCCCGAGGGTGTAGGACACGCGGCCGGACGCGATGCTGCCCGCGCTGCCGTGGCCGAGGTACCCCTCGAACTCCTCCGGGATGCACAGCGCGAGGCGACCGCCGTAATCCTGGTAGTTCACGCCTGCGAACACACCGGTCCGGCTGCCCTGCAGCGTCGCCGGAGCGATCCCGGCGTGCTCCAGGGCCTCCCACGACGTCTCCAGCAGCAGCCGCTGCTGCGGGTCGATCGCCACCGCTTCGCGGGGGCTGATGCCGAAGAACGCGGCATCGAACTCGTCGGCCTCGTGCAGGAAGCCGCCGTGGCGGGCGTAGGACTTCCCGGCGGCATCGGGATCGGGGTCGAACAGCGCGTCCAGGTCCCAGCCGCGGTTGACCGGGAAGCCGGAGATCGCGTCCGCGCCGGAGCTCACCAGCCGCCAGAGCTGCTCCGGTGAGCGGACGCCGCCCGGCAGCCGGCACGCCATGCCGACGATCGCCACCGGTTCCTTGGCGGCCGCTGTGACCTGCTGGTGCCGTTGGCGCAGCGACTCGTTCTCCTTGAGCGACAGCCGCAGCGCTTCGACGAGCTTGTCCCGTGAGGTTTCCATTTCGGTCCCTTGGTTCCCGGGGGCTAGCGCCCGCTACTCTCGAATGCCTTCTGCACCAGGCTTTCCACGTCCATGGCGTCGATGTCCGCCGCGGGCTCCGCGGCGGGTCGGCCGCCTTGTGGCGGGATGTCGGTCGGCTCGCCGAAGAACTTCCGGTGCAGGAGGGCGGCGACCTTGGCGGGCGTCGGGTGGTCGAAGACGAGGGTCGTGGCCAGCGGCAGATCCGTGGCGGCGGTGATCCGGTTGCGGAGTTCGACGGCGGTCAGCGAGTCGAAGCCGAGGTCCAGGAACGGCCGTTCCTCGGGCACGTCGTCCCGGCCGGCGTGGCCGAGCACGCCCGCCACCTGATCCCGCACCAGGTCCAGCAGCGCCTCCGACTGCTGCGTCGCCGACATCCCGGCCAGCCGCCGGTGCAGCGGCTCGGCAGCGGAGCGTTGTGCTCGTTGCTGCGGGAGGAACTCGGTCAGCAGCGGCGGCACGGGGTTCGCGCGGGCGTAGGCGCGCAGGGTCGTCGCATCGAGGTGCAGGGGGAGCAGGTGCGTGCTGGGAGTCCCGCAGGCCTCGTCGAACAGCCGGAGGCCGTCGTCGGGTTGCAGCGGCACGATGCCGGCCTGCGTCATCCTCGCCAGGTTGACCTCGCTCAGGTCGGTGGACATGCCGCTGGAGACCTGCCACGGTCCCCAGGCCAGGGCGTGCGCGGGCAAACCGAGATCGCCCCGGTGCTGGGCGAGGGCGTCGAGGAACGCGTTCGCCGCGGCGTAGTTCGCCTGCCCCGGGTTGCCGAAGATCGCCACGGCGGAGGAGAACAGGACGAACACGTCCGGCTCGTAACGCCGCGTGGCCTCGTGCAGGTTCCACGCCGCCGTGACCTTGGGGGCCAGCACTGCCGCCAGGTCGTCGGGCCGGAGGGCGTGCACCGGGGCGTCCCGCAGGACGCCGGCGGTGTGGATGACCCCGGTCAGCGGGTGCTCATCGGGGATGCCTTCGAGCAACCCGGCCAGGGCCGCCGGATCGGTGAGGTCGCAGGCGGCGATCTCCACCTCGGCGCCGAGCGCGGCCAGGTCGGCGAGGAGTTGCTCGGCGCCGGAGGCGGCCGGTCCCCGGCGGCTGACCAGCAGCAGCGGCCCCCGGTGCGCCGCCGCGAGGTGACGGGCGACGAGGCTGCCCAGCGCGCCGGTGCCGCCGGTGATGAGCACGGTGCCGTGCGGGTCGAGTCCGCGGGCGGAGCCGTCGCCGGTCGGTTCGGTGGGCGCCAGGCGCTGGGCGAACAGCTCGCCGCCTCGGAGCGCGACCTGCTGTTCCCCGTGGTGCAGCGCGGTTGCGACGGCGCGGCCGACGGTTTCGGGTGCCGCATCCGGATCGTCGACGTCCATCAGCAGGATCCGGTCGGGGTGCTCGGTCTGCGCGGGGCGCAGCAGCCCCCACAGCGGGGCGGTGCCGAGGTCCGGTGCTTCGCCGGGGTGGACGGTGACCGCGTTGCGGGTGAGCAGCACGAGCCGCGACCCCGATTCTCGGCCCAGCCAGGCTTGCACGAGGTCGAGGAGCTGCTGGGTCCGCCGGCCCACGAGCGCCGGGATGTCGGCCGCATCCGGGTGATCGCGCTGGTCGATCACGATGACGTCGTTGTCGGGCACCAGGTCCTGCCCGGATGCGATCCAGCCCAGGTCCACCGCTTCGGCCTGCTGGGCGAGGGGCCGCCAGACGAGCTGGAACAGGCGGTCGGGGTCGGCCGGGCCCGCGGCGAGGGCCTTCAGGCCGAGCCGCACGGCCGCCACCGGAAGGCCGGACTCGTCCACGACGTCGAGCTGCACTTCGGTGGGGAAGTCGTAGCGCCACGCGGCTCGCAAGCCCGCAGTTCCGGCCTGGTGGGCTTCGCCGTCGGCGATCTCATCGTAGAAGTCCTGGAGATCGACCGGAGCGATGTCCGCTGCGGTGGGAGCGGCGCTGCGAAGGCGGCCGGATGCGTGCAGGGTCCAATCGCCGTCACCGCAGCGCGAGTGGAGGGTCAGCGCGAGGTTGTCGTCGTCGCCTGGCGTGGTGGCCAGTTGCAGCACGGTGCGGTCCTGCGGATATCCATTGTGGATGGTCAACTCGTCGAGCATGTGACCGAGCCGGTTGGCTGCGTGCAGCGCCATGTCGAGGACGGCGGTGCCCGTCAGCGGCGCGTCTGGCGTGATCTGGCCCGTGAAGATGGTCTGGCCGGTCTGCGGCACGTCGATGCGCGCGCTGAGCAGCGGATGGCCGGTGCTCTCGAAGCCCAGGTCCTCGGCGCGGCTCGACGGCTCCGGCGTCGCCCAGAAGTCCCGCCGCTGGAAGGGATAGGTGGGCAGGTCGAGGGTTCGGGCCGGGATGAGGGCCGCGGTCCAGTCGGGGTTGAGTCCGGTGGCGTGGGCGTGGGTGATGGCGGTGAGGTACGCGGTGGCGTCGTCGGTGCCGGGTTCGAGGGTGGCGTGGCTGGGTGTGTCGTGGGTGGTTCGCGCGAGGGTGGTGAGGGTGGTGTCGGGCCCGAGTTCGAGGTGGTGGGTGATGGTGTGGTGCTGGTGGAGCCAGGCGAGGGCGGGCGCGAAGCGGACGGCTTGGCGTACTTGGCGGGCCCAGTAGGCCGGGGTGGTGATGTTGTCGGTGGGGTTTCCGGTGACGGTGGAGATGATCGGGATTTTCGGCGGGTGGAAGGTGAGGTCCTGGGCGGTTCGTTCGAGTTCGTCGAGCAGTGGCTCGCAGTGGGGTGAATGGAATGCCCTGCTGGTGTGGAGTTTCCGGACGGTGCGGCCTTGGTCCTGCCAGTGGTCGGCGATGGTCTGCACTGGGTCTGGGTCGCCGGAGATCACTGTGGACTGTGGGCTGTTGATGGCGGCGATGGAAACGCCGCTGTTCGGGTCGAGGAGTTCGGGATGTGCTTCGGTGAGTTCTTGCTCGCTGGCGTTGATCCCGGCCATGACGCCGTGTGCGGGGAGGTTTTGCATCAGGCGGGCGCGTGTGGCCAGCAGGCGTGCTGCGTCGGGCAACGTGAGTACGCCTGCGAGGTGGGCGGCGGTGAGTTCGCCGATGGAGTGGCCGATGAGGTAGTCGGGGGTGATGCCGTGGTGTTCGAGCAGCCGGAACAAGGCGACTTGCAGCACGAACAGTGCGGGTTGTGCGACGAGTGTCTGCTCGACCTCATCGGGCTGCCCGTGGAAGACGATGTCGGTGAGCGGCCGATCCAAGCCCAGCAGGGGGTCCAGGTGTGCGCAGGCTTCGTCCCAGGCTTGGGAGAACACGGGGAACGTCTCGTGCAGGCCCTGTCCCATGCCGGGCCGTTGGCTGCCCTGACCGGACAACAACATGGCCACAGCGGTCTCGTCAACCGCGATACCCCGTGCTACGCCGGGGTGTTCTCCTGAATGAGCCAGGCTCTTCAGCCCTGTCAGCAGTTCCTCGTGGTCGTTGGCGAAGATCGCGGCGCGGTGCGCGAAGGCGGTCCGCGCGGTGGCCAGCGACCACGCCACGTCGGCGGGCGACCAGTCCGGGTTCTCCATCAGCCGGGAGTGCAGCTGTTCTGCTTGTGCTTCAAGAGCTTCCGGAGTCTTCGCGGAGATGACCCACGGCATGAGCGCGCCGCCAGGGTCCACGACGACCGTGCGTTCCGCGGCCTGGGACGGCTGTTCGAGGATGAGGTGTGCGTTGGTGCCGGAGACGCCGAAGGCGGAGACGGCGGCGCGCCGTGGCCGATCGCTTTCCGGCCAGGGCTGGGGTTCGGTGAGCAGCGCGAGAGTGCCGCTGCTCCAGTCGATGTGCGGTGAGGGTTCGTCGGCGTGCAGCGTTGCGGGCAGTTCGTCGTGGTTGAGCGCCTGCACCGTCTTGATGACACCTGCGACGCCTGCGGCGGCTTGGGCGTGGCCGATGTTGGACTTCAACGACCCCAGCAGCAGGGGCTTCTCGGCGGTGTGGTGCCGGCCGTAGGTCGCCAGCAGTGCTTGGGCTTCGATGGGATCGCCCAACGACGTCCCGGTGCCGTGGGCCTCCACCGCGTCGACATCGGCCGGGGTGAGCCCCGCATTGGCGAGCGCTTGCAGGATGACGCGTTCCTGCGACGGTCCGTTGGGCGCGGTGAGTCCGTTGCTTGCGCCGTCCTGGTTCACCGCGCTGCCGCGAACCACCGCGAGCACGCGGTGACCGTTGCGCTCGGCGTCGGAGAGCCGTTCCAGTACAACGACCCCGACGCCCTCGGACCAGCTCGTGCCGTCGGCCGAGGCCGAGAACGCCTTGCAGCGGCCGTCCTGGGCGAGCCCGCGCTGGCGGCTGAACTCGATGAACACGTCCGGCGTGGCCATGATGCTGGCGCCTCCGGCGAGAGCCATGCTCGACTCGCCGGAGCGCAGCGACTGGCAGGCCAGGTGGATCGCCACCAGCGACGACGAGCAGGCGGTGTCCACGGTCACCGCCGGGCCTTCCAGCCCCAGGATGTAGGCGACGCGGCCCGACAGGACGCTGGCCGTGGTGCCGGTGCCGACGAACGGCTCCAGCTCGCCCGGCGTCGGCTTGCGCCGCAGCACCGCCGCGTAGTCCTGGCCGTTCGTTCCCGCGAAGACGCCGGTCGGCGTGCTCCGCAGCGTCGCCGGGTCGATTCCCGCGCGCTCCAACGCCTCCCAGGAGGTCTCCAGCAGCAGCCGCTGCTGCGGGTCCATGGCGAGCGCTTCGCGCGGGCTGATGCTGAAGAACTCCGGGTCGAACGCCGCCGCGTCGTGCAGGAATCCGCCGCTGCGGACGTAGGTCCGGCCGACGGCGTCCGGGTCGGGGTCGAAGATCCCGGCGAGGTCCCAGCCGCGGTTCGCCGGGAACGGCGTGATCGCGTCGGTCCGGGAGCCGACCAGCTCCCACAACCCCTCCGGCGAATCCACGCCGCTGGGCAACCGGCACGCCATGCCCACGATCGCGATGGCCTCGCCAGCGGCCGGCTGCGCGGCAACGGGCGCGGCGGTCGGCTCCTCGGGCGTGAGCCGACAGAGGACGTGGTCGGCGAGTGCCGCGAGTGTCGGGTGGTCGAAGGCCAGCGTCGCCGACAACCGCAACCCGGTGCTCTTGGCGAGGCGGTTGCGCAACTGGACGGCGGTGAGCGACTCGAAGCCGAGCTCCTGCAGCGGCCTGCTCGCCGGGACCGCCGCCGGATCGGCATGCCCCAGCACGGCGGCGACCTCGCCGCGCACCAGCTCCACCACGGCCCGGCGCCGTTCCTTCCCGGGAAGACCGGTGATCCGCTCGCGCAGCGCGGCGTGCGGCTCGTCGGAGCTTGCGGCCGCGTCGTGGCCGGTTTCGGAGAGGCCGGCGAAGCAGCGGGACGCGTTCGACGCGACGAACCGGTTCCAGTCGACGTCCGCGACGGCGACGACGTGGTCGTCGTTGCCGATGGCCTGCCGCAACGAGGCGATGGCCAGCTCCGGGGACATCCCGAGCAGACCCCGCCGGGCGGCCTCGGCGTCGTCCGAGTCGTCCCACGGGCCCCACTCGACCGAGACCGCGCGCAGCCCGGCGGCCCTGCGCCGACGCACCAGCGCGTCGACCCAGGCGCTGGTCGCGGCCCCGGCCGCGTAGCCCTCGGCGCCCCAGGCGTCGGTCACGGCGGAGAGGAGGACCAGCGCTTCGATCCGACCGTTGACGAGCAGTTCATCGAGTTGGGCGAGCTCGGTGATCGAGCGCCGCATCGCCGCTTCGACGTCCGCCGCGTCCGTGGCGGCCAGGAGCCCGGTGGCCGTTTCGCCGGGAACGATGTGGAACACAGTGCGCGCGGGGTCCGGGGTCGTGGCGATGCCGTGCTCGCCCAGCAGCTCGGTCAGGCGATCCACACCGGGCGAAGCCCCGGTCACCAGGACGGCTTCGTCGGGCTGCCAGGGGGAATCGGTCGTTGCGGGCACCCGGGCCAGCCGCGCGACGCGGGTGCCGGCCGGCCGGATCGCGACCTGGTCCTCCGCGCGCTCGGCGAGGATCGCGGCGAGGGACGCGGCGGCCCGGCGGTCGGGGCGCAGCGGCAGGTCGACCAGCCCGCCCCAGCGGTCCGGGTGTTCCAGCGCGATCACCCGGCCCAGGCCCCACAGCGCCGCGAGCTCGGAGTTGGGCGGCTCGTCGTGCTCGTCGACCGCGACCGCGCCGCGCGTCAGGCACCACAACGGGGCCGCGACACCTGCGTCGCCGAGCGCCTGGACGAGCGTGATCGTGGCGGTGACCGTGCCGAGCAGCGAGACGATGCCAGTCGGGGCTTCGTCCCGGAGGAGATCGGCCAACTCGCTTCGGGAAGCCTGATCGTCGATCCGGATCGGGTGCGCCTCGGCCACGGCCATGGCCTGCGCGGCGGTGTCGAGCACGTCCCGCTCGGTGTCGGGTGCGCTGATGATGAGCCAATTTCCGCGTGGGGCAGGAGGATTCTCCGGTGCAGGGGCCGGGTGCCACTGGACCTCGTAGCGCCAGGAGTTCAACGTGACCTCGGCGCGCTGGCGCCGTCGCCACGCCGACAGGGCGGGCACGACGTCGTGCAGCGGGGTCTCGGGGGCGATGTCGAGGGCCTTCGCGACCGCGCCCGGGTCGTTGTCCTCCACGGCGGTCCAGAAGCTCGCATCGGAGCCGGTCTCGGCGCCGCGGTCGGCCGGCGGGTCGAGCCAGAAGGACTGGCGCTGGAAGGCGTAGGTGGGCAGGTCGACGGTCCGCGTCGGGGTGAGGACCGCGGGCCAGTGCGGCGAGAGTCCGGTGGTGTGGGCGTGGGTGAGGGCGCTGAGGTAGCCGGCGGCGCCGTCGACGCCGGGTTGCTGCGTTGGGAGGCTCGGCGTCTCGTCGTGGCTGGTCAGGGCATGGGTGGTGAGGGTGGTGTCGGGCCCGAGCTCCAGGTGGTGGGTGACGCCGTGGTTCTGGTGGAGCCAGGCGAGGGCGGGTGCGAAGCGCACGGGCTGGCGTACCTGCCGGGCCCAGTAGGCGGGCGTCGCGATCTCGTCGGTGGCGGTCCCGGTGACGGTGGAGATGATCGGGATCTTCGGTGGGTGGTAGGTCAGCTGGTCGGCGGTGCGTTCCAGTTCATCGAGGATCTGCTCGCAGTGGGGGGAGTGGAAGGCGCGGCTGGTGTGCAGCTCTCGGGTGGTGCGGCCCTGGTTCCGCCAGTGCTCGGTGATGGCGCGCGCTGGCTCGGGGTCGCCGGAGATGACGGTGGACAGCGGGCCGTTGATCGTCGCGATCGAAACGCCGCTTCGCGCATCGAGGAGTTCGGGATGCGTCTCGATGAGTTCCTGCTCGCTGGCGTTGATGCTGGCCATGACGCCGTGTGGGGGGAGGCTTTGCATCAGGCGGGCGCGGGTGGTCAGCAGTCGTGCTGCGTCGGGGAGGGTGAGTGCGCCTGCGAGGTGGGCGGCGGTGAGTTCGCCGATGGAGTGGCCGATGAGGTAGTCGGGCCGGATCCCGTGGTGTTCGAGCAGTCGGAACAGGGCGATCTGCAGTGCGAACAGCGCTGGCTGTGCGATCAGTGTGTCTTCGACTTCGTCGGGGGTGCCGTGGAAGACGATGTCGGTGAGTGGCCGGTCCAGTCCGAGCAGCGGGTCGAGGTGTGCGCATGCTTCGTCCCAGGCTTCGGCGAACACGGGGTACGCCTCGTGTAGGCCGTGTCCCATGCCGGGGCGTTGGCTGCCTTGCCCGGACAGCAGCATCGCCACGCCCAGATCGCCTGCTGCTACGCCTCTTGCCACGAACGCGCTTTCCCCGGCGCGGGCGAGGGTTTCCAGTCCGGCCAGAAGTTTCTCGCGGTCATCTGCGAGAACGGCGGCGCGGTGCTCGAAGGTGGCCCGGGTGGTGGCCAGTGACCAGGCGACCTCGGCGGGCGTCCAGTCGTCCCGGTCGCGGAGCTGGTCGTGCAGCCGTTGTGCTTGCGCTGTCAGCGCTTCCGGTGTCTTCGCGGAGAACACCCACGGAACGATCGACGAGACAGGATCGTCCTGTGTGGACTCATCTGGTGGTGCCTGTTCGAGGATGAGGTGTGCGTTGGTGCCGGAAACGCCGAAGGATGAGACGGCGGCGCGGCGCGGATGGTCGGCTTCGGGCCAGGGCTGGGGTTCGGTGAGCAGCGCGAGAGTGCCGCTGCTCCAGTCGATGTGGGTCGATGGTTGGTCGGCGTGGAGTGTGGCGGGCAGCTGGTTGTGGTGGAGGGCCTGGATCATCTTGATGACGCCTGCGACTCCGGCGGCGGCTTGGGTGTGGCCGATGTTGGATTTCAGCGACCCGAGCCACACCGGTCGTTCGGCGGTGTGGTGCTGGCCGTAGGTGGCCAGCAGTGCTTGGGCTTCGATGGGGTCGCCCAGCGATGTCCCGGTGCCGTGGGCTTCGACGGCGTCGACATCCGCGGGCGTGAGCCCGGCGTTGTTGAGCGCTTCCAGGATGACGCGTTCCTGCGACGGACCGTTGGGTGCGGTGAGGCCGTTGCTGGCACCGTCCTGGTTGACGGCGCTTCCCCGGATCACGGCCAGGATGCGATGACCGTTGCGCTGGGCGTCGGACAGCCGCTCCAGCACCACGACCCCGGCGCCTTCGGCCCAGCTCGTTCCGTCGGCGTCGGCAGAGAACGCCTTGCAGCGCCCGTCCTGTGCCAGCCCGCGCTGGCGGCTGAACTCGATGAACGGGGTCGGCGTCGCCATGACGCTGGCGCCGCCGGCCAGCGCCAAGCTCGACTCGCCGGACCGCAGCGATTGGCACGCGAGGTGCATCGCTACCAGCGACGACGAGCACGCGGTGTCCACCGTGACCGCTGGGCCTTCGAGGCCGAAGGTGTAGGACACCCGGCCCGAGGCGATGCTGCCCGCGCTGCCGTTGCCGAGGTAGCCTTCGAACTCCGGGAGCACCCGGCCGGCGAGCCGCCCCGCGTAGTCCTGGTAGATCACGCCGGTGAACACCCCGGTCCGGCTACCCGGCAGCGAGCCCGGGTTGATGCGCGCGTGTTCGAGCGCTTCCCACGACGTTTCGAGTAGCAGCCGTTGCTGCGGGTCGATCGTCGCGGCTTCCCGGGGGCTGATGCCGAAGAACGCGGCGTCGAACTCGTCGGCCTCGTGCAGGAATCCGCCGCGCCGGGCGTAGCTGGTTCCCGGGTTGTCGGGGTCGGCGTTGAAGAGCGTGGCGAGGTTCCAGCCTCGGTTGGTCGGGAAGCCGGTGATGGCGTCCGCGTTGTCGGCGAGGAGCTGCCACAGCTCGTCTGGCGAGTGGACACCGCCGGGCAGGCGGCACGCCATGCCGACGATGGCGATGGGCTCGTCGGACACCGAGGCACGAGCCGGGGTGGCGACCTGCTGCGCTCGGGGGAGGAGACGCTGGCGGAGGTGGGCGGCGAGCGCTTCGGGCGTGGGGTGGTCGAAGGCCAGCGTGGTGGGCAGCCGCAGGCCGGTCGCCGCGGCGAGCCGGTTGCGCAGTTCGACCGAGGTGAGCGAATCGAACCCGAGGTCCAGGAACACGCGGCCGGCCGGAATCGACTCGGCCCCGGAATGCCCGAGAACGGCGGCGGCTTCGCGCCGGACCACCTGCAGGAGGGCCTGCTCGCGCTGGTTCTCGTCGAGGCCGTCGAGGAGCTGTTCCAAGGGCCGGTTCGGACGCCGTTCGGCGGCCTGCCGGGGTTTGAGATCGCCGAGAATCGCCGGGGCGTTCCGAAGCCGTGACGTGTCGAGGCGCAGCGGGACGAGCCACGGTGCCGGCCGCCTGCAGGCAGCGTCGAAAGCAGCCGCGCCGCCGTCCGGATCGAAGGGCAGGGCGCCGGTGCCCGCCATGCGCTGGTGGTCGGCATGCGCGAGGTGCTGGGTCATGCCGTCGCCGGTGTTCCAGGGCCCCCAGGCCAGGGAGTGCGCGGGGAGTCCGCGGGTGTGGCGGTGTTGGGCGAGCGCGTCGAGGAAGGTGTTGGCGGCGGCGTAGTTGGCTTGGCCGGGGCTGCCGAAGATTCCTGCCGCTGACGAGTAGAGGACGAAGAACGCCAGGTCGTGGTGTTGCGTGGCGAGGTGGAGGTGCCAGGCGGAGTCCACTTTGGATTCCGCAACGGTGGACAGCTGCTCCGCGGTGAGGGCGTGCAGCGGCGCGTCGCGGAGCACGCCGGCGGTGTGGACGACGCCGGTCAGCGGGCGTTCGGCGGGGATGCTGCCGATCAGTTCGGAGAGCTGGTGCTGGTCGGTGACGTCGCAGGTGGAGATGGTGACCCGGGAGCCGAGCTCATCGAGTAGAGCTTCGGCGTTGGGTGCGGCTGGGCCATGGCGGCTGGCCAGGAGGAGGTGGCAATCGGGGTGTTGCGCGGCGAGGTGCCGGGCGAGAACGCTGCCCAGCGCGCCGGTGCCGCCGGTGATCAGGATGGTGCCGCGTGGATCGGGCGCTGCGGGCACGGTGAGCACGAGCTTGCCGGTGTGACGCGCGTTGGCGAGGTAGCGGAACGCCTCCGGGGTCTGCCGGATGTCCCATGCCGTGACCGGCAGCGCGGTGAGCCGTCCGCGTTCGAAGAGGCCGGTGAGATCGGCCAGCATGCCCTGCTGGTGAGCGGGATCGATCTCGGAGAGGTCGAAGGCGTGGAAGTGCAACCCGGGATGGTCGCCGGGGTCGCGGAGGTCGGTCTTGCCGAGCTCGATGAAGTGCCCGCCCTCGTTGAGCAGGTCCAGCGAGGCGTCGAGGAGTTCCCCGGTGAGCGAGTTCAGCACGACGTCGACCGAGGGGAATTGCGTCGCGAAGTCCGGCGTGCGGGACGAGGCGATGTGATCTGCGGGAATGCCGAGCTCGCGCAGGAGGGCCCACTTGGTGGGGTGTGCGGTGGCGTAGATGTCGGCGCCGCAGTCCTGGAGGAGCTGGACGGCGGCCATCCCGACCCCACCCGCGGCGGCGTGCACCAGGACCTTCTGCCCGGGCTGGACGGTCGTGAGGTGACGCAGGGCGTAGTAGGCGGTCAAGAACACCGCAGGAGTTGCGGCGGCCTGGGCGAAGCTCCACCCGTCGGGAACCGGCGCCAACAGCCGGTGGTCGGTGACCGCGAGCGGGCCCATCGCGCCGGGCAGGATGCCCCACACCCGGTCGCCGACCCGCAGGCCGGGCACGTCGCCGGCGATCTCGGTGATCACCCCGGCGCCCTCGACGCCGAGCGGCGGGGTGCCGGGGTACATGCCGAGGGTGTTGAGGACGTCGCGGAAGTTCACGCCGACCGCCCGCACGGCGACCCGGACCTGACCGGCCGCGAGCGGTGCCTGCGCCTCCGGGAACTCCGCGAGGTGCAGGTTGTCGATGCTGCCCCGCTCGGACACGTCCAATCGCCACGACATCGAGTCCGGGGCCGCCAGCTCGTTCCGCGCGTCGGCGCGGACCAGCCGGGGCACGAACACGGCATCGCCGCGCACCGCGATCTGCGCCTCACCGTGCCGCAGAGCTGCTTCGACGGTGCGCCGCAGCTCCTCGTCATCGCCGCTGGAGTCGGTGTCGACGAGCGCGAAGCGGTCGGGGTGCTCGTTCTGCGCCACCCGCAGCAGGCCCCACAGCGGCCCCGTGACCAGGTCCGGGACTTCGCCCGGCTGCACGGCCACCGCACCGCGGGTCACCAGCACGAGGCGCGTTCCGGCGAGGTGCGGTGCCGCCAGCCAGGTCTGCAGTTCCGCCACCACCCGCTGCGATGCCTCGCCGACGAGCCGCGCGATGTCGTCGCCGGCGGCGAGGCCACACTGGTCGAGCACCGCGATGTCCGGAGCCGGCTCGCCGGATGCGACGGCATCGCTCAGCGCGGTCACGCCCGAGTCGATCAGCGCCCAGCGCGACTGCGGAGCGTCGGTGTCGTCGAACGCCTGCGGCACCCAGTCCAGGCGGAGCAGGCCGTTGTCCTCCGGGACCGCGTTCGGCACCCGCCGAAGTGCGAGCGATTCGATGGTGGCGACCGGAAGTCCATCGTGGTCGGCCAGGTCGAGCTGGAACGCGTCGGCCCCGGAGTGCCGGAGGCGGACCCGGAGACCGGTCGTCGCGGAGCCGTGGATGCGCACGCCCGACCACGAGAAGACCAGGCGGGTTCGGCGGTCCTGCGAATCGCCCCCGATCAGCCCGGCGTGCTGCGCGGCGTCGAGGAGAGCGGGATGGACCGCCCAACCGCTGGGGCTGTGATCGTCGGGGAGCGCGACTTCGGCGTAGACGTCGTCGCCGTGCCGCCAGGCGGTGTGGAGCCCTTGGAAGGTCGGCCCGTAACCGAAACCGTGGTCGGCGAGGCGGTCGTAGAGGTCGCCGACGTCGACCGGTGTCGCACCCGCCGGTGGCCAAGCAGCGAGATCCGCAGTGGACGGGTTCTCGGGAGCGGCGACGAGCGTGCCGGTGGCGTGGCGCGTCCAGACCTCTTCCGCCCCCGGAGCACGGGAGTAGAGCGTGACGGTTCGCCGACCGTCGTCCTCGGCGGTGATGGCCATGTGGAGCGCGACGTGCCCGTGGTCGGGGAGTCCGAGCGGCGTGTGGAGGGTGAGTTCATCGACGGCGCAGCCGAGTTGTGCGGCCGCGTGGAGCGTCATGTCGAGGAACGCGGTGCCGGGGAGCAGGACGTTGCCTTGGACGGCGTGGTCGGCGAGCCAGGGGTGCGAGTCGAGCGAGACGCGTCCGGTGAGGGTGGTTTCGCCGGTGTGGGGCGTGGTGATTCGTGCGGTGAGCAGGGGATGGCCGGTGGTGGCCATGCCGAGCTGTTCCGGGCGTCCCGCCGCCGGCGGGTTGAGCCAGTACCTCTCGTGCTGGAACGCGTAGGTCGGCAGGTCGAGAACCCGGTTTTGCGGGAGGAGTGCGGCCCAGTCGGGGCTGAGTCCGGTGGTGTGCGCGTGGGCGAGTGCGGTGACGTAGCTGGTGGCCTCGTCGGTGCCGGGGTTCAGCGTGGCGTGGCTGGGCGTGTTGTGAGTGGCACGCGCGAGGGTGGTGAGGGTGGTGTCGGGCCCGAGTTCGAGGTGGTGGGTGACGCCGCGGTGCTGGTGCAGCCAGGCGAGGGCGGGCGCGAAGCGGACGGCCTGGCGAGCCTGGCGGGGCCAGTAGGCCGGGGTGGTGATGTCGTCGGTGGGGCTTCCGGTGACGGTGGAGATGATCGGGATTTTCGGCGGGTGGAAGGTCAGACCCCGGGCGGTTCGTTCGAGTTCGTCGAGCAGCGGCTCGCAGTGGGGTGAGTGGAATGCCCTGCTGGTGTGCAGTTTCCGGACGGTGCGGCCTTGGTTCTGCCAGTGGTCGGCGATGGCGCGAACCGGATCTGGGTCTCCGGAGACCACTGTGGACTGTAGGCTGTTGATCGCGGCGATGGAAACGCCGCTTCGTATATCGAGGAGTTCGGGATGTGCCTCGGTGAGTTCTTGCTCGCTGGCGTTGATCCCGGCCATGACGCCGTGCGCGGGAAGGTTCTGCATCAGCCGGGCGCGTGCAGCCAGCAAGACGGCCGCGTCTGCCAGGGTGAGCACACCGGCGACGTGGGCGGCGGTGAGTTCGCCGACGGAGTGGCCGATGAGGTAGTCGGGCCTGATGCCGTGGTGTTCCAACAACCGGAACAACGCCACCTGCAGCACGAACAGCGCTGGCTGCGCGATGAGCGTCTGCTCGACCTCATCGGGCTGCCCGCGGAAGACGATGTCGGTGAGCGGTCGATCCAGTCCCAGCAGCGGGTCCAGGTGTGCGCATGCTTCGTCCCAGGCTTGGGCGAAGACCGGGTACGCCTCGTACAGTCCGCGTCCCATGCCGGGCCGTTGGCTGCCCTGACCGGACAACAGCATGACGATGCCCGGGTTGTCCACCGCAGCGCCGAGCGTCACCGCATCGCTCGTCTCGGCACGGGCGATGGCGGCCAGCCCTGACAGCAATTCCTGCCGTTCAGCGCCGATGATCGAGGCGCGGTGCGGGAAGTGGGTGCGGGTCGTGGCCAGCGACCGGGAGACCTCGGCAGGCGTCCACGCGTCCCGGCCGCGGAGGTGGGAGTGCAAGCGTTCGGCCTGCGCTTCAAGGGCCTCTGGCGTTTTCGCCGAGATCACCCACGGCACCACTCCAGCGCCCGCGTCGGCCTCTCCTTCGCCCTGTTCGACGGCACCTCGGGATGCCTGTTCGAGGATGAGGTGTGCGTTGGTGCCGGAGACGCCGAAGGCCGAGACGGCGGCGCGGCGCGGGCGGTCGCCTTCGGGCCAGGGCCGGGATCGGGTGAGCAGCGCAAGGCTGCCGCTGCTCCAGTCGACGTGGGTCGCGGGTTCGTCGGCGTGGAGCGTGGCGGGCAGCTCTTCGTTGTTGAGCGCCTGCACTACTTTGATGACGCCTGCGACGCCTGCGGCGGCCTGGGTGTGGCCGATGTTGGACTTCAGTGATCCCAGCCACAAGGGACGTTCGGCGGTGTGGTGCCTGCCGTAGGTCGCCAGGAGCGCTTGCGCTTCGATCGGGTCGCCGAGCGAGGTCCCGGTCCCATGGGCTTCGACGGCGTCGACGTCGGCGGGCGTCAGTCCGGCGTTGGTGAGCGCCTCTTGGATGACGCGCACTTGCGACGGTCCGTTCGGTGCTGTGAGGCCGTTGCTGGCACCGTCCTGGTTCACCGCGCTACCGCGGATCATGGCAAGCACGCGATGTCCGTTGCGCTGCGCGTCGGAGAGGCGCTCCAGCACCACGACGCCGGCGCCTTCGGCCCAGCCGGTGCCGTCGGCGTTGGCGGAGAACGCCTTGCAGCGACCATCGCGAGAAAGCCCCCGTTGGCGACTGAACTCGACGAAGATCCCCGGCGATGCCATGACGGTCACCCCGCCCGCCAGGGCGAGCGTCGATTCCCCGGATCGCAGCGATTGGCAGGCGAGGTGCATGGCCACCAGCGACGACGAGCAGGCGGTGTCCACGGTGACAGCCGGGCCCTCCAGCCCGAGCGAGTAGGCGACCCGGCCGGACACCACGCTCAGCGCCTTTCCGGTGAGGAAGTAGCCCTCGAAACCCTCCAGCGGTTCGCGCAGCGGCGGGCCGTACTCCGGCAGCACCGTTCCCGCGAACACCCCGGTGCGGCTGCCGCGAAGGCCACCGGGGGCGATGCCGGCGTTCTCGACGGCCTCCCACGAGGTCTCCAGCAGGAGCCGCTGCTGCGGATCCATCGCCGTCGCCTCGCGCGGGCTGATCCCGAAGAACGCGGCATCGAAAGCCGATGCGTCCCGGAGGAATCCGCCGTGCCGCACGTACGACTTCCCGGCGGCGTCCGCATCCGCGTCGTACAGCTCGTCCACGTCCCAGCCGCGATCGGCGGGGAACTCCGAGATCGCGTCGGTGCCGGTGCGAACCAGCTCCCAGAGCTCGTCCGGAGAGGTGACGCTGCCGGGGAAGCGGCATGCCATGCCCACGATCGCGATCGGCTCGGCCGCGTCGTCCTCCGCCGCGCGCAGCCGGTTGCGCGTGTCGTGCAGCTCAGCGGTGACCCGAGCGAGCAGGTGTCGCATCTGATCGTCGG
Source organism: Saccharopolyspora sp. NPDC045941 (assembly GCF_056431445.1). Taxonomy (NCBI): domain Bacteria; kingdom Bacillati; phylum Actinomycetota; class Actinomycetes; order Pseudonocardiales; family Pseudonocardiaceae; genus Saccharopolyspora; species Saccharopolyspora sp. NPDC045941. The sequence goes on from NZ_JBWKKU010000046.1 coordinate 50,721, forward strand.
TCGTCATGCGCAGCAACCTCTTTCTGCCGGTCAGCTGATGCCGAGCTCGCGGTTGATGAATTCGACGATTTCCTCGTTCGACGCGGATTCGAGCCGCGCGGCGACCCCGTCCCGTCGCGGAGCACCGGGCAGCCAGGAGTCGGCGATCGCCGCCAGCCGTCTACTGTCCACTTCGGACATGGCTTGCCCGGACAGCGCGGATTCCAGGCCGTCGAGCGCCGCCGAGATCGAGGGTGCCGGGACGAGGTCGGCGTGCACCCGCTCGACCAGCGCTTCCGCCGTGGGATGGTCGAACAGGACGGTGACCGGCAGCTGGAGGCCGGTGAACGAGTTCAGCCGGTTGCGGAACTCCACCGCGGTGATCGAGTCGAAGCCGAGTTCCTTGAACGGCTGACCGGGCGCGATCCGCTGCGGCTCCGAGTGCCGAAGCACGACGGCGGCCAGGGATTGCACGGCCTCCAAGAGGATCTTCCGCTTCTCGCCGCCCGGCGCGGCGGCGAGCCGTGCGGCGAGGTCGCTCGCCCGGCCTTCCGCACCGCCGACCGGCTCCGCGGACTGCTCGCGCCGGAACAGCACGATCGAGGTCTCGTCGTGATCGAGGGCCTGCTTCAGAGCGCCCGAAACGGGAGCCGCGCCGGGACTCCAGGTCATCGAGACCGCCGTTAGCCCGTGCTCCCGTCGCCGCCGGGCGACCGAGTCCAACACCTCGCCGACGGCGCTGCCGGTGATCGAGAGGAGCACGAAGGCATCGAGATCGTGGCCGCGAGTCAGCTCGTCCAGGTTCAGCGCACCGCGAGGTTCGGCGAGCGGCGACCCCGCGATGTGCAGGACCGTCCGCAGCGGATAGTGCTGCGGGATCGAGGCCAGCACTTCATCGAGCCCGGCGCGATCGGTCGGGGCGCAGCGGGCGACGGTCACCTTGGCGCCCCGCTCGGCCAGCGCGGCTTCGAGCTCGATCGGGTCGGGCTGCTCGGGGTCGACGAGCAGCACCAGGTGCTCCGCTCCGCGCCGGGCCAGCCATTCCGCGAGGTGCAGACCGCTCTCGGACGTGCAGTCGGTGACAAGAGCGGTATCTCGCGGGCACCAGTCGCGAACGGGCCGGGCGCTGTCGACCGGCGCGTGGACCAGCCGCCGGGCGAGGAGTCCGGCCTCGCGAAGGGCGAACTCGCCGCCGGGCTGCGACAGGCAGCCGGCCAGATCGGCGGGCGAGAGCTCGTCCGGACCTGCGGGGAGGTCCAACAGGCCGATGCCCGGGCGCTCGCCGACGGCCTCCCGCGTCAGCCCGAGCAGGAGCGCCCGGTCGAGATCGGCCGCAGGTTCGGACGGGCCCGTCGAGGCAGCCCCGCTCGTCAGGAACCACAACGGCGTGCGGAAACCGGCCTGCACCAGAGCATCGGCAGCGACCACGTGGCGTGCGGGCTGCGGTCGCTCGGTCAGGGCGAGCAGGGACACGACACCGTCGAAAGGCCCCCGCGTGGCAAGCACTTCCGGAAGATTCCGCTCGGCGGCTCCATCGATCGCCAGGTGCCGCACGGTCGCGCCGCCAGCGGTCAACGCGTCGGACACGACCTCCTGCCATCGGTGCGCGACATCGGGCGGCGAAACGACCAGCCAGGTCCCACCGGGTCGCCGGGGCGGCGTGGGAACGGGATGCCAAGCGACAAGATGCCGAACCTCGTTCAGGCCGTCGTGCTGCGGCCCGTCGAGCCAGTAGCGCTCACGCTGGAAGGGATATGCCGGGAGCTCGACGTGGTTGCGGGCGGGCAGGACGGCCTGCCAGGTGATCGGCGCGCCGTGGACCCACAGGTGTGCGGCGTTGGTGAGGAGAGTGCCGGTGCTGGGGTGGTCGCGGTGCAGCGTGCTGGCGGTGACCACGTCCGGCAAGGCGGTGATGTGGTGGGTGAGCGTGGGGTGTGGGCTGGGTTCGAGGTAGACGTGGTGTCCGGTGGTGTGGAGTCGGGTGGTGGTGTCGTGGAAGTTCACGGTGGTGGCGAGGTTGGTGTACCAGTAGTCGGCGTCGAGTCCGGTGGTGTCGAGTGCTTTGCCGGTGACGGTGGAGTGGAACGGGATTTTGGCGGTCTTCGGGGTGAGTCCGGCGAGTTGTTCCAGTAGCGGTTGCCGGAGGGTTTCGACGTGGTGGCTGTGGGAGGCGTAGTCCACGGGCAAGATCCGCGAGCGCACTCCTTGGTCGGTCAGAGTGTTGTGCAGTGCGCGGATGGCGTCGGTGTCGCCGGAGAGCACGGTGGCGGTGGGGCTGTTGATCGCGGCGATCGAAACGCGTTCCGGGTCGAGATGAGGTCGGAGATCTTCGACGGAGAGCGGGACCGACAGCATGCTGCCGTGTCCGGCGAGGTGGGTGCGGATCAGCTGCGATCGCAAGGCGACGACGCGTGCGGCCTGGTCGAGGTCGAGTGCGCCCGCGATGTGCGCGGCGGCGATTTCTCCTTGGGAGTGGCCGACGACGGCGGCGGGTTGAACTCCCAGTGCCTGCCAGACCCGGGTCAGGGACACCATGACGGCGAACAGCGCCGGTTGGATGATGTCGACGCGGTCCAGCGGGGATCCCTTGCGCAGCAGATCGGTGACCGACCAGCTCTGGTACGCCGATAGCGCCTGATCGCATTCGGCCATGGCTGCGGCGAAAACGGGGTTGGCGTCGAGAAGTTGGCGGCCCATGCCGGGCCATTGGCCGCCCTGCCCGGGGAAGACCATGACGATGCGATCGGTGTCGTGGGCCGGTGGCTGTGTGCGCCGGATGATGCCCGGTGCCTCGGTGCCGCCGGCGAGATCGCGCAGATGTTGCAGCAGGCCGTGCCGATCCTTGCCGAGGAGGACGGCGCGGTGCGCGAAGCCGCTGCGCTTGCTCAGCGCCGCTCCGACATCTACAGGCGCCCAGTCCTCGCTCGTGGACAAATGCTCGTGCAGCCGCGCCGCGAATGCCTCAAGCGCCTCCGGCGTCTTCCCGGAGATCACCCACGGCACCGGATCGTCTCCAGCAACAGAAACACGATCCACAACCACCGCACGTGGTCTGTCCCGTGTGGACTCGTTATCGCGAGTCGGCAGTTCGAGGACGAGGTGCGAGTTGGTACCCGAGACACCGAAGGACGACACGGCGGCCCGGCGCGGCCGGTCGTTTTCCGGCCACGGCCGGGATTCGGTGAGCAGCGCGAGCGCACCGCTGCTCCAGTCGACGTGCGGCGACAGTGCCTCGACGTGCAGCGATGCGGGCAGCTCGCCGTGCCGGAGGGCCTGGACCATCTTGATGACGCCGCCGACCCCGGCCGCGGCCTGGGTGTGGCCGACGTTGGACTTCAGCGACCCCAACCACAACGGGCGTTCGGCGGTGCGGTGCTTCCCATAAGTCGCCAGCAGCGCTTGGGCCTCGATCGGATCCCCCAGCGAAGTGCCGGTGCCGTGGGCTTCGACGGCATCGACATCGGCGGGCCCCAAACCCGCGGCCGCCAGCGCCTTCAAGATCACCCGCTGCTGCGAAGACCCGTTGGGCGCGGTCAACCCGTTGCTCGCACCGTCCTGGTTGACCGCGCTGCCCCGGATCACCGCCAGCACGGGATGGCCGTTGCGCTCGGCGTCCGAGAGCCGTTCCAGCACCACGACTCCGACGCCCTCGGCCCAGCTGGTGCCGTCCGCCGCCGCGGCGAACGGCTTGCACCGGCCATCCGGGGACAGGGCGCGCTGCCTGCTGAACTCCACGAACATGGTGGGCGTGGCCATGAGGGTGGCCCCACCGGCCAACGCGAGCGTCGACTCCCCGGCCCGCAGCGACTGGCAGGCGAGGTGGATCGCCACCAACGACGACGAACACGCGGTGTCCACGGTGACCGCCGGGCCTTCCAGCCCGAGCGTGTAGGACACGCGGCCGGACGCCACGCTGCCCGCGCTGCCGTGGCCCACGTACCCCTCGAACTCGGCCGGGATGAGCGGCGCCAGCCGCGACCCGTAGTCCTGGTACATGACGCCGGTGAACACTCCGGTCGGGCTGCCGTCCAGCGACAGGGGATCGATGCCCGCGTGTTCGAGCGCCTCCCAGGAGGTTTCCAGCAGCAACCGCTGCTGCGGGTCGATGGCCGGGGCTTCGCGCGGGCTGATGCCGAAGAACGCGGCGTCGAATTCCGCTGCGTCGTGCAGGAATCCGCCCTCCCGGACATAGCTCGTCCCGCGGTGCTCCGGGTCCGGGTGGTACAGCGCGTCGAGGTTCCAGCCCCGGTCGGCGGGGAAGCCTGAGATCGCGTCCCGGCCGGCCGCCACGAGCTCCCACAACTGCGCGGGCGAGGCGACACCGCCCGGGAACCGGCACCCCATCCCGACGATGGCGATCGGCTCGGGGAGCGCGCTCAACCGCTGCCGCGCCTGCCGCAGCTCGGCGGTGACGCGCTTGAGGTAGCTGCGGAGCTTCTCCTCGTTCGACATCGCGATGTCCTCCTCCTTCGGGGCGCTCGGGTCAGGACTGTTCGAGGTCGCGGTCGATGAGTTCGAAGATCTCCTCGTCGGACGCCGAGTCGATCGAGTCGTCGGCGGTGCCGCGTTCGCCGTGGTGCGTCCCGAGCAGCGCGGTCAGCCTCGCCACGACCTCGTTCCGCGAATCGGCGTGCAAGGGGATCGTCGCCAGGACGTCTTCGAGATGGCTGAGCGCGGACAGCACGGACGTGGCGTCGCCATCCCCGTCGATCAGCTCGGCGCGCAGGTGCGCGGCCATCTTGTGCGGCGTCGGGTGCTCGAAGACGAGGGTGGTGGGCAGCCGCAGGTCGGTCGCGGTGGCGAGCCGGTTGCGCAGCTCCACCGAGGTGAGCGAGTCGAAACCGAGCTCCAGGAACGGGCGATCGGCGGGGATGTCGTCGAAGCCGGTGTGCCCGAGAACGGCGGCGGCGTGCATCCGGACGACTTCCAGCACGGTGCGGTGCTGGTGCTGCTCGGGCATCCCCTGCAGCAGGGCGGTGAGCGGCTCGGTGTTCCGCGGCTGCGCCTCCCTGCGCTGCTCGGGGATTCGGCCGGCGAGCGACGCGGGGATCTGCTGGCGCCGGAGCGCCCTCGGGTCGAGCTTGATGGGCAGCAGCATCGACTCGGAACTGCCGAGTGCCTCCTCGAACAGGCGGATCCCGTCCTCCGGCTCGAACGGCAAGGCGCCGCTGTTCGCCATGCGTTGCTGGTCGGCATGCGTGAGGTGCTGCGTCATGCCGTCGCCGGTGTTCCAGGGGCCCCACGCGAGCGAGTGCGCGGGAAGCCCTTGGACGCGGCGGTATCGGACGAAGACGTCGAGGAAGGTGTTGGCGGCGGCGTAGTTGGCCTGGCCGGGGTTGCCGAGGAATCCGGCGGCGGAGGAGTAGAGGGCGAAGAACGCGAGATCGTGCTGCTGCGTGGCGTGATGCAGGTTCCAGGCGGAGTCCACTTTGGATTGCAAGACCAAGGTGAGCTGATCGGCGGTGAGCGCGTGCACTGGTGCGTCGCGGAGGACGCCTGCGGTGTGGACGACGCCGGTCAGCGGCCGCTCGGCGGGGATGCCGTCGACCAGCTCGGTGAGTTGGCGGGCATCGGTGACATCGCAGGCCGCGATGGTGACGGCGGCTCCGAGCGCGGTCAGCTCGCCGCGGAGGCTCTCGGCGTTGGACGCGGCCGGGCCTTGGCGGCCGGCGAGCAGGAGGTGGCAGCCGGGGTAGCGGGTGGCCAGGTGCCGGGCCACGACGCTGCCGAGGGAGCCGGTGCCGCCGGTGATGAGGATGGTGCCGCGCGGATCGGGTGCGGTGGGGATGGTGAGCGCGAGTTTGCCGGTGTGGCGGGCGTTGCTGAGGTGCCGGAAGGCTTCCGGGGCTCGGCGGATGTCCCACGTGGTCAGCGGCAGCGGAGTCAGGCGGCGTTGATCGAACAGAGCGGTGAGATCGGCGAGCATGGTCTGCAGGTGGGCCGGGTCGACTTCGGTGAGGTCGAAGGTGTGGTAGTGCAGCCCGGGGTGTTCGGCGGGATCTCGGGGGTCGGTCTTGCCGAGCTCGATGAAGTATCCGCCGGGTGTGAGTAGTTCCAGCGAGGCGTCGAGGAGTTCTCCGGTGAGTGAGTTGAGGACGACGTCGACTGAGGGGAATTGCGTGGCGAAGTCCGGTGTGCGGGAGGAGGCGATGTGATCTGCGGGGATGCCGAGTTCTCGTAGGGTTGCCCATTTGGTGGGGTGGGCGGTGGCGTAGATGTCGGCGCCGTAGTGCTGGAGCAGTTGGATGGCGGCCATGCCGACACCGCCTGCTGCGGCGTGCACGAGGACCTTCTGTCCTGGTTGGACTCCCACCAGGTGGTGGAGGGCGTGGTAGGTGGTGAGGAAGACCGCAGGAGCGGTGGCGGCCTGGGCGAAGCTCCACCCGTCGGGCACCGGCGCCAGGAGCCGGTGGTCGGTGATCGCGAGCGGGCCCATCGCGCCGGGCAGGACGCCCCACACCCGGTCGCCGACCGACAAGTCACCGACATCCCCGGCGACGTCGGTGATCACCCCGGCGCCCTCGATGCCCAGCGGCGGAGTGCCGGGGTACATGCCGAGGGTGTTGAGGACGTCGCGGAAGTTCACGCCGACGGCCCGAACGGCGACCCGGACCTGACCGGCCGCGAGCGGCTCCTCGGCTTCCTCGAATGCCGCGAGGTGGAGGTTGTCGATGCTGCCGCGCTCGGTGACGTCCAGCCGCCAAGCACCGCTGTCGGGCGGCGTCAGCTCCTGCCGGGAATCGGCGCGGCTCAAGTGGGGTGCGAACATCGCACCTCCCCGCAGCGCGAGCTGCCACGAGCCCGAGGCGATGGCCCTCCGCAGCAGATCCGGCACGTCCTGCTGGGAAAGATCGTCGGTGTCGACGAGCAGGATGCGATCCGGGTGCTCGTTCTGGGCCACCCGCAGCAGGCCCCACAACGGCCCCGTGACCAGGTCCGGCGTCTCACCCGGGTGCACCGCCACGGCGCCTCGGGTCACCGCCACCAGGTGGGTCGCCGACTGCTCCGGATCCGACAGCCACTCCTGCACCCGCCCCAGGACCTCCTGCGCCAGGCTCGCCACCCGGGACGGAACGGACCCGCTGCCCGCAGGCGACCGGTAGTCGAGCACCAGCGCCCCGGGGGCCGCGTCGCCGGGTTCGGCGGAGTGCGGCACCCAGTCGACGTGGAACAGCTCGCCGCTGCGCCCGCCGGTCGACCGCCGAAGGGTCAACGACCCGATGGTCGCCACCGGACGCCCGGTGTGGTCGGCCACGGCGAGCGCCATGGTGTCCTCGCCGGTGTGGCGCAGCCGGACGCGAAGCCGCGAGGAACCGGCGAGGCGGAGGCGGACATTCGCCCAGGAGAAGACCAGTCGGGTTCGGCCGTCGCCCCGGTCGTCGCCGATGACGGCGGCGTGCTGCGCGGCGTCGAGTAGCGCGGGATGGACCGTCCAGCCCTGCGCGCTGTTCTCGTCGGGCAATGCGACCTCGGCGTAGATGTCGTCGCCGAGCCGCCACGCGGAGTGCAGGCCGCGGAACGCCGGGCCGTAATCGAAGCCCTGCCCGGCGAGCACGTCGTACAGATCGCCGACGTCGACGGCGACCGCACCCTCCGGAGGCCAGACCGTCAGGTCCGGGGCGTCCTCGCCCTCGGCGCTGCTGGCGGTGGCGGTCGCGTGGCGGGTCCACGACTCGCCCTCGCCGCGTGAATGGATCGACAGGCTCCGCCGGCCGTCGTCGTCAACGGCCGTGGCGGTCACGTGGAGCGCGATGTGGCCGTGCTCCCGGAGTTCGAGGGGTGTGAGGACGGTGAGGTCGTCCAGCTGATGCCCGAGCTCGGTGGCGACGTGGAGCGCCATGTCGAGGAACGCGGTGCCGGGCAGCAGGACGGCGCCCTGGACGACGTGGTCGGCGAGCCAGGGGTGGTCGTCGAGCGAGACGCGCCCGGTGAAGATCACCTCGCCGGTGTCGGGGACATCGGTGCGCGCGGACAGCAGCGGGTGCCCGCTGCTCTCCAGCCCGAGCATCTCGGGCCTTCCGGCGGAAGCCGTCGGGCTGAGCCAGTACCGCTGGCGCTGGAAGGCGTAGGTGGGCAGGTCGAAGGTCCGGGCCGGGCGCAGGAGAGTGGCCCAGCGCGGGCTGAGTCCGGTGGTGTGCGCGCAGGTCAGGGCCGCGAGGTACGCGGTGGTGTCGTCCGTGCCGGGTTTGAGGGTGGCGTGGCTGGGCGCGTCCTGGGTGGTCCGGGCGAGGGTGGAGAGCGTGGTGTCCGGCCCGAGCTCGATGTGGTGCGTGACGGTGTGGTTCTGGTGCAGCCAGGTGAGCGCGGGGTGGAACCGGACGGCCCGCCGGATCTGCCGGGCCCAGTAGGCCGGTGTCGCGATGTCGTCGGTGGTCGTCCCGGTGACGGTGGAGATGATCGGGATCGTCGGCGGGTGGAAGGTCAGCGCCTGGGCTGTCTGTTCGAGCGCGTCGATCAGCGGCTCGCAGTGGGGCGAGTGGAAGGCGCGGCTGGTGTGCAATTCCCGGGTGGTGCGGCCTTGATCCCGCCAGTGATCGGTGATGGCCCGCACCGGTCTGGGGTCGCCGGAGATCACGGTGGACTGCGGGGTGTTGATCGCGGCGATGGACACGCCGCTGTCCGGGGCGAGGAGTTCCGGGTGGGCAGCGGCGAGCTCGTCTTCGCCGGCCTGGATGCTCGCCATGACCCCGGTGCTGGGCAGGCTGCGCATCAGCTGAGCCCGCGCGGCCAGCAGGCGCGCTGCGTCAGGCAACGTGAGTACGCCTGCGAGGTGGGCGGCGGTGAGTTCGCCGATGGAGTGGCCGATGAGGTAGTCGGGCCGGATCCCGTGGTGTTCGAGTAGTCGGAACAGGGCGATCTGCAGTGCGAACAGCGCTGGCTGTGCGATCAGTGTGTCTTCGACTTCGTCGGGGGTGCCGTGGAAGACGATGTCGGTGAGTGGCCGGTCCAGTCCGAGTAGCGGGTCGAGGTGTGCGCATGCTTCGTCCCAGGCTTCGGCGAACACGGGGAACGCCTCGTGTAGGCCGTGTCCCATGCCGGGGCGTTGGCTGCCTTGCCCGGACAGCAGCATCGCCACGTGGTTGCGGCGGGTCGTCGCCAAACCGCGGATGATCCCGTCCGTGTCCCGGCCACGGGCCAGATCATCCAGCCCTGTCAGCAATTCCTCGCGGTCGGCGCCCAGGATCGCGGCGCGGTGTTCGAAGGCTGCCCGGGTGGTGGCCAGTGACCAGGCGACCTCGGCGGGCGTCCAGTCGTCCCGTTCGTGGAGCTGGGCGTGCAGCCGCTGTGCTTGCGCTGCCAGGGCGTCCGGTGTCTTCGCGGAGATCATCCACGGGACCTGAACCGAGTCCGTGATGTCCCTTGTGGACTCGTTCGGTGGTGCCTGTTCGAGGATGAGGTGCGCGTTGGTGCCGGAAACGCCGAAGGACGAGACCGCGGCCCGGCGCGGCCGGTCGCCTTCCGGCCAAGACCGGGACTCCGTGAGCAGCGCGAGCGCGCCGCTGCTCCAGTCGACGTGGTTTGAGGGTTCGTCGGCGTGGAGCGTGGCGGGCAGCTGGTCGTGCCGGAGGGCCTGGATCATCTTGATGACGCCTGCGACTCCGGCGGCGGCTTGGGTGTGGCCGATGTTGGACTTCAACGACCCCAGCAGCAGGGGCTTCTCGGCGGTGTGGTGCTGTCCGTAGGTGGCCAGTAGTGCTTGGGCTTCGATGGGGTCGCCCAGCGATGTCCCGGTGCCGTGGGCTTCGACGGCGTCGATGTCGGCGGGTGCGAGCCCGGCGTTGGCGAGCGCCTGCCGGATGACGCGTTCCTGCGATGGTCCGTTGGGCGCGGTCAGTCCGTTGCTGGCGCCGTCCTGGTTGATCGCACTGCCGCGGATCACGGCGAGAACGCGGTGACCGTTGCGCTGCGCGTCCGAGAGCCGCTCCAGCATCACGACCCCGACGCCTTCCGACCAGGTGGTGCCGTCGGCGTCGGCGGAAAACGCCTTGCAGCGGCCATCCCGCGCCAGGCCCCGTTGCCGGCTGAACTCAAGGAAGATGCCCGGAGCCGCCATGATCGTCACCCCGCCGGCCAGCGCCAGTCTCGCCTCGCCGGAGCGCAGCGACTGGCAGGCGAGGTGCATCGCCACCAGCGACGACGAGCAGGCGGTGTCCACTGTGACCGCTGGGCCTTCCAGCCCGAGGGTGTAGGCGACCCGCCCCGACATGACGCTCGGCGTCGTGCCCGTGAGCGCGTGCCCGGAGGAATCCGGCGCCACCTGGTGCAGCGGCGGACCGTAGTCCTGCGCGGTCGCACCAACGAAAGTGCCAGTGGCGGTGCCGCGGAGCGTTGCTGGATCGATTCCGGCGTTCTCGATCGCTTCCCACGTGGTTTCGAGGAGCAGGCGCTGCTGGGGATCCATGGCGAGCGCCTCGCGCGGGCTGATGCCGAAGAACGCCGGATCGAACTCCGCCGCGTCCAGCAGGAATCCGCCCTGCCGGCAGTACGTCGTCCCCGGGTTGTCGGGATCGGGGTGGAAGAGGCGCTGGAGGTCCCAGCCGCGGTTCGCCGGGAAGTCCGAGATCGCGTCCGTGGCGGAGGCGACCAGGTCCCAGAGCTGGTCCGGCGATGCGACACCGCCCGGCAGCCGGCACGCCATGCCGACGACCGCGATCGGCTCGCGCTCGTCGACCGGCGCGGAGTCCGGTGTGGACCGGGCGCTCGGCTCGCCCAGCAGCAGTTCCAGCAGGTGGTCCGCGAGCTGGGTGGGCGTGGGGTGGTCGTAGACGAGGGTGGCGGGGAGGGAGAGCCGGGTGGTGGCGGCGAGTTGGTTGCGGAGCTGGATCGCCGTGACGGAGTCGTAGCCGATCTGCTGGAACGTGTGGTGGGTGGGGATCGAGTCGGGATCGGCGTAGTCGAGGACGGCGGCGGCGTGCCGGATGACGTGGTCGACGAGGTGGGTGTGCCGTTGGTGCGCGGGAATCCGGGCGAGCTCCTGGCGGAGCTTGGCGGTCGATGTCGTATCGCCCTTGGGGCGGCGGGTGCCCTCGCTCTCCGCCATGCGGGTGGTGGTCGGTGCGAGCCAGAACCGTTCGCGCTGGAAGGGATAGGTGGGGAGGGCGATGCGCTCGCTGGCGGGCAGGACGGCCTGCCATGCGATGGGTGTGCCGTTGGCCCAGAGGTGCGCGGCGTTGGCGAGGAGCGTGTCCCGGCCGGGGTGGTCGCGGTGCAGCGTGGTCGCGCTGGTCGCGTCGGCGGCGATGGTGTTGATGTGGTGCGTCAGCGTGGGGTGCGGGCTGGGTTCGAGGTAGGTGTGGTGCCCGGAGGCGTTCAGCCGCGTGATGGTGCGGTGGAATTCGACGGTGGTGGCGAGGTTGGTGTACCAGTACTCGGCGTCGAGTCCGGTGGTGTCGTGCGCCTCGCCGGTGACGGTGGAGTGGAACGGGATTTCGGCGGCTTTCGGGGTGAGTCCGGCGAGTTGTTCCAGCAGTGGCTGTCGGAGGGTTTCGACGTGGTGGCTGTGGGAGGCGTAGTCCACCGGTAGCACGCGGGATCGCACACCTCGGTCGGTGAGCGTGGCGTGGAGGCTGTGGATGGCGTCGGTGTCGCCGGAGAGCACCGTGGCGGTGGGGCTGTTGATCGCGGCGATCGAGACCCGCTGGTCGAGATGGGGCTGGAGGTCGTCGACGGACAGCGCGGTGGAGAGCATGCTGCCGTGTCCGGCGAGGTGGGTGCGGATGAGTTGGGATCGCAGGGCGACGACGCGTGCGGCTTGGTCGAGGTCGAGCGCGCCGGCGATGTGCGCGGCGGCGATTTCTCCTTGGGAGTGGCCGACGACGGCGGCGGGCCGGACCCCAAGGGATTGCCAGACCCGGGTCAGGGAGACCATGACGGCGAACAGCGCGGGTTGGATGACATCGACCCGGTCCAAGGCGTCGCCGTTGCGGAGCAGGTCGGTCACCGACCAGTCCTGATATCTCGACAACGCTTGGTCGCATTCGGTCATGGCGGCGGCGAACACCGGGCTGGTGTCGAGCAGTTCGCGGCCCATGCCGGGCCATTGGCCGCCCTGTCCGGGGAAGACCAGCACCACGCGGTCCGGGTCCGGCGTCATGGGGCCGGTGCGCTGCATGATCCGGGGGGAGACCTCGCCGCGGGCACAGGCGTGCAGCTCGTTCAGCAGCTCGTCCTTGTCGCGCCCGAGGATCACTGCTCGGTGTTCGAGCGCGGCACGGGTGGTGGCCAGCGACCACGCCACGTTCGAAGGTGTCCAACCGGAGTCCCGCGCCAAGTGGTCGTGCAGCCGTGCTGCTTGCGCCGCGAGGGCCTCGGGCGTCCTGGCGGAGACCACCCACGGAACCCGATCACCAGTACCGACGACGATCTCCGCAGGACGATTGTCCTGTGTGGACTCTTCTGGTGGTGCCTGTTCGAGGATGAGATGTGCGTTGGTGCCGGAGACGCCGAAGGAGGAGACGGCGGCGCGGCGCGGATGGTCGGCTTCGGGCCAGGGCTGGGGTTCGGTGAGCAGCGCGAGAGTGCCGCTGCTCCAGTCGATGTGGGTCGATGGTTGGTCGGCGTGGAGTGTGGCGGGCAGCTGGTTGTGGTGGAGGGCCTGGATCATCTTGATGACGCCTGCGACTCCGGCGGCGGCTTGGGTGTGGCCGATGTTGGATTTCAGCGACCCGAGCCACACCGGTCGTTCGGCGGTGTGGTGCTGGCCGTAGGTGGCCAGCAGTGCTTGGGCTTCGATGGGGTCGCCCAGCGATGTCCCCGTGCCGTGTGCTTCGACGGCGTCGATGTCGGCGGGGGTGAGTCCGGAGTTGGCCAGTGCTTGCAGGATGACGCGTTCCTGCGACGGTCCGTTGGGTGCGGTGAGTCCGTTGCTCGCGCCGTCCTGGTTCACCGCGCTACCCCGGATCACGGCGAGAACGCGGTGACCGTTGCGCTGCGCATCGGAGAGGCGTTCCAGCGCTACGACCCCGGCGCCTTCGGCCCAGCTCGTGCCGTCGGCGTCGGCGGAGAACGCCTTGCAGCGGCCGTCCTGGGCGAGCCCGCGCTGGCGGCTGAACTCGATGAACATGCCGGGCGTGGCCATCACGGTCACCCCGCCGGCCAGCGCCAGGCCCGACTCGCCCGACCGCAGCGACTGGCAGGCCAGGTGCATCGCCACCAGCGACGACGAGCACGCGGTGTCCACGGTCACCGCCGGGCCTTCCAAGCCCAGCAGATACGCCACGCGCCCCGAGATCGCGCTGGAGGTCGTGCCGGTCAGGACGTGCCCTTCCACGTCCTTCGCCGCGTTGTGCAGTCGTGCCCCGTAGTCCTGCGGGATCGCTCCGACGAAAACGCCCGTCGGGCTGCCGCGCAGTTCGTCGGGGTCGATTCCCGCGTTTTCCAGGACTTCCCAAGTGGTTTCCAGCAGGAGCCGCTGCTGGGGGTCCATGGCGAGCGCTTCGCGCGGGCTGATGCCGAAGAACGCCGGGTCGAACTGGTCGGCGTCGTGCAGGAACCCGCCATGGCGCGCGTACGACTTCCCCGACGCGTCGGGGTCGGGGTCGAAGAGGTCGTCCAGGTTCCAGCCGCGGTTGGTGGGGAAGCCGGAGATGACGTCGGCACCGGACGCGACCAGCTGCCACAGCTCGTCCGGCGAATGCACGCTGCCGGGAAGCCGGCAGGCCATGCCGACGATGGCGATCGGCTCGTCGTCGGCGCGCCGCGTCGTCCTCGGACCGGACCGGGCCTTCGGGCGATCGGCCAGCAGGAGGGTGCACAGCCGGTCGGACAGCGCCCAGGGCGTGGGGTGGTCGAAGATCAGCCCGGGCGGCAGGGAAAGCCCGGTGGCGGCGGCGAGCCGGTTCCGCAGCTCCACCGAGGTCAACGAGTCGAATCCCAGGCTCTTGAAGCTCGACCGCGAGTCGATGCTCGCCGGATCGGAGTGACCCAGAACCGCAGCGGCGTGGGCTTGGACGAGCTCCAGCACCACGCGGTGGCGCTGCGCCTCGGGAACGGCTGCCAAACGACCGGCCAACGACGACGGTGCCGCTGCCCGCCGCGTTCGGGTTCGGCCGGGAGTCAGGTCGCTCAGCAACGCGACCGGCCGGCTCTTGTTGTCGAGGCGGAGCGGCACCAGGTACGGGTCCGGGCTGCCGCCGGCTTGGTCGAACAGGCGGAGGGCCTCGCCCGGATCGAGGAAGTGCATCCCGATATCCGCCATGCGCTCCCGCTCGCCGCGGGTGAGGTGCTGCGTCATGCCGCGGTCGGTGCTCCACGGGCCCCAGGCGAGCGAATGCGCGGGAAGCCCTTGGGCGTGGCGGTGTTGGGCGAGGGCGTCGAGGAAGGTGTTGGCGGCGGCGTAGTTGGCCTGGCCGGGGTTGCCGAGCAGTGCGGCGGCGGAGGAGTACAGGGCGAAGAACGCGAGATCGTGCTGCTGCGTGGCGTGGTGCAGGTTCCAGGAAGAGTCCACTTTGGAGTTCAGCACCGCGGCGAGCTGCTCGGCGGTGAGCGCGTGCACCGGGGCGTCGTGGAGGGCGCCGGCGGCGTGGACGACCCCGGTGAGCGGCCGGTCGGCCGGGATGGTGTCGAGAAGTCGTTGCACGGCAACGGAATCGGTGAAGTCGCAGGCCGTGATGCTGACGTCCACCCCGAGGGCTCGCAGCTCGTCGCGGAGCTGTGCCGCCCCCGGTGCGGCTGGGCCTTGGCGGCTGGCCAGGAGGAGGTGCGCGGGGTGTTGTGCGGCGAGGTGTCGGGCGAGGACGCTGCCGAGGGAGCCGGTGCCGCCGGTGATGAGGATGGTGCCGTGGGGTTTGGATGGGGTGGGGATGGTGAGTGCGAGTTTGCCGGTGTGGCGGGCATTGCTGAGGTGCCGAAAGGCGTCTGGAGCTTGCCGGATGTCCCACGCGGTCACCGGCAACGGAGCCAGGGCACCGCTGGCGAACAGGCGGGCGAGGTCGCCGAGCATGGCCTGGAGGTGGTCGGGGTCGGCCTCGGTGAGGTCGAAGGCGTGGTAGTGCAGCCCGGGGTGTTCGGCGGGGTCGCGGGGGTCGGTCTTGCCGAGTTCGACGAAGTGTCCACTTGGTTTGAGCAGTTCCAGTGAGGCGTCGAGGAGTTCGCCTGTGAGGGAGTTCAGGACGACGTCGACTGAGGGGAACTGTGTGGCGAAGTCCGGTGTACGGGAGGACCCGATGTGATCTGCGGGGATGCCGAGTTCTCGCAGGGTTGCCCATTTGCTGGGGTGGGCGGTGGCGTAGATGTCGGCGCCGTAGTGCTGGAGAAGCTGGATGGCGGCCATGCCGACACCGCCTGCTGCGGCGTGCACGAGCACGCGCTGCCCGGGCTGGACCCGTGCGAGGTGGTGGAGCGCGTGGTACGCGGTGAGGAACACCGCGGGCGTGGCGGCGGCCTGGGCGAACGTCCAGTCCTGCGGTACGCGGGCGAACACCCGGTGATCGCCGACCGCGAGCGGACCCATCGCGCCGGGCAGCATGCCCGCCACCCGGTCGCCGACCGACAGACGATCGACATCGGAGGCGGCCTCGGTGACGACACCGGCGACCTCGATGCCCAGCGGCGGGGTGCCGGGGTACATGCCGAGGGCGTTGAGCACATCGCGGAAGTTCAGCCCGACGGCCCGCACCGCAACCCTGACCTGACCAGCCGAAAGCGGCTCCTCGGGCTCCTCGAATGCCGCGAGATGCAGGTTGTCGATGCTGCCGCGGTGGGTCACGTCCAGCCGCCACGCGCGGCCCTCGGGCGGGGTGAGGACCTCCTGGGTGCGCGTCAGCCGGGGCACGAACACCGAATCGCCGCGCACCGCGATCTGCGACTCACCCTGGCGCAGGGCAGCGCCGACGACTTGCCGCAGCCCGTCGTGATCGGTGTGCGCGTCGGCATCGACGAGCAGGATCCGGTCGGGGTGCTCGTTCTGCGCCACCCGCAGCAGGCCCCACAGCGGGCCGGTGACCAGGTCCGGAACCTCTCCCGGCTGCACCGCCACCGCGCCCCGCGTCACCAGCGCCAGACGCGTCTCCGCCCCGTCCGACAACCAGCTCTGCACCTGGTCCAGCGCTTCCCGGGTGACTCGCGCAACGGACGCCGGGACGTCCTCGGACGGATCGATCGCGCGGAAGTCGGCCAGCACCACATCGGGGCGCGGATCGCCGCTCTCCGCGTGCAGATCCGCGTTCAGCTGCGTCCACTTCAGACGGAGCAGCTCGGCGTCCCGGCCGCCGGTGGCCGCGGCCGGCCGCAGGGTCAGGGCCTCGACCTCGGCCACGGGATCGCCGGTCTCGTCCGCGGCGGCGATGCGGATCGTGCCGGAACCGACCGGCCGGATGCCGACCCGGAGGCGCTGCGCGCCCCGCTGGTGGAGCCGGATTCCGCTCCAGGAGAAGGGAAGGAGCGCGTCGTGGGAGTCGCCGAGCCGCGGCAGCAGGGCCGCCTGGACCGCCGGATCGAGGAGTGCGGGGTGGATCGCCCAGCCGCCTGCGCCGGTCTCTTCGGGCAAGGTGACCTCGGCGTACAGGTCGTCGCCGTCCTCCCACAGGGCTCGGAGCCCCTGGAACGCGGGCCCGTAGTCGAGGCCGTGGTCGCCGAAGATGTCGTACGCATCGGACAGATCCACCGGCGTGGCGTGCTCCGGCGGTGTGGTCTCAGGAAAGTCACCGCGAGGACGTTGCGCGTCGACGCTCAGAACACCCGCAGCGTGCTGGACCCAGTCCTGGGCTTCGTCGTCGGCCGACTCGCGGGAGTGGATGGTGACATCGCGATTTCCGGACTCGCTCTCCGGCGCGATCGCCAGGCGCAGCGCGAGGTGCCCGTGGGCGGGCAGCGCGAGCGGCGTGTGGAGGGTGAGTTCTGCGACGGCGCAGTCGAGTTGCGCGGCCGCGTGCAACGTCATGTCGAGTAGCGCGGTGCCTGGGAGCAGCACGGTGTCCTGGACGACGTGGTCGGCCAGCCAAGGCTGCGTTTCGAGTGAGATCCGCCCGGTGAAGACCGTCTCGCCGGTCTGCGGCATGTCGACGCGTGCGGCGAGCAGCGGGTGCCCGGTGCTCGCCAGCCCCAGCACCTCGGGGCGTCCGGCCGGCCGTTCCACGTTCAGCCAGTACCGCTGGTGCTGGAAGGCGTAGGTGGGGAGGTCGATGGTCCGGCTCGGCGGGAGGAGCGCGGGCCAGCGGACCGGGAGGCCCGTGGCGTGGGCACCGGCGAGGGCGGTGACGTAGGCGGTCGCGTCGTCGGTACCGGCGCGCAAGGCGGGGTGGCCCGGTGTGTCGTGCGTGGTGCGCGCGAGGGTGGTGAGGGTCGCGTCGGGCCCGAGCTCCAGATGATGGGTGACGTTGTGGTGCTCGTGGAGCCAGGCGAGGGCGGGCGCGAAGCGGACCGGCCGACGTACCTGGCGTGCCCAGTAGGCCGGGGTGGTGAGCTCGTCGGTGACGGTCCCGGTGACGGTCCCGGTGACGGTGGAGATGATCGGGATCTTCGGCGGGTGGAAGGTCAGCTCGCGGGCGATGCGTTCGAGCTCGTCGAGCAGCGGCTCGCAGTGCGGCGAGTGGAAAGCGCGGCTGGTGTGCAGGTCCCGGACGGTGCGGCCCTGACCGCGCCAGTGCTCGCCGATGGCGTGGACGGCGTCGGGATCACCGGAGACGACGGTCGACTGCGGGGCGTTGACCGCGGCGATCGAGACGCCGCTGCGCGGGTCGAGGAGTTCGGGGTGCGCGTCGAGGAGTTCCTGCTCCGCTGCCTGGATCCCGGCCATGACCCCGTGCGCGGGGAGGGCCTGCATCAACCGGGCCCGCCCCGCGAGCAGGGCGGCGGCGTCGGGCAGGGAGAACACCCCGGCGAGGTGCGCGGCGGTGAGCTCGCCGACGGAATGGCCGATGAGGTGGTCCGGCACGATGCCGTGGTGTTCGAACAGCCGGAACGACGCGACCTGCAGCGCGAACAGCGCAGGCTGAGCGACCAGCGTTTGTTCCACCTCGGCGTCGTCGCCGTGGAACACGATGTCGGTGAGCGGTCGGTCCAGGCCCAGCAGCGGGTCCAGGTGCGCGCATGCTTCGTCCCAGGCGCGGGCGAACACCGGGAACGCCTCGTGCAGCCCACGGCCCATGCCGGGTCGCTGGCTTCCCTGGCCGGACAGCAGCATGGCGAGGCTCGGCTGATCTGCGGCGATGCCTCGCACGATGTCCGAAGCGTCCTCGGAACGGGCGAGGGTTTCCAAACCAGCCAACAATTCCTCGCGGCCGGTGCCGACGATCGCAGCCCGGTGTGCGAAGGCGGTGCGGGTGGCGACCAGCGATCGGCTCACCTCGACAGGCGTCCAGTCGTCCCGGTCGTCGAGGTGGGAGAATAGGCGTTCTGCTTGCGAGGCAAGAGCTTCCGGCGTTTTCGCGGAGATCACCCACGGCACGGCGACTGAATCCGCGGTCGAGATCGGGGTGGCTGTTGTGGACTCCGAGGCAGGTGGCTGTTCGAGGATGAGGTGTGCGTTGGTGCCGGAGATGCCGAACGACGAGACGGCGGCGCGACGCGGCCGTTCGCCCTCGCGCCACGGACGGGGTTGATCGAGCAGTGCGACGGCGCCGCTGCTCCAGTCGACGTGGGGAGACGGCTCGCCGGCGTGCAGCGTGGCG
This sequence comes from Saccharopolyspora sp. NPDC045941, assembly GCF_056431445.1. Taxonomy (NCBI): domain Bacteria; kingdom Bacillati; phylum Actinomycetota; class Actinomycetes; order Pseudonocardiales; family Pseudonocardiaceae; genus Saccharopolyspora; species Saccharopolyspora sp. NPDC045941. The sequence continues at coordinate 69,308 of NZ_JBWKKU010000046.1, forward strand.
GGCAGGTCTTCGTGGTGGAGCGCCTGCACCATCTTGATGACGCCCGCGACACCGGCAGCCGCTTGGGTGTGGCCGATGTTGGACTTCAGCGATCCCAGCCACACCGGCCGTTCGGGGCTGTGGTGCTTGCCGTAGGTGGCGAGCAGTGCTTGGGCTTCGATCGGATCGCCCAACGCCGTGCCCGTGCCGTGGGCTTCCACGGCGTCGATGTCGGCGGGCGTGAGCCCGGCGTTGGCCAAGGCCCGCAGGATCACCCGCTCCTGGGCAAGTCCGCTCGGCGCGGTCAGGCCGTTGCTGGCGCCGTCCTGGTTGATCGCGCTTCCCCGGATCACCGCCAGGACCCGGTGGCCGTTGCGCACGGCCTCCGACAGGCGCTCCAACACCACCACGCCGACGCCTTCGGCCCAGCTGGTTCCGTCGGCGTCGGCGGAGAACGCCTTGCAGCGGCCGTCCTGGGCGAGCCCGCGCTGGCGGCTGAACTCGATGAACATGCCGGGCGTGGCCATCACGGTCACCCCGCCGGCCAGCGCCAGGCCCGACTCGCCCGACCGCAGCGATTCGCAGGCCAGGTGCATCGCCACCAGCGACGACGAGCACGCGGTGTCCACTGTGACCGCCGGGCCGTGCAAGCCCAGGGAGTAGGCGATCCGCCCGGACAGGATGCTCGGCGTGGTGCCGGTCAGCGCATGCCCCTCGCCGGACTGGTCCAGGCGAGGCCCGTAGTCCTGTGCGGTCGCGCCGACGAACGTCCCGGTCGACGTGCCGCGCAGCGCCGCCGGATCGATCCCGGCGCGCTCCAGCGCCTCCCACGACGTTTCCAGCAGCAGCCGCTGCTGGGGGTCCATCGCCAGCGCTTCGCGCGGGCTGATGCCGAAGAAGGCCGGATCGAAGGCCGCCGCGTCGTGCAGGAATCCGCCCTGCCGGGCGTAGGACTTGCCGGCCGCGTCCGGATCCGGGTCGAAGAGGGCGTTCAGGTCCCAGCCGCGATCGGTGGGGAACCCGGAGATCGCGTCCGCACCGGAGGTGACGAGCCGCCACAGGTCCTCCGGCGACCGCGTGCCACCGGGCAGGCGGCAGGCCATGCCGACGATCGCGATCGGCTCATCGCCGACCGACGTGCTGACCGCGGTCGGCTCCCCACCCCCGGCCCCGGCGAGCTCCGCGCGCAGGTGATCGGCCAGTTCGACGGGCGTCGGGTAGCTGTAGAGCGCCGCGGTCGTCAGCCGGAGCCCGGTGGCGGCGGAGAGGCGGTCGCGCAGCTCCACCGTCCCGAGCGAGTCGAAGCCGAGCTCGCGGAGCGTGCGTCGCGGTTCGACGTCCTCGGGCGAGGAATGCCCCAGGATGACGGCGGCTTGAGAGCGCACGAGCTCCAGCGGGTCCAGCTCGCTCTTGGTCTCGGGCGCCGTGACCGCCTCGTCGTCGGTCGCCTCCTCGTCCAGCCAGTACCGCCGCCGCTGGAAGGCGTAGGTCGGCAGGTCGATCCGCCGGCCTGCGGGCAGCAGAGCCGTCCAGTCGACGGGAACGCCGGTCGCGTGCGCGCGGGCGAGGCAGGTCAGCACGCTCTCGGATGCCGGAAGATCCGGGTGCAGCGCCGGGATGGCCGGGATGTCGCCAGGCACCTCGCGCGCGAGCGTCGTGAGGGTCGTACCCGGGCCGAGTTCCAGGTGGTGGGTCGCTTCGTGGTTGCGGTGGAGCCAGGCCAGCGCCGGGTGGAACCGGACGGGATCGCGCAGCTGGCGCACCCAGTAGCCCGGCGTCGTGATCGCATCGCTGCGATCGCCGGTCAGGGTGGAGATGATCGGGATGCCCGGCCGGTGGTAGGTGAGCCGCGCCGCGGTCGACTCGAACTCGTCGAGGATCGCGTCGCAGTGCGGTGAGTGGAAGGCACGGCTGGTGCGCAGCCGCCGGACGTGACGGCCTGCCTGGCGCCAATGCCCCAGGATCGCGTCCACCGGCTCGGGCTCGCCGGAGATCACCGTGCTGTCCGGCGCGTTGAGCGCCGCGATGGCCACGCCGCTCGCCGGGTCGGCGAGTTCGGGGTGGGACCGGGTGAGTTCGGCTTCGGCCGCCTGCACGGCGGCCATGACGCCGGAGGCGGGCAGCGACTGCATGAGGCGCGCGCGGGCGGCGAGCAGCGTCGCCGCGTCGGGCAAGGTGAGGATGCCGGAGACGTGTGCCGCGCTCAGCTCGCCCACGGAGTGGCCGATGAGGAAGTCGGCGCCGATGCCGTGCGCCTCGAACAGCCGGAACAGCGCGACCTGGAGCGCGAACAGGGCGGGCTGCGCGATGAGCGTCTCGTTCAGGGCGTCCTGGCTGCCCGCGAAGACGACCTCGGTGAGCGGGCGGTCCAGGCCGAGCAGCGGATCGACGTGCTCGCACACCTCGTCCCATGCTTCGGCGAATTCGGGAAAGGCGTGGTGGAGTTCGCGTCCCATGCCGGCTCGTTGGCTGCCCTGCCCGGAGAACAGCATCGCGACGCTGCTGCCGCTCGTCGCCACGCCGCGCACGAGCCCCGGACCTTCGCCGCCCCGCGCGAGTTCTTCCAGTCTGGCGAGCAGCTCTTCTTCGTCGCGGCCGAGGATCGCGGCGCGATGCGCGTGCTGGCTCCGCGTGGTCGCCAGGGACCACGCCACGTCGGACGGAGACCACTCCCGGTGCTCGCGGAGGTGTGCGTGCAGCCGGGCCGCTTGCGCGCACAGCGCTTCCGGGGTCTTCCCCGAGACCAGCCAGGGCACGGTGCCCGTGATGTCGCTGGGCTCGCCGGTCTCCGCGGCGGGTGGCTCCGTCACGACGAGGTGGCAGTTCGTGCCGCCCATGCCGAAGGAGCTCGCGCCCGCCGTCAGCGGCCGGTCCGGCCGGGGCCACGGCCCGAGTTCCCGCTGGACCGCCAGGTTCAGGGAATCCAGCGGAATAACGGGATTCGGCGTCTCGAAGTTGAGGCTCGGCGGCAGCATGCGGTGCCGGATGGCCAGCGCCACCTTGAGCAGGCCGACGATGCCCGCCGCGCCCTCCAGGTGCCCGACATTCGTCTTCGCGGAGCCGACCGGCAGGGGAGAGCCGGGCGGCCGGACGGCGCCCAGCGCCGCACCGAGCGCCGCGGCCTCCACCGGATCGCCCACCTTCGTGCCCGTGCCGTGCAGCTCGACGTACTGCACCTCTGCCGGGTCCACACCGGACGCCGCGTACGCCGAGCGGATGACTTCCCGCTGTGCCAACGAATCGGGCACCGTCAGGCCGTTGCTCGCGCCGTCGTTGTTGACCGCTCCGCCGCGGATCACGCAGTAGATCGGGTCGCCGTCGGCCACCGCCCGCGCCAGCGGCTTGAGGACGACCACGCCGCCGCCTTCGCCGCGCACGTATCCGTTGGCGCGGGCGTCGAAGGTGTAGCAGCGGCCGTCGGGCGACAGGCCGCCGAACTCCTCCACGCACTCGGAGCTCTCCGGCGCGAGGATGAGGTTCACGCCGCCCGCCAGCGCCAGTTCGGTCTCCCCGGACCGCAGGTTCTCGCAGGCGAGGTGCACGGCCACCAGCGACGACGACTGCGCGCTGTCGACGACCATGCTCGGGCCGCGCAGCCCCAGGGCGTACGACACGCGATTCGCGATGATGCCGCGCTGCAAGCCGGTCGAGGTGTGCCGGCCGATCGCCCGCGGCGCGCGGCGGTGCAGCAGGGTCGCGTAGTCGTCGGCCGCGCACCCGAGGAACACGCCGGCCCGGCCGCCCCGGATCCGGTCCGCGACGAGCCCGGCGTCTTCGAGCGCCTCCCAGGCCAGTTCCAGGACCAGCCGCTGCTGGGGATCCATCGCGCGGGCCTCGCGCGGCGAGATGCCGAAGAAGTCGGCGTCGAAGCCGTCGACGCGATCGAGGAACCCGCCCCGGCGGGTGGCCCCGGACGCATCGGGGCCGCAGCGGTCGGCGGGTGCGTCGGCGATCGCGCTGCCGCCGTCCCGCAGCAGCCGCCACAACGCGCGCATGTCCGCTGCCTTCGGGAGCCGACATGCGGAGCCGATGACGGCGATCCCGTCATCGGCGGCCGAACGATCTCCTATTCCTGCGCGGTCAGATCCGGGTACCAAGTGAACTCCCTGTCGGCTCGTTCAACACGCGGGTTCCGGGGGCCGGGCGCAGGTGCTCAGCCGAGGCTGGTGTTGTACAGACCCGTCAGGGTGATCTCGGTGAGGCCTTCCGGGGAGTCGCACTTCGCCGGGTCGATCCGGCCGATGGTGTTGTTCTCGATGATGTGGCCCTTGAGCTCACCTTCGGTGACCCGGCCCACCGACCGCTCGATGATGACGTCCCCGGCGATCTGGAACGTGCTCACGAACTCCATCACGCTGGTGCGCTCGGACTGGTCCTGGGTGGTCCAGCGCACGCGGTCCTTCACCCACACGATCGCGGACTCGCAGTCGCCCTTGCCCTTGACCTCGACCTCGTGGGCCTTCGTGCCGGTGATCGGCAGGGTGGAGACGCACCGCCCGCTGTGCCCGCCCTCGACGTAGCTGAAGGTGATCTCCTGCTCGGTCCGCTTGAGGCCCGGCGTGATCTTCAGCGTCGCGGTGCCGCTGCACGATTCGCCGTGCACCGGTTCGTCGGCGGTCGCCGCGGACAGCGCGGTCGGGCCGCTCGAGACCACCAGCGTTCCGGCGGCCAGCAGGCCGGCGGAGAGGCTCGCCAACACCCACTTGCCCCGACGGCCGATCAGCGGCGCGGCCTTCTCGTTCGGCCGGGGCGCGTTGCTGGGGGTCTGGGCCTTCATGGGAGGGGCTCCTTCCGGGGTGGTTGCGGGAGATCCGCCCCATTTCTAAGCCACCCAAGAAGGTTTCTCGACCGATCATGCCCGATCGAGAAGGCAGCTCACTCGTCTTCGTTGTCCTGCCCGGAAGGGCGGTTACGGTTCGCAATGACGATGCCGAGATCGCTTCATATATTGTTGCTGTGCAATGGTTTTCAGCCTTTCGATGAGATGATCCTTTCTGGTGCGCCCAGCGGGGGGCCGTGTGGTAGTCCTGGGTGGTCCGTGATCGCAGCACAGCGCTTGGAGATGCGGTGCGCGCCATCCAGATTTCCCGGTACGGCGGGCCGGAAGTGCTCGTACAGGAAGAAGTGCCGGATCCGGCATCCGGCAGCGGTGCGGTGGCCATCCGGGTCAGCGCCGCCGGCGTCAACTACATGGACACCATGTGCACGGCGAATTCCTATCTCAAGCCGGTCGAGCTGCCCTACGTCCCGGGCGGTGAGGTGGTCGGCCGCACCGCCGACGGGCGGCGCGTCCTCGCCATGATGGACGGCGGCGGGTACGCCGAGCTGGTCGTCACGTCCTCCCCGTTCGTCGCCGAGGTCCCGGACGGCGTCGACGACCACCAGGCCGTCGCGCTCGGCGTCCAGGGCCTGTCGGCCTGGCACCTGCTGCGCACCTGCGCGCGGATCGTCCCCGGCGAGTCGGTGGTGGTGAACGCGGCCGCGGGCGGGGTGGGATCGCTGCTGGTCCAGCTGGCGAAGCTGTTCGGGGCGGGCCGCGTGGTGGCCGCGGCGTCGAGCCCCGACAAGCGGGCTTTCGCGATGGCCGTCGGCGCCGACGTCGCCGTGGACGGCGCGGCCGCGGGATATCGCGACCGGGTCGTCGAGGCCAACGCCGGGCGGCCGGTGGACATCATCTTCGACGCCACCGGCGGGGCGGTCTTCGACGCGGCGCTGGACGCGCTCGCGCCGCTCGGGCGGATCGTCACCTACGGCGTGGCGTCCCACGTGCTGCCCGGCCCGATCGCGACGGCGCAGGTCATCGAGCGCACCGTTGCGGTCGGTGGGTTCTGGCTGCCGCAGGTGATCTCGTTGCCCGGGAAGTTCCGGGAGCCGCTGGCGGAGCTGTTCGCCCTCACCGCCGCCGGCCGGCTGCGTCCGGAGATCGGCGGCGTGTACCCGCTCGGCCAGGCGCGGCGGGCGCACGAGGACATGCTCGGCCGGCGGACGCGCGGCAAGCTCGTGCTGGAACCGTGACACCGCTGCCCACCATCGTGCGGGTGCCGACCCCATCGGTGGTGGTGGACCTATTTCCCGGTGGCGCGAACGAGTTCCGGCGTCTCGCGGTAGTCGGGATTCCGGACGCGAGCCGCCGCAGACGATCTCGCCACGGTATTTCCTGTTGCGGTGAAGAGGTTTTTCCTTTCACCGCCGCTCGCGGGCTTGCCCGCATTCGCACGGCGAGGCGGTGCCCGATGCCCGAAGATGGGGCGGGCGCCGATCACCTCGCGAAGTCCGGTGCGGTTCCGGTTGAAACCGCGGGTTCTGCTCGTGCCTCGCCGGAATCCCCGGCGGCAGGACCGATCGGGTCAACGATTCGCCGAAGCCGGGAGGTAGAAGTTGACTGCCACCGCCGCACCGCGGCTGATCGCCGAACGAGCCCCGGATCCCCGCCTACCGGTCGCGCGGCTGGCGCTGCTGCTCGACGGCGATTCCGCCACCCCGCTGCACCCGCCGGACGACAGCGGGGTGGCCGCGGTGGCGGGGCGGGTCGACGGTGCCCGGGTGATCGCGTACTGCACGGATGCCACCAGGATGGGCGGCGCGCTGGGTGCGGACGGGGCGCGGCGCATCGTCGATGCCATCGACCGCGCCGTCCGGGACCGGTGCCCGGTGATCGGGCTGTGGCATTCCGGCGGTGCGAAGCTCGCCGAGGGCGTGGAGTCGATGGACGGCGTAGGCCAGATGTTCGCCGCGATGATCCGCGCTTCCGGTCGGGTGCCGCAGATCTCGGTCGTGCTCGGGCCGGCGGCCGGTGCCGCGGCGTACGGGCCGGCGCTGACCGATGTGGTGATCATGGTGGCCGACGGGCGGCTGTTCGTCACCGGGCCGGACGTGGTGCGCAGCGTCACCGGTGAGCAGGTCGACATGGCCGGGCTCGGCGGCCCCGCGGCGCACGGGCAGAAGTCGGGCGTCGCGCACGTGCTGGCCGACTCGGAGGCGGACGCCTGCACCAGGGCTCGTCGGATCACCGGCCTCCTCGCCCAGCAGGGTGCTTTCGACCTGCGTGCCGTGGCGGAGCGCAAGGATCTGCGGGCGTTGCTGCCGGCAGCCGCCAACCGCGCCTACGACGTGCACCCGCTGGTGCGCGAGATCCTCGATGCCGCCAGCGGTTTCGACGAGTTGCAGCAGAAGTGGGCGCCCAACGTGGTCACCGGCCTGGGCCGGCTCGGCGGGCGCACCGTGGGCGTCGTCGCGAACAACCCGTTGCGCAAGGGCGGCTGCCTTGATTCGTCGTCGGCGGAGAAGGCGGCGAGGTTCGTGCGGATGTGCGACTCGTTCGGCGTGCAGCTGCTGGTCATCGTCGACGTGCCCGGCTACCTGCCCGGCGTGGACCAGGAATGGGCCGGCGTGGTGCGCCGCGGCGCCAAGTTGCTCTACGCCTTCGCCGAATCAGTGGTGCCGCGGGTGACGCTGGTGACCCGGAAGGCATATGGCGGCGCCTACATCGCGATGAATTCCCGAGCGCTGGGTGCGAGCGCGGTGTTCGCTTGGCCGGAGGCCGAAGTCGCGGTGATGGGGACCGAGGCGGCGGTGGGGATCCTGCACCGCAAGAAACTGTCCGCAGTGGACGATGAAGACATGCGGATGGCGCTGCGGGCCGAGCTCGTCGACGAGCACGAGCGCCTCGCCGGCGGCGTCGGCCGCGCGCTTGACATCGGCGTGGTGGACGAGGTGATCGATCCCGCGGACACCCGGCGCCGGGTCGCCGCGGCGCTCGCCGAGGCCACCGCCGGCCGCGGCCACCACGGCAACATCCCGCTTTGACCGGAGGAAGAACGGTGACTGTTCCAGCACGCGGCGGCCAGTTGTGGATCCGCCGCTTCCACCCTGCGCCCGACGCCGGGGTCCGCCTGGTCGCGCTGCCGCACGCGGGCGGCTCGGCCAGCTTCTACTTCCCGCTGTCCCGCGCGCTCGCGCCGCGGGTCGAGGTGCTGTCGGTGCAGTATCCCGGGCGTCAGGACCGGTTGGCGGAGCGCTGCATCGACGACATCGGCGAGCTCGCAGACCGGCTCGCCGCCGAGCTGCGGCCCTGGGCGGATCGCCCGCTGGCGCTCTTCGGCCACAGCATGGGCGCGGCGGTGGGCTTCGAGGTGGCGCGCCGCATGGAGGTCGCGCCGATCCGGCTGATCGCGTCCGGCCGCCGCGCACCGTCGACGCACCGTGACGAGTGGGTGCACCTGCACGACGATGACGGGCTCGTCGCGGACCTGCGGAAGCTGAGCGGGACCGCTCCGGACGTGCTCGGCGACGAGGAGCTGCTGCGCATGATCCTGCCCGCGGTTCGCAGTGACTACCGCGCGGCCGAGACCTACCAGGGCGAGCCCGGGGCGAAGGTGGCCTGCCCGATCACGGTGCTGCTCGGCGACGACGACCCGAAGGTCACCCTGGCGGAAGCCGAAGCCTGGCGGGAGCACACCGACGCCGAAGTGGACCTGCGGGTCTTCCCCGGTGGGCACTTCTACCTGGTCGAGCACCAGGCGGAGGTGCTCGCGGTGCTCGACGAGCGGCTGAAGGTGCCCGATTCCGTGTGAACCCCTGGCACGCCGTCCCGGGCAGGATCACGCACGCAGGTGTGAAAATCCCGCTCAGTGATTGAGAAAATGCGTCCCGGTGGACAGACTTCGTTGTGGGACAACATATCTGAGTCAGTTTGCATCGGTGATCTGCTCGGTTCGGCAGGAGGAGACCGACGTGTCTGGTGATGGGGAAGTCATCCTGGAAGGCGGCCCGGTCGGGATCCCGGCCCAGGTGACGGCCGCGGAGGTGGATCTGGCCGAGCGGATCAAGATCCGGCGGTTGAACGGGTACGACCACTTCGAGCGGACCGAGGACTACCGCGCGGTCGGCGACTCGAACCTCCCGGTGTTCCGCTGGGCGTACCGGACGCAGGTCGCGGAATGACGGGATCGGACGGGCTCGACGGCCTCTTCGAGGTGCGCATCGGTGATCGCGACCTCGGCGTGTTCACCAGCTGCGCGGGCCTGGAGGCCGGAACCGGCGTCGTCGTCCTCAGCCGCCCGCAGGCCGGCCGCGCCGCGGCGATGTCGGATTGGCTGCGCAGCCGCCCGGAGAAGTCGATCGGCGAGATCACGATGCTCGGCCCGGAACGCGCGCCGCTGGTTTGCTGGTCGCTGGCGGGAGTCATGCCCGTGCAGTGGACCGGTCGCGGGCCCGGCGCGCCGTTCGAGACGCTCGAACTGTCCTGCGCTGATCTGACCCGGATCATCTGGTGACCTGCGCCTGAGATCGACCGATGAGTCGTTGCGCAAAGACCCCGCAGTTTCACTGAGGTTTTTCCAACCTCGTTTTGCGTGGCGGTGCGGGTAGCGAAACCTCAGAGGCTCCCTGGACTGTGGGTGCCCTGACTTATTGATGCGTAACTCAAATGTGGCGTGTTCGTTGGTTATGGTGTGAGGGTGGCGGTGACTAACGCTCGGCAGCTTTC
>NZ_JBWKKU010000047.1:0-76950 GCF_056431445.1 Saccharopolyspora sp. NPDC045941
ATCCACGGCGGCTGCTCACCCTTCCTCACCCAACCATGATCCACGATCAAGGAAACCCAGACACAACCAGTGGTCCTTTTGCTAGGAACTCTAAGAAGCGCCGCGACTCGAAGTGCCCGCCCAACTCCCCGGCCACGTTGCGAGCGTGTTGCACGGTCCGCTGCGCGGTCGGATCTTCTCGTCGTCCTAGGGGGATTGTGTCAGTCAAGGAGGCGTGGTCGGGCTGCGTTCCAGGAGGATATGAGCTGAACGAACTGGAGGGCGAGGAGCAGGATCAGGGGTGCTGTCCACCCGTTGCTGCTGCTGTGGACGGCGCCGATGGCAGCGGGCCCGAGAGCCGCGAGTAGGTAGCCGATGGATTGCGCCATACCGGAAAGCGCTGCGGCTTGACCGTGGTGGTGGGTGCGGATCCCGAAGATCGCGAGCGCGAAGACGATCATGCCGCCGGTGCTGAGGCCGAGGAGGATGCTCCAGATCAGGGCCAGGTTTGGGAGCAGCAGCATGCCGCTGATCCCGACGATGTTGCTCGGGACGAGGACGGCGATCAGGCCGCGCTGGTCGTGGTGCCATTTCTGGATGATGGCGGCGGTGATCAGGTTTCCGGCGATTCCGCAGAACTGCAGGATGCTCAGGTGCAATCCGGCGGTGGCCGTGGTGATGCCGTTGGCCGCTTCGATCGCAGGCCACCAGGTGATGATGGTGTAGAACAGGGCGCTTTGCGCGGCCATGGAGATGGTGATCATCCAAGCCAACCCGGATCGCCACGGGGAGCGATACTGCTCGGGGTGCGGGTCGAGCGCGGGAGCGACGCTGTGGCGGGGCATGGTGGCGCGGCGTAGCTGTGGGCTGAACACTGCGAAGGCGATCAGTGCGAGGCCTGCCCAGACCCCGAACGAGATCCGCCAACCGGCGTCGGTGGCTCCTGCGAGTGGGACGGCGAGACCTGATGCGAGCGCCGCGAACGCGGACTGCGTAGCGGAGTAGGCACCGGTGACTCTGCCGCCGTCATGCGGGAAGTCGCGTTTGATCAGCGCGGGTAGGAGAACGTTGGCGATCGCCAATGCGAATCCGAGGGCCGCGGTTCCGAGCCACAGGGCTGGCAGCCATGGGACGGAGCGGAAGATGATGCCCGCAGCGAGGATGATCAGTGCGCCACCGAGGGTTCGTTCGAGGCCCAGTCTGGCGGCCAGCGGCGCCGCGGCTGGGGAGAAGATCGCGAAGCAGAGCAGCGGAAGGCTGATCAGTGCCGATGCCAGGACTGGTGGCAGTCCGAGATCGTCGCGGACGGTTTCGAGGAGTGGGCCGACGACCGTGATGCCGGCGCGGAGGTTCGCGCCGATGAGCAGGAGTCCGATTAGTACTAGTCCCGTTCGCAGCGGGCGAGCCGTCGAGGCACGGCGCCGCGCGAGCCGGTCAGGTGTGCCGGTGAGGTTCATCTTCGATTGCCTTCATGAGGGGCGACAACAAATGCGCAGCCCGGCGGCCGCGTGAACGGGCTTGCCGACTTCGCGCGGTGAAGAACCGGGAATGGAACGCGGGTGGAGGCTGTGTTCCCTTGCGTGCCGACCGGTCAAGCGCAGCCATCCGGTCGTTACCGGTCGGGCTGTATCCGAGAGGCGGCCGCAACCCGCGCTCATGTAAATGTATGACAGCTGCACGAAGGAGGCAAGTTGACCTGAATCACGGCGGCTCTGCTTGCTTCGGGAGGGAGTGACTCCCGTCAGCGGTCTGCCTGGGCGCGCAGGAATGCTTCTCGGGCGTGCAGGAGCAGACGAGCGGCTGCTTCCGCTGCTGCGTCTGCGTCGCGCAGTTCCAGCGCTGCCAGGAGGGCGTGGTGTTCGTCCTCGTCCTCCCACTCGCCGACGAGGAACTTCCGGTGCTCGCGCTCGGTGAGCCCTTCCGGGGCGTAGGTTGCGGCGCGGTCCAGGCTCTGATGCATTTCCGCGAGCAGCGGGTTCCCGGTCGCGGTGACCAGGGCGTCGTGGAACTGGAGATCTCGTTCGAGGCGGGCTTTGAGGTCCGGCGCGGCGTCCCGGGAGGCGAGGATCTTGGCCAATGCTGCGAGCTCTTCTCGGGTTGCGCGGGTCGCGGCCAGCCGGGCGGCGTGAATTTCCAGCGCTTCCCTCAGCTCGAACACGTCGTCAACCGTTTTCGGGGAAACTCGGCGTTGCAGCACGGCGTCGAGTTCGCTCGACGCCCGAACGTAGGTGCCGTCGCCAGGGCGAGCCTCCAGCAGTCCGGCGTGGATCAGGCCTCGCAGTGCTTCGCGAACAGTGGCGCGGCTGGCGCCGAATGTCTCCACGAGGGCATGCTCGCCCGGCAGTCGCATCCCGACCGGCCACTCGCCGGACGTGATTCGCGCCCGTACTTGCTCGCCGATCTGGACTGACATCGGAACGTTGCGCACCGCGGGCTGGAACGACGACATGCGCCAACTGTATGACATCTACAGGGGGTTTGCGGCTGCCAGGAGGCGAACCGTTTGGCTCGACTCGTCCCGCTGGGCTGTCGCCAGGAGTTCCTGCCGAAGGTGAAGCCAACTCCCCGTCGGCCTGCAGCGGTCAGTTGAAAGAAAACTGTATACTATTTTGGCTGGTGTGGCGTGGGAAGGAGGCGTACGTGTCAGGTCGTTCTGCGATGGCGCAGCCGAACCAGACGCCCGGGACGATCACCGACTTCGTCGCCGAGCAGCTTCGCAACCGGATCGTGCTGGGGGTCCTGCGGCCGGGGCGGAAAGTGCCGGTTTACGAGTTGGCGGATGAGTTGGGGGTCAGCCGGGTTCCGCTGCGCGAGGCGGTCCGGCAGCTCGAGGCGGAGTCGCTTGTGGACAATCTGCCGAGGCGGGGGACCGTGGTGCGCGAGCTGAGCGTGCGCGACCTGCGGGATTCGTTCGCGATCTTGCAGGCGGTCGAGCCCGTAGCTGCGCACCGGGCCGCGAAATCCGGTGATCCGACGATTCTGCGGGACATGGAGTATTGGCTCGGTCAGATGCAGGAACTCACCGACCGGCGGGTGCCGGAGGTGTCGGAGGAGATGCTGCACGCGCACCGCGCGTTCCACTTCGCGCTGTTCCGCGCGGCTGGAGAAGGGGTCTTGCACCGGCATCTGTGCATGCTGTGGAACACCTGCGAGCGGTACGTGATGAACAGCCTGCCGAATTCCGAGCGGCAGGCGGCAGCGGCGGTCGAACACGCGGAGCTGGTGAAGCGGATCCGGGCCGGCGACCTCGACGGCATCGACGAGGTCCTGCGCGGGCACTTGGAAGCCAGCCTCACCAGCTCACTGCGTTACCTGGAGGACAGCGGCGTCGCCGCCGATTCCTAGGCCAGCGCGGCCCCAGCCCCGCGCACCGCTGGCTGGAGGCCGATCGCGCGCAGCAGTTCGCGTGTTGTCGACGTGGCCGCGGTGAGCACCGGCAGTCCGACCTTCCGTTCGACTGGGTCGACCGCTGGCAGCGAGGGCATCTGCACGCACGCGGAGAGGACCAGGCCCTCGGCGCGGCTGAGGTCCAGCCGTTCGACGTGCCCGGGCAGGTCTGCGGGGTCGAGGTTGCCGACGGCGATGTTGTTCGGGACTCCGAGGCTCACCGAGTCGACGACCTCCACGTCGTAGGCACCGAGGTACCGGATGACCATGTCGGTCAGCTCGGGCAGGTAGGGGGTCACGATCGCGACCCGGGACAGCCCGAGTTCGAGGATCGTTCGGACGAGCGCACCCGCGCTGCTCACCACCGGCGCCGGGCTGTTGTTGCCAGCCGTGACCTCGGCCAGGTGGGGTTCGATGCGTTCGTGGGCGCGCGGCCCCTCGGCCATCAGTGCGATCAGGCAGGCGTAACCGATCGCGGCGACGTGTGCGTCGGCCAGCTCCGCGGCACAGCGGTCGCCTTCCCCGACCATCCGGTGCAGGGACTCCGGGTCGACGGTGTGCAGCACGGCGCGGCTGGCGTGGGTGGTGAACCGCTCACCGCTGGTCGCGGCATGGCGGGTGAGCAGTTCGGGGATTTCGGTTTCCATCGTTGTGTTGGAACTGGGCACGATGAGGCCGAGGCGGTGCAGGGACATCTTCGCTCCTTCGGATAGAACTGGCCGGAGTAGGCTCAGCTGACTGGGAGGTGCGGCATGGCCAACCGCGAGCAGGCCGCGGATTCGGGATCTTCAGCCGTCCAGCGGGCGTACGCGGAGATCGTCGATCGAATGGCCTCCGGCGAGCTGGCTCCGGGCAGCTGGCTGCGCGAGGGCGCGCTGGCCGACTCCATGGGAATCAGCCGCACACCCGTGCGCGAAGCGCTGAACAAGCTCAGCTCGGAAGGTCTGGTTCGGCTGGAGCGCAACCGCGGTGCGCAGGTGGTGGCCTGGACGCATCAGCAGATCACCGAGATCTTCGGCGTACGCGCGCTCGTCGAGGGCTACGTGGCTGCTCTCGCGGCGCAGAAGGTCGACGAGGAGACCCTCGGCAAGCTCGAGGACAACCTCGCCGAGTACGAGCAGACGATCAAGGCGAGTGGATCAGGTGCTTTGCAGCGGGCCGCCGCGTTGAACAACGAGTTCCACGCGATGATCCTGGATGCCACCGAGAACGACAGCCTGGTGTTCCTGCTTTCCGGTGTGATGGGGCTGCCGTTGGTGCGCCGGACCTTCCTCCGGTACACCGAACGAGACTTGGCGCGCAGTGTCGAGCACCACCGGGAACTCGTGGAAGCGTTCCGGCGCCGCGATTCCGAGACTGCCGAGATGATCATGAAGGTGCACATCAGGACGGCTCAACACGCCGTGCTGCAGCACGAGGACCTCGAAGCCGGCTGATCAGCGCAGTGAGGATCGCGCCGAGAAGGAACGCCGCGACGGTCGGCGCGTAGCGCTTGGCGACGGGGATAAGCAGTGACAGCGCGTCGAGCCCGGCATCGTCCTGTGCCTGAGGTTGCGCTGGTGCCCTGCGGGTGGTCGTTTCGGAGGTGTGCGTTGCGCCGTCGGCGGACAGCAGGGCCTCGAGGTTCGTGGCGAACTGACCGATCAGGCGCGTACCGATGTCGGCCATGGCGTTCCGCCCGAATTGCGCGACCTTGCCGGTGACCTGGAGTTCGGTGCGCACCTGCACCTCGGTCTTGTCCGGCCCCGCGCTGTGCAGCTCGACGGTGACGATCGCGCCGGCGGCTCCCTTGCCGCTGTCCTCCTTGCCCTGGGCGTCGAGCACCATGCGGTGGTTGGTGGAATCGAGCTCGCGGAAGTGCGCGGTGCCCTGGTAGGACAGCTTGATCGGCCCCACCTTGACCGTCACGGCGCCTGCGTACTCGCCGTTGTCACCCGGCTGGACGGTCGCGCCCGGCAAACAGGGGGCGATCCGTGGAACGTCGGTGAGCAGGGTCCACGCTTCGTCGAGCGCGGCGGGGACGATGAAGTCGTTGGTGAATTGCACAGCTTTCTCCTCAACTCGCGGGTGTGTGGGTTTCGGCTTCGATGCCCTCGCCGATGGCCGACTGCACTGCGCGGACGATGCCGTTGTATCCGGTGCAGCGGCAGATGTTGCCGGACATCGCGACGCACACCTGGTTCCTGGAAAGTTCTTCGCGGCGGCGCACCAGGTCGAAGGCGGACAGCAGCATCCCCGGAGTGCAGAAGCCGCACTGCAGTGCGCCTTCCCGGGAGAAGCACGCTCGAAGCCGGTCGGCGTCGGGACCGGTCAGTCCTTCGACGGTGATGACCTCAGATCCGTCGCATGCTGCGGCGAGGGTGAGGCAGGCCCGGGTGGGCAGTTCGTCGACCAGGACGGTGCACGCACCGCACACGCCCTGTTCGCATCCGAGGTGCGTGCCGGTGAGGCCCAGGTGGTCGCGGAGCAGGTCGGCCAGCGAGGTGCGCGCCGGAACGGCGACCTCGACGTCCCGCCCGTTGACGGTGAGCCGAATCGTGTTGTCAGGCATGAGTTTCCTCCCGTTCTGCGGCGCGCAGTGCCCGTTGCACCGTTACGGCGTGCAGTTGCAGCGCGTGTCCTTCGCAGTCGGTGTCGGCGGCGACCGCCTCGACGAGCTCGGCGAGCGGGATGTCAGCGGCCGGTCGGGTGTGCACAGCGGTTTCGGTCGTGCCGAGCCGCACCGGCGTGTCGCGGGCCGCGCCGAGCCACAGCTCGCTACCGGTCGGACGGCGGAGCACAACGGCCATGGATTCGGCGAACTCGCCCGGTTTGCGAGCGGTTTTGTGCAAGGCCCAGCGCACGTCGGAGGAGAAGGCGGGCACTTCTACCGAGGTGATCAGCTCATCCGGTTCCAGGGCAGTGGTGAAGAATCCGAACAGCAGTTTCCGGACCGGAATCCGGCGGGTGCCCCGGACCGACGCCGCGGTCACCACGGCGTCCACTGCGGACATGACGGTCGGCCATTCGGCACTGGAGTCGGCGTGCGCGAGGCTTCCGCCCAGCGTGCCACGCGTCCTGATGGCCCGATAGCCGATGCCGCCGGCCGCATGCGCGAGCAGACCGCCCGTGACATCGGGAACGAGTCCGTCCTCCACCATCATGTGCGTCGTGGCCGCACCGTAGTGCCCGGCGGATCCGGTGACTTCGGATCCGCGGAGCTCGGGGATGCCGGTGATGTCGACCAGATGGCTCGGCTCCGCCAGGCGGAGGTTCATGATCGGCAGCAAGCTCTGCCCGCCCGCGATGACCTTGGCACCGTCGCCGAGTTCGTGCAGCAACCGCACGGCATCGGCCACCGCCACCGGCTTGTGGTATTGGAATTCGGCGGGCTTCATCGGGCCACCCCCGCGGGCTGTGCGGCCGAGGCGTGCTGCAGCGCGTTCCACACCCGCGCGGGTGTTATCGGGGTTTCGCCGATCCGGACGTTGAATTCGCGCAGTGCATCTGTGATGGCGTTGCCGATCGCGGCAGGTGGGGCGATCGCACCGCCCTCACCGGCTCCCTTCATGCCGAAGGCGGTGTAGGGCGACGGCGTCTCCAGGTGGCCGATCTTGATCTCCGGGACTTCGGTGGCGCCGGGCAGCAGGTAGTCCAGGAAGCTGGTGGACTTCGGCTGTCCGTCGGCGTCGTACACCAGCTCTTCGAGCAGCGCGGTGCCGATGCCCTGGGCGATGCCGCCGATGATCTGGCCCTCGACGATCTGCGGGTTCACCACGGTTCCGCAGTCCTCGACGATGGCGTAGTCGAGCAGCCGGACGTCGCCGGTGTCCAGGTCGACCTCCGCCACGACGGCGTGCGTGGCGTAGGTGAACGCGCCGGTCTGCACTTCCGGCCGGTAGTAGTAGGTGGCCTCGAGACCAGCTTCGACACCTGGTACGTGGTCCGGGGTGAACAAGAACTCCTTGGCCAGTTCGGCGAGGCCCACCGAGCCGCGCGAGCCGTGCACAGTGCCGTCGCGAAGCTCCAGCTGCTCGGCCGGTTCGTCGAGCAGCACCGAGCCGATGCGCAGCACCTTCTCGGCGAGCGCGCGGGCTGCGCCGAGTGTCGCGCCACCCGACATGACCATTGACCGGGACGCGAATGTGCCGTCGCCGCGCGGGGTCAGCGCAGTGTCGCCGTGCACGACCGTCACCCGTGCGGGATGCACGTCGAAGACCTCGCTGACCACCTGCGCGAGCGTCGTCTCCGAGCCTTGGCCGTGGCTCTTGATCCCCACCGACAGGGTGAGGCTGCCGGTGGCGTCCATCGCCAGCCGGGCGCCCTCGGTGCCGATGGTGATGGCCAAGCCTCGCGAGGCCCATTCGATGCAGCCGTGTGCGGTCTGCTCGGTGAACGAGCCGTAACCGATCCCGATGCGCCGCCGCGACGTCGGATCCATTGCGCGCTGCTTGGCTCGCCACTCGGCATGTCCGATGAGGACGGTCGCCTGGCGGACCGCCTCCTCGTAGTCACCGCTGTCGTAGACCTTGTTCGTCACCGACGTGTAGGGCATGTCCGAGGGACGGACCATGTTGGTGACGCGCATCTGCCAGGGTTCGATGCCGAGTTCGTGGGCGAGGTCGTCGAGGGTGCGCTCGATCGCGAAGCATGCCCCGGGCCGGGCGACGCCGCGGTACGGGCCGGATGGCGTCTTGTTGCTGGCGACGCTGCGGGTGCGGAACCGGTAGTTGCGCAGTCGGTACGGGCCGGGGATCATCGCGGCGGCCATGGTGGCGTCCATCGTCGCGGTCCACGGGTGGACCGAGTAGGCGCCGCCGTCGACCACGATGTCGGCCTCGACGCCGAGCAGCGTGCCGTCCACGGCGGCGTGCGCCGTGATCCGGTAGTGGTGGTCGCGGGACTGGGTGGACGAGACCATCGACTCCCAGCGGTCCTCCACCCAGCGGACTGGGTGGTCCAGCCGCAGGGCGATGGCGGCGAGGGTGATCTCCTCCGGGTAGACCGAGCACTTCGCGCCGAACCCACCACCCATGTCCGGCGCGATCACCCGCACCCGCCTTGCCTCGATGCCCAACTGGAGGGCGATCATGTCGCGGATCATGTGCGGGGTCTGCGTCGACGACCACACGACGAGCTGGTCGGCGGCGCGGTCGAAGTAGGCGATCACGCCCCGGGTCTCCAGCGGTACCACGGCCTGGCGGCGCATGGTGTATTCGCGGGTGATCGACACAGCGGCGTCCCGGGTGGCCGAGTCGATGTCGCCGGCCTCGCCGGAGGTGGTGGCGAAGATGTTGTCCGGCCAGTCGTCGTGCACCAGGCTCCCGGCGGCTAGCGCCGCGTGGTGGTCCGCGACCGCAGGCAGCGGCTCGATGTCAACGGTCACCGTGGCGGCGAGGTCTTCGGCCTCGGCGCGGGTGCCGGCAATCGCCAGCGCCACGGGCTCGCCGACGTAGCGCACCTTGCCGAACGCCAGATTGGGCATCGGAGCGGCCCGGAAACCATCCAGTGTGGACGTCGCAGTCAGCGGATCGGCCAACGGGGCGAGATCCTCGGCAGTCCACACCGAGCCGGGCGGTGCCCCCTCGGGGGCGGTCACCGAGGACAGTCGGCCGTGGGCGACCTGGCTGCGGACGAAGGCGACCTCGCGCAGGCCCGGCATGGCCAGGTCTGCGATGAAGGACCCGCGTCCGGACAGGTGACGTTCGTCTTCCCGGCGGGGCGTTCTCGCTCCGACCCCGTGCCGTCGTGGTGCCGTTTGCATGGTTTCTCCTTGCCTGCTGCGGTTTCGGCGGCTCATCCGGCCAGCCACCCCCCGTCGACCGGGATGGAGGTCCCGGTGGTGTGCCGGGCGGACCCCGAGCACAGGTGGGCGACCAGGTCGGCGATCTCCTCCGGTGCGACGAGTTCCTTGATCGCGGCTCCACCGAGCATCACGTCGGTGAGGATCTGGTCGGGTGTCGTGCCGTGGATGTCGGCCTGCCGCTGCGCGAGTTCGCGCGTGAGCGGTGTTTCCACCCAGGCCGGGCTGATGCAGTTCGAGGTCACGCCGTTCTCGGCGCCTTCCAACGCGATCGTCTTGGACAGGCCCTCCACGGCGTGCTTCGCGGCGACGTAGGCGGCCTTGCGACGGTCGCCGCGCACCCCGCGGATCGACGTGATGTGCACGAACCGGCCCCAGCGCCGCGCATACATCCCGGGCAGCGTCGCGCGTGCGATGCGGAATGGAGCCTCGACCATGACGTCGAGCAGCCGGGTGAACTCCTTGCGCGGGAACTCGTGGAGCAGCGCCAGGTGCTGGATCCCGGCGTTGTTCACCACGACGTCGACCTCGCAGCCGACCAGCGCCTCCTCCACGGCTGCTAGGTCGGCGAGGTCGACGATCACAGCCTGACCGCCGATGTCGCTGGCGACCTCGCGCGCGGCTTCCCCGTTGTTGTCGAGGACGAGCACATGGGCGCCGTCCTGGGCGAGTCGGTGGGCGCAGCTCGCGCCGATCCCGCTCGCGGCCCCGGTCACCAAGGCCGTCCGGCCGGCGAGTGTCATCGCGTCCTCCTCGGAGCAGATGAAGAATTGTATGCAACTTCCCGTGACTGGCCAAGCTGTGTGGAGATTCGGATCGAGGCCTCGCAGCCGACTGCCGCTCTGTCAATGCGGCCTTGATTGTCGGCTATGTCGACTTACTGGCAGGTAACTCGCCTTCCTGTGCTTGACATCCGAGCCGAAGCGCCGCACGATCGGAATATAGAATTCTATCTGCTGCCGCCGCAAGTGCTGGCTTCTGCTTGTTTCCTGTCTCGCACTGTCGAGAAGTTGTATACGACTTACGTCTTCCATGGAAGGAGTGAACGTGTCGGCCAGCGCTGTCGAGCTCTACCGCGAACGCGGCATCGGAGCCGCCCAACGCCCGATCCGGCGACCCGCCCTGATCGTCGTCGACTTCACCCTCGGATTCACCGATCGAAGCTGTGCTCTCGGTTGTGATGCAGACGAAGCGGTCGAGGAGACCGCGCGGCTGCTCGCGGCTGCCCGAGCGGTCGGGGTTCCCCGGGTGTTCACCAAGATCGAATACGACGAGGCGACGGAGGCGATCGCCGAGCCCTTCCTGGAGAAGATCCCCGCGTTGCGGGAGTGCACGGTCGGCAGCCGCTGGTCGCAGCTCGACAAGCGGGTGGCTCCGGAGGCCGGCGAGCCGGTCCTGCGGAAGCTGTTCGCGTCCGGGTTCTTCGGCACCGATCTGGCGGCATTCCTCGCCGGGCAGCGGTGCGATGGCGTGATCGTTACCGGTGCCACGACGTCGGGGTGCGTGCGCGCCACGGTCGTGGACGCGATGCAGCACGGCTACCGCGTGCTGGTGCCGCGCACGGCCGTAGCCGACCGGGCAGTCGATCCCCACGAGGCGGCGTTGTTCGACATCCAGGCCAAGTACGGAGAAGTCATCGCCGCGGCTGCGGCGGAGGCGGTCATCCGCGGCGCTGATCAGGAGGTTCGGGCATGACACGTCAACTTCAGTCCTCCCCCACCGCACCCCAGGGGACCGTGATGCAAACCAACCACAAGAAACCGCGAAACGCGGGATTCGAGCCGGACGCAACCACCACTGCAAATCGCGGAGAGGCGGAACTGGAGGCGGACGAGACATGACCACCAGCAGAGCTGTCGTACTGCACGGGAAGCGGCAGCTGACCATCGAAGAGCTGCCGCTGCCGCGGATCGGGGCAGATGACGGACTGTTGAAGGTGGAGGCTACCGGGGTCTGCGGCACCGACATGGCCGCCTACCACGGGGTCAATCCGCTGTACGAGCTGCCGTGCGTGCTCGGACATGAGCTCGTCGGGACGATCGTCGACATCGGACCGCAGGCCGCCGCGCGCTGGGGCGTCGAGGCAGGGGACAGGATCGTCCTCGAGGAGTACCTGCCCTGCGGCACCTGCCGGTCCTGTCTGGCCGGTTCGTACCAGATGTGCCGAGTGCCGCGCTACGGCGGCAAGTCCATCCACAGCGGACCCGGGCTGTACGGCGGTTACAGCGACTTTCTCTACCTGCACCCGCAGGCCATCGTGCACAAGGTCGCCGCCGACGTGCCGGCAGAGCTCGTGCAGCTGTACATCCCGATCTCCAACGGCCTGGATTGGGTCGCCGGCGTAGGCGGGCTGCGGCCGGGCGGCACCGTTGTGATCGTCGGGCCGGGGCCGCACGGGCTGGCGTGCGTGATCGGCGCCAAGGAGGCCGGTGCGGGAACGGTGATCGTGATCGGCCAGGAGGCCGACGCCACCAGACTCGAGGTGGCCAAGGCCCTCGGCGCCGACCGTACGCTGACCACAGACGCCATCGAGCAGGTCACCGAGCTGACCGGGGGAGCGCTGGCCGACACCGTCATCAACGCGGCGGACTCGGCCGCCGCGCTTGACACCGCGATGGCCGTGGCCGGGAACCGGGCGACCGTGGTGCAGGTCGGGCTGGCCAAGGGCGGCGGCGGATCGGCGGAAACCGTGGTGGACGCCATGATCCGGAAGGTGCTCACGCTGCGCGCCGTGCGAGGCCGTCCGAGCAGCCTCGTCCCGCCGGCCCTGCGGCTCATCGAGTCGGGCCGTTACCCGCTGGAGCGGATGTGCACCGGACGGTTCCCGATCGAACGCACCGAGGACGCACTGGCCGGCCTCGCCGACCCGACGGCGATCCGGTCCTGCGTCATCCCAGATCTGTCCGAGTACGGGAGGAACGAATGACAACAGCGGAACGGGCCAAGGAGCCGCTCATCACCGACGACTGGCGGGTGAGCAGCCGGATCTATCGCGACCCGACCATTTTCGCCCGCGAGCTCAGCCGGGTCTTCGGCAGGACTTGGGTCTTCGTGGCGCACGAGAGCGAGATTCCCACCGGCGGCGACTACAAGACCGCCTACATCGGGCGGCAGCCGTTGATCGTGAACCGTTCGGCAGACGATGGCGCGATCAACGTGATGTTCAACCGCTGTCGCCACCGCGGTTCGGCGGTGTGCCAACGCGAATTCGGGAACGCCAACTTCTTCCGGTGCGCTTACCACGGCTGGACCTACAACTCTGCCGGCGAGTTGGTCGGCGTGCCCTTCGACGACGGCTACGGGCCGGACTTCGACAAGGCCGCGATGGGGCTGGTGCACGTCCCCCGTGCCGAGTCCTACCGCGGATTCGTCTTCGCCAGCCTGGATCCGGGCATCGAGCCGCTCGCCGACTACCTCGGCAACGCGCGCCGCTACCTGGACTTCATCGCCGACATCGGTGTCTCCGGGCCGGAACTGGTCTCGCACGCGCACAAGCTCGTCTACCGCGGGAACTGGAAGCTGCAGATCGAGAACACCATCGACCCGTACCACTTCTCCTTCACGCACAAGAGCTGGCTGGACATCCTCAAGGACCGCACCGGAAAGAGCAGCCCGTGGGTGAAGAACGTCCGTACCAACCCCGACTGGCGCGGTATCGACCTGGGCGGCGGGCACGCCGTGCACGAGTACGGTCGCTTGGAACAGGCTGGTGAGAACGCGCACGCGATCGGCATCGGCGAGCTGATCCCGTTCAACCTCAACATCTTCCCCAGCCTGGCGTTCGTCGGTGCGCACCTGCGGCTGGTGGTGCCGCGCTCGGTCGACGAGACCTGGGTGTACCTCTACCCGCTGTTGCCCAAGGACGCCGACGAACAGGTCCGCGACCGGATCCTGCGAGACCACGAAATCTTCTACGGGCCGGCCGGATTCGGATCGACTGACGACATCGAGGTCGGCTTCGACCGGGTGATGCGGGGTATCGAAGGCTCGGCCAGCCCGGCCGACTGGACGCTGATGAGCCGCGGCCTGGACCGCGAGGTGGTCGACGAAGCAGCCGGGATCCGCATCGGACGCTCGTCGGACGAGGTCCCGCAGCGCGCTTACTTGCGGCGATGGCTCGGATTGATGGAGGACGGCGATGAGTGAGATCGAAGACTTCCTCCACGCGGAGGCGGCGTTGCTGGACGCCCGCGACTTCCCCGGCTGGCTGAAGCTGTTCGCCCCGGACGGGATCTACTGGATCCCGGCCATCGCCGACGACATCGACCCGCGCCGCGAAGTGTCCATCGTCTACGACAACATGCAGCACCTCGCCGAACGCGTCTGGCGGCTGGACAGCGGCCTGGCCTACGCGCAGGAACCCACATCCCGCACCGTGCACCTTGTTGGCAACATCCGCATCATCGCCGACGATGGCGATGAACTCGACGTGGAATCGTCCTTCCTGGTCGCCGAGTACCGCGCCGGGGTGCAGCACGTTCATGCGGGGCAGTACCGCCACCGGCTGCGCCGGGCGGGCGGGGAACTGCAGATCGCCAGGAAGAAGGTCGAGCTGATCAACAACGACGGACAGCTCGGCAACCTCAGCTTGCTGCTTTAACAGCGAGTTCGCTCAGCCCACGCACGGCTCGTACTGCCGTGCGCTCTCGGAACGGCAGTGCAAGCGTGCTGCTCCAGTCTCCGGCGGTTGCGCTGCGAGCCCTCCGCGCCGCTGTGTGCCGCGCGTGTGTGACCGACACCCCTGGAAAGGAAACGACACGATGCTCATCACTCGACGAAACGGGAACTTGGTGCTGGTCGACCAGAACGAACACGGTCGGCTGGCCGGAGACCTGACCCTCCGTTGGGGCAACGCCGACTTCGAGGCACCGACCCGCCGCGAGCAGGTCAGCATCGGCACCGCCCGACACGATGACGGCTGGCGGGAAGCCGACGCCGAGCCGCTGTTCAACGCCGAAGCCCAGCGTCCCCTGCACTTCCTGGAGATCCCGCTGGAGGACCACCTGCCGCTCTACCAGCGCGGCGTCGACCGGATCTACGACGAGGACGCCTACGCCGGGCTGCTGGTCAGCATGCACTGGACCGGGCTGTACCGGAACCGCTGGGGCATGCAGGACGGCGGCGTGGGCATCAAACCGACCGCCACACCGCTGGACGAGATCCGCGAGAAGCACGTCGCCGAGGAGGAACGACGCTGGGCGGAGACCAAGAAGGAGCTCACCGCGGACGGCATCCGCAGCGACTTCGAAGCCCGCCTGTGGTACCACTACGACCTGCTGCAGGTGTGGGACCTGTTCTCGCTGTACGTCTCGCTGGCCGACATCGCCCCGGCCGACACCCCTGCCGTCCCGCTGGCCACCACGCTCAAGAGCATCGACCAACAGCCCGGACCGCGGACCATCCAGCTCGCCCCGACCCGGGTGGCGGGGGAGCGTGCGGATCTGGTGCTGACCCCGGTCAAGCCTGGTGTGGTCACCGTCGACCCGTTCCCGTTCGACGCCGAGATCACCGTGTCGCTGGCGGCTCGGTCGATCGCCGACCGCGCCTACACCGGCCAGGACGACGTCAACGAAGCGCTGGCCGCCGCCGAGAAGGTGACGTTGGAATGCCGGTTCACGAAGGCCTGACCAGCAGCGAGGGGATGCCGCTGGAGGACATCCTCGCCGCGCTCGAACCCGACCCCGATCGGATCGTCGTCCGCAACGAATTCGCGATCGTCGGAATCAGCGTGCGCGAGCAGGACTCCGGTCGGCCACGGCTGCGCATCGAGGATCTGCGCACCCGTCAAACCGTCGAGCTCGACGCACTCGAACTCGAATCGCTGGCCTGGGCCAGGCACCGCGACCTGCGCCCACTGCTGGACCCCAGCCGAACCCGGTGGGCCGGCGGGCAAGACGACTAGGGAGGAAGACATGTCCACGGCAGTCGTGGCGCAGAAGTGGATCTGCGTGTCGTGCGGGGACATCTACGACCCCGCGGAAGGGGATCCGGAGGGCGGCATCCCGCCGGGCACCGCGTTCGAAGACATCCCCGACGACTGGGTGTGCCCGGTCTGCGGGGCCCGCAAGAGCGACTTCGAACCCTACGACGGAGACTGACATGACCGAGTCCGATGTAGACGTTCTGCTCGTCGGCGGTGGGGTGGCCTCTGCCGCCGCGGCGGCAGAACTGCGCAAGCAGGGCTTCGACGGCTCGATCACTCTGGTGACGCGCGAGCTCCTAGGCCCGTACCACCGGCCGCCGATCACCAAGGCACTGCTCGGGCCGGATGCTGACGTCCACGACATCGCCGTGCACCCCGCAAGCTGGTGGGAGGACAACCACGTCGGGCTTCTGACACGCTCCGCAGTGGTGTCACTGGATACCGCAGGACGGACCGCGACCCTGGCGAACAAGTCCGTGCTGCACTACCAGCGTGCCCTGCTCGCCACCGGCGCGATGGTGCGACGGCTCAACGTTGACGGGGCCGCGCTGGACGGGATCCACTACCTTCGGGCACCGGGCAACGCGCAAAAACTGCGCTCCCACGCCGCGCAGGCCAGGCGAGCCGTGCTGGTCGGAGGATCGTTCATCGCCACCGAGGTCGCCGCGTCGCTGACTGCGTTCGGGGTGCACTGCACGATGGTGATGCCAGAACGGGCACCGCTGGAGACCGCCTTCGGCGCCACCGTCGCCGACCACGTCAGCGGCCTGCTGCGCAGCCGCGGGGTCGAGCTGGTCTGTGGCGAGCAGGTCGCTGCCTTCTCCGGAGAAGGCCAGGTAGATGGCGTGCGAACCACTTCCGGACGACACATCCCGGCAGATCTGGTCGTCGTGGGGATCGGTGCCGTGCCGGACACCAAGCTAGCGAAAGCCGCGGGATTGACGATCGGCCCCACCGGCGGAATCGCCTGCGACGCAACGCTTCGGACCAGCGCCGAACACGTCTACGCCGCAGGCGACGCGTGCGAGTACGACAGCACGGTGCACCGGCGCCGGCTACGCCTCGAACACGAAGAGCACGCCATCGCACAGGGGATCACCGCCGCCCGCAACATGCTCGGAGCCGCCGTCGAGCACCGCGAAATCCCGTACTTCTGGACAGACCTGGCTGACCTGGCGCGGCTGGAGTACGTCGGCCCAGCCGACGAGTGGGACTCCGAACGAGTCGCCGGATCGGTCGGCAGCGGGGACTTCACGGTCTGGTACCTGCAGGACGATCGAGTGGTGGCGGCGCTGACCTCGGGCCGCAAACAAGATCTGGACCTGGCTCGTCAGCTGATCGCGACCGGCCTGCCGGACGTGGCGGGAGAGTAGCCGGTCTGAGCAACGACACCGACGGCGGGCGGGCCCCGGACGATCCCGGGGCCCGCCCGCACAAGAGGAATCACCACAACCAACAAGACCACCTTCCGAATCACGGTGCCTTCCCGAGAGGAGCGCCCACAATGGATCACGCCTCAACACCCGTGCGCACGGAGAGACCACCGGGCGGCAAGCCGGCTCCGATGCCGGTGCCCGCCAAGCGCGCGGCCCGCGCTGCGTTCTTCGGTTTCGCGGTCGACTACTTCGACATCTACCTGCCCGTGGTGGCGCTGGCCCCGGCGATCCACTACTTCCAGCCGGAGAACATCTCAGCCACGCTGGAAATCACCCTGTTCTACCTGACCTTCGCCGTGACGCTCATCGGCCGCCCGATCGGCTCGATCCTCTTCGGCCACCTCAGCGACAAGATCGGCCGACGCCGATCCACCCTGATCGCCGTAGCCGGATTCACCGTCGCTACCTTTCTGATGGCACTGCTACCCGGATACCAGGCTTGGGGCTACGGCGCTCTGTTCTCCCTCATGTTCCTGAGGCTCGTCGGCGGCATATTCATGGGCGGCGAATACACCAGCGCCAACCCGCTGGCCATGGAAGCTTGCCCCAAGCCCCGGCGCGGGCTGGTCGGGGCGTTCATCGCATCCGCCTACCCGGTGGGCTACATCGCGATCTCGGTGGTCACCCTACCGCTGCTGGCATTGCTTCCACATGACGACCTCAACTCCCCCTACGTCCAGTGGGGGTGGCGAATCCCGTTCCTCATCGGCGGCGCCCTGGGCATCCTCTTCTTCATCTACTTCTACCGCTCCATCGAGGAATCCGAGGTGTGGAAGGCGGAGGCGAAGTCCGCGGGTGCGCAGGTGTCGAAGCCTCCGTTGCGGCAATTGTTCGCAGGCGACAACGCGCGGCGGCTCGTCCAGGCGCTGTTGTTGATGAGCGGACTGTGGTTCGCTGTCCAGTCGATCATCACTCCGGTCACAGGACTGCTGATCTCGCAGCTCAAGCAGGACGCCAACGCAGTGACCCTCGCGCTGTTGCTCGCCAACGTCGCGCTGTTCGCCGGCTATCTGGTGTACGGGCATCTCGGACAGCGCTTCGGCAGGCGCCGCGTGCTGATGCTGACCGGGGCCGGCACTGCAACCGTCGCGGCCATCACGTTCTTCACGATGGTGAGCCTGCTCCAGGGCGGGGGGAACTTCACGCTCGCGATGGTGATCTACACACTCGGCCTGGTTGTTGCGGTCGGGCCGTACGGGGTGGCGACCGTGTATCTCCTGGAAGCGTTCCCGACGAACGTGCGCGCCTCCGGCTATGGATTCGCCTACAGCGTGTCGCTCATCATTCCGTCGTTCTACAGCGTTTACATGGTCGGGCTGTCCACGGTGCTGCCCTACGCCTACACGCCGGTGGTGCTGATCGTACTCAGCGGCGTGCTGACCTGGATCGGCGCGAAGCTCGGCCCGGAAACCAAGGACGTCGAGTTCGCTCCGGCACGAACCTGACTGAACGGCCGGGGTGGTCTCCGAACCATCCCGGCCGAAAGCCATGGACGGGCGGGGTCGTGCTGCAGCGGCACGGGCAGCTGGGAAGACCACTCGCCGGCGAACACGTCGACGGCGTTCTGCGGTGAGGGCAGAACGGGGCGATCTTTTGCCGCGGGGGTCGATCAGGTCGTCGACGGCGCGAACGTCGAACGGTACGCGAAGAGGCCGACGCTGCCCCCGGTGTGAAGGAAGACGACGTTCTCCTCCGGTTTGAATCGCCCCTCCGCGATGTTGCCGAGCAACCCTGCCAATGCCTTTCCGGAGTACACCGGGTCCAGCAGGATGCCCTCGGTGGTGGCCAGCAACCGGACCGCCTCCACCATCCCATCCGTCGGCACTCCGTAGCCGCCGCCCACCCACCGATCGTCGACCAGCACGGCGTCTTCGGGGAGATGGATGTCCGCGCCGCACTTTGCGGCAGTGTCCTGCGCGAGCTGATGCACCAAGGAACGCTGCAGATCTTCATTCCGTGAAACGCAGACACCCAGCACCTTGGCGTCGTGGCGGAGCAGTCTGAGACCGGCGACCAATCCTGCCTGGGTGCCGGCGCTGCCCGTGGCGTGCACAACCCAGTCGATCGGGATCGGGGCCGCGTCGAGCTCCTCGGCGCAGGCGACGTAGCCAAGCGCCCCGGTCGGGTTGGACCCGCCGACAGGAATGACGAACGGGCGCCGGCCCTCGCCCCGCAATCGCTCCGCCAGTTCTTCCATCGCAGCCTGCATATCAGTGCCAGTCGGAAGACGGTCCACGATCTGGGCCCGAAGGATTTCGTCGAGCAGCACGTTGCCTGATCGCTCGTAGTCCTCGTCACTTTCCTGCCGGCACTCCAGCAACAGGCTGCAGTGCATTCCCGCCAGGACCGCCGCGGCCGCGGTCTGCCGCGCGTGGTTCGACTGGAGGGCACCCTGGGTGATAAGCGTGTCGGCGCCCTGTTGAAGCGCCTCGCCCACCAGGAATTCCAACTTCCGCGTTTTGTTACCGCCGGTGGCCAGCCCTGTACAGTCGTCCCGCTTGATCCACAGCGACGGAACGCTGCGATACGTGTCGCGCAGCCGGTCAGTCAGCCGTGTCAATGGTTCCAGAGGCGTCGGGAAGTGCCCCAACGGATACCGCGGATAACGCGCCAGCGCAACCATCATACCCTTTCCTCGATCAACATCATGTTGGTACCACCTGATTCCATTGAGCGTTTTTCATCTTGGCTGGTGACCCTGGATACCTGCCGGAAGCCACCCTTGACACTACGCCGACGATGTCCGGCGCAGGCACCGCTGCGCGGCCGGTGATCCTGACGCCGGACACCTTGCGATCTCCCGCTCCTCCTGGTGTCGTGGCAAGAATGATTCCTGCTCCCGGTGGAGACCGCCTGGTCGGCGTCAGCAAATTTGCTGACCGGTCGACCACCGCGTCCCCGGCTTGACAGGGGGCCGGTGAAGCAGCACTTGAGTCCGATCCACCAGTACCGCGTACGCGATTTCCGCGGCTTGCGATCAGGTTTCTGCGCGTACCGATCAAGATATGTCTCGGTGTGCAAAAAACCTTGGACGACCGGCATTGAATCCTAGGCAGTGTTTTCCGTGGCGGTGTTCATCTTCTCCGCCTGGATAACCCTGGACAAGAACGACCGAGTCCGTTCGTGCCGAGGACTGCCCAGGACCTCGTGCGGTGGGCCCTCCTCGACGACGACGCCGCCGTCCATGAAGACGACGCGGTCAGCGACGTCGCGTGCGAAGCCCATCTCGTGGGTCACGACCATCATCGTCATCCCGTCGCCGGCGAGGCCGCGCATCACCCGCAGCACCTCGCCGACGAGTTCGGGGTCGAGTGCGCTGGTCGGTTCGTCGAACAACATCAGCTCTGGCCCCATGGCGAGCGCCCTCGCGATGGCGACTCGCTGTTGCTGGCCGCCGGACAGTTGTGCGGGATAGCTGAGTTCCTTTTCCGCCAGGCCGACCCGGGCCAGGTTCTCCCGAGCGATGCGAACCGATTCGGCCTCCCCGCGCTTGAGCACCTTGCGCTGGGCGATGGTCAGGTTCTTCAGTACGTTCAGGTGCGGGAAGAGGTTGAACTGCTGGTACACCATGCCGATCCGGCGGCGCACCCGGTCGATGTCCACGTCGGGATCGGTGATGTCGACGCCGCCGACGAGAACCCGCCCGCTGCTCGGCTCCTCCAGCAGGTTGGCACACCGCAGCAGTGTGGACTTGCCTGAACCGGAGGGCCCGATGACGCACACCACCTCCCCAGGCGTGATGCTGAAGTCAATGCCGCGCAACACGTCCAGGGGGCCGAAGGACTTGTGCAGACGCTGAATCTCGATCGCGGCGGTCATGTCGGCGTCCCTGCCTCTTCCGATGCTGGTTATCCGGGTCGGTCCTGCTGGCTCGGTCACGGAGGACATCGGCGTCACCTGGCCGTCGCGTGCCGGGCTTCGAGGCGGCGCACCACGTAGCCGAGCGGGATGGTGATCAGCAGGTAGCACAGGCCTGCTACGAAGATCGGTGTCGTGTTCGCCTGCTGGCTGGCTAGGTCGCGCCCGAACTTGGTGAGTTCCCGCTGTCCTAGCGTGACTCCGAGGAAGAGCACGAGTGAGGAGTCCTTGAACAGCAGGACGAGTTCGTTCGTCAGCGGCGGCACGATGATCCGGAATGCCTGGGGCAGCACGATCGTCCGCATCGCCATGCCGTGCGACATGCCCAGGGTGCGGGAGGCTTCCAGCTGTCCGGGTGGGACGGCTTGGATGCCGGCCCGGATGGTTTCAGCCATGTACGCGGCGGAGACCAGTCCGAGGGCGCAGGCGACCTGACCGTATGCGCCACCGGGGAAGGTGAGTCCGGGGAAGGCCAGGGGTACGCCGACCCCGACGAAGATGAAGATGAGCAGGGCGGGCAGTCCGCGGAACAGTTCGATGTAGGCCATTGCGACCCATCGGTACGGTCCGACCGAGGACAGCCGCATCAATGCGATCAGCAGACCCAGCACGAGGCCTACGGCGAATCCGGCGACCGTGTAGGTGATCGTGTTGAACAGGGCCACCGTGATCAGGTCCGGGAAGAGCAGCAGCGCTACGGACGGTTCCAGGAATTGCTGACCAAGCCGTTGCCAGTCCGCGAGGACACCGACGAGGACCAGGGCTACGACGAATACCGCGTACTGCGCGTTGCGGACCAGCAGCCGCCTGCGGCGTGGTGACCGCCAGCGACGCGCGCCAGACAGGGGTTGCGGTGACTCGGGGGCCACTTCCGGGGCCTGGGTAGTCATGGTCCCTCCACTCCGGCCGGCATCGGCCCGATCCACTGCTCGTAGAACTTCTTGTAGGTCCCGTCCTGCTTCGCCTGCTGGATCGCCTTGTTGATCATCTGTAGCAGTTGCGGGTTTCCGTCCTTCTTCACGGCGAAGCCGTAACGTTCGCCGGTTTCCAGGTTGGCCGCGAGCTGGAACTTCTCGGCGTTCGCCGGGTCCTTGAGCCAGTTCTGCACTACCGGGTAGTCCTGGATCACCGCGTCGACCTGGCCGGTGCGCAGGCCGTTCAGCTCTGCGTCGGAGCTTTCGAAGGACTGCGAATCCACATCGTGGCCGTGTGCGTAGTCCTCGCCGGTGGTCGAGGACTGCGAACCCAGCTTGAGGTGGTGGGCCTTGATGTCGTCCATCGAGGTTGCCGCGACGCCTTTGCGGACCAGTAGCGCCTGCGTGGCGTTGAAGTAGGGATACGAGAAGTCCAGGTTCTTCTTGCGCGCGTCGATGATCGTCATGCCCGCCGCCGCGATGTCGCATACCCCTGCGTTGAGGTCGGCGCCGGTCTTGATGGTCTCGAAGGGCTTGTCGACGATGACCTGCTGGACGCCGAGCTGCCCGGCGACGAGATCGATCATCGCCACGTCGAACCCGACGACCTCGTTGTCCTTTTCGAACTGGAACGGCGGGTAGGGCAGATGGGTGCACGTTGTGAGCTGGCCTGCCTTGACCAGCTTGACGCCGTTGGCGGTGGTGATACCGGCATTACCGGATGCGCATGCGGGCACCAGCAGGGTGAGCGCGGTGACGAGCGTGGCCAGGACCATGCGAGAGGTCGGTCTACGTGATGGATTCATCAAGTCGCCTTGTGTTCTCAGGGAGCGCGAACCGCTCCTGACCGGTATACGGCGAAGGAGATGCAGCGGCGGGAGGGATGGGCGCCGCCTATCGGTACGAGTGGGTTGCGCAACGATCGCCCAGGATCCCGATCGAAGTCCAGACATGACTTATTTACACCTCCCAAAGAAATGCTTATTGTTCGGAGATGTTCGACTCAAGGCATGTATGGGTGTTCGACGAGGTCGTGCGCACCGGCTCCTTCGCCGCAGCGGCAAGGAATCTCGGTTACACGCAGCCGGCGATCAGTCAGCAGATGAAGGGACTTGAGCGCTCGGTGGGCACACCGCTGTTCGTGCGGGCGGGCCGGGGGCTTCGGCTCACCGAGGCCGGCGAGGTTCTCGCACGCCACGCCGAAGGCATCCTCGGATCGATCTCCTCCGCGCAGAACCAGATGACCGCGATCACCCGCTTGAAGGCCGGCCGCATCCGGATCTGTGCGTTCCCCAGCGCGAGTGCGACGCTGATCCCGCCGACCGTGGCGTCGATCAAGGCTCGGCATCCTGGAATCCGGATCGAGCTGCTGGAGGGCGAGCCACCGGCGTCGGTCGACGCCTTGCGGCGCGGCGACTGCGACATCGCCCTGGCGTTCACCTACGAGGCCGCGAGCGAGCAACCCGACCCGGACGAGCTGTTCATGCTCGAACTGCTCGACGACCCGCTGATCGTCCTGCTGCCGCGGAGCCATCCGCTGGCCCGGCGGCGATCGGTCGAGCTGGCCCAGCTCGCCGAGGAACGCTGGATCGCCGGTTGCGTGCGCTGCCGGAGCCACTTCGTCCAGTCCTGCGCGGCGGCCGGTTTCGAACCGGATATCGACTTCACCACCGACGACAACCTCGCCGTGCAGAGTCTGGTGGCCGCCGGGTTGGGCATCGCCGTGATGCCGAGCATGGTGCAGTCGTTCATCCGTCACCCGAAGATCGTCAGCCGGCCGGTGATCCCTGCGGACTCCCGAACCGTTGCGGCGTACACGCTGGCTGGTCACCAGAACGTCCCGGTCACCAGGCTGATGCTGGAGGCGTTGCAGCAAGCCGCCGATGGGATGCACGGGGATGGGTGAACGCTTGGACACAGCTCGTGCGTTCCGCCAGCCATAAGCGATAGCCGCTACGACGGCAAGAATCTCGAAGTAGACCGCATGGGTCGTTGCCCGGCAGGCTCATGCCCATGACACAGCTGCACGGGTTCGAAACCCTCGCGATCCACGCCGGACAGGAGCCGGACTCGGGCACCGGCGCGGTGGTTCCGCCGATCTACCAGACCTCGACCTACAAGCAGGACGGTGTGGGGGCGCTGCGCGGCGGTTACGAGTACAGCAGAGCGGCCAACCCGACGCGTTCCGCGCTCGAGGAATGCCTTGCGGCGCTGGAAAGCGGTACGCATGCCAGCGCATTCGCCAGTGGGCTGGCGGCCGAGGACGCCGTGGTCCGTGCGGTATGCGCGCCGGGAGACCATGTGATCATCCCGGATGACGCCTACGGCGGATCGCTCCGCCTGTTCACCCGGGTGCTCGCCCGTTGGGGCCTGACCACGACCCCGGCCCCGCTGGCTGATCTCGCCGCCGTCCGCGCGGCTATCCGTCCGGAGACCCGGCTGATCTGGTGCGAGACACCAACAAACCCACTGCTGGGCATCACCGACATCGCCGGCCTGGCGAGCATCGCCGCGGACGCGAACGCGCTCCTCGCCGTGGACAACACCTTCGCTTCGCCGTACCTGCAGCAGCCGCTGACCCTCGGCGCGGACATCGTCGTGCACTCCACCACCAAGTACATCGGAGGCCACTCCGACGTGGTGGGCGGCGCCGTGATCGTCCAGGACGCCGAGCTGGCCGAGCGTATTCACTTCCACCAGTTCGCCGCCGGGGCCATCGCCGGGCCCTTCGACTCGTGGCTGACCCTCCGTGGTGTGAAGACCTTGGGCGTGCGGATGGACCGCCACTGCGACAACGCCGAACGGATCGCCGCGGCGCTCGACACGCACCCCGCCGTGCACGAGGTCCTCTATCCGGGCCTGCCCCACCACGACGGCCACGACCTCGCTCGCAAACAGATGCGGCGGTTCGGCGGCATGATCTCCTTCCGGCTGGCCGGTGGCGAGCAGGCCGCACTCTCTGTCTGCAACAAGACGCGGATTTTCACCCTCGCCGAATCCCTGGGCGGTGTCGAGTCGCTGATCGAGCACCCGGCGCGGATGACGCATGCCTCCGCTGTAGGCACCCCGCTCGAGGTGCCCGGCGATCTCGTCCGGATTTCGGTGGGGATCGAGAACGTCGACGACCTGATCACCGACCTGCTCGACGGCCTCGACTGACGCTCCTCGTTGGCCTCGGCGCAGCCCCTCGTTACGTCCATCGCACCTATTGATCGGAGTCCACATGAGCCCCGTCCCTGTCGTGCACCGCACGCCGCTTCTCGCCGAACTCGTCTCCGCGGTGCGCGACGTCGTGTGTCTCGAACGGCCACCCGCCGAGTCGGCGCGACTCGTGGCCAGACAGCTCGAACCCTTCCTGTCACGACCGAATCTGCTACCGGCCGAGTACCGCGCGGGCGACTCGGAGCGGTACCGACAGCACATCGTGCACGCCGAGCCGGACGGCAGCTTCTCCCTCGTAGCACTGGTCTGGCAACCCGGACAGCAGACCCCCATCCACGATCACGTCGCCTGGTGCGTCACCGGCGTCTACGAGGGCGCGGAGACCGAGCGGCGATACGAACTGCGCGGGGAGGGCACCACCGCCCGTCTCGTCCCGGCCGCCGACGTCGTCAACGGACCCGGCACCGCATGCGGCTTCGCCCCGCCCGGCGATATCCACCTAGTGCGCAACGCCGAGGAGACGACGGTGATCTCGGTCCACGTTTACGGCGCCGACATCAGCAAGCTGGGCACGAGCGTGCGCCGGCTGTACGACCTTCCCGTGGCGGAGAGCTGATCCGACGCCCCGGCGAATCGGGCACCGCCGCCCGGTCGAACCCCACCACACCCGCATTTTCCCTTGGATTCCAGGAGAACCCGTGGTTTCGCGCTCAGCGACCCTCGCCCTCAATGACGCGATCAGCGCGCGTCGCGCGGCGGGCGAGGACATCATCCACCTCGGCTTCGGTGAAGCCGGTCTGCCCGTACTCCCCGAAGCAGCCGCCGCGCTGGCGAAGGGAGCCGATGAGAACTCCTACACGCCCGTCGCCGGGACGGTCCGGGCTCGCGAATCCGTCGCCGGATACCTCTCGCGCGGGGGTCTGCCCACCGCCGCCGACCAGATCCTGCTTGCCCCGGGCAGCAAACCACTGCTGTATGCCGCACTCGCCGCGCTGCCCGGCGACGTCGTGTTGGCTGCCCCGTCATGGGTCACCTATGCGGCGCAGATCCGGCTGACCGGCAAACGCGCGATCCCAGTGCCGATCCCGGTCGCCGCGGGCGGTGTCCCCGATCCCGACCTACTTGAGCCCGCGCTCACCACCGCCCGCGTCGACGGCGCCGATCCACGGATCATGATCCTCACCCTCCCGGACAACCCCACCGGAACCGTGGCGAGCGCCGAGCTGATCCGCCGCATCTGCGAGCTCGCCGACCGGCATGACCTGACCATCATCAGCGACGAGATCTACCGCGACCTCGCCTATGACCCCACCACGACGCACAGCCCGGCGACGCTGGTACCGGACCGGACAATCGTCACCGGCGGCCTGAGCAAGACCATGTCGCTTGGTGGCTGGCGCGTCGGTTACCTGCGCACCCCACCTGGACCGACCGGACAGCGCATCGCTGATCGGATCGCCGGAATCGGCAGCGAGCTGTGGTCCTGCCTCGCCGGTCCCATGCAGGCGGCGGCTGCCTACATCTATGACGCACCACCCGCTGTCACCGGGCACATCGCCGAAAGCCGACGGCTGCACGCGGCGGTGGCCCGCGCGACTCATGCGGTGTTCACGAAGGCGGGTGCCGCCTGCCGGGAGCCGCAGGCCGCCTTTTACCTGTATCCCGACCTCGAAGCCCTGCGCCCGGTGCTGGCGGCCCGCGGCATCGAGACGGGAGTCGCGCTCGCTGATCACCTCCTCGACGAACACGGCATCGGCGTGCTCGCCGGCGAACACTTCGGTGACGCACCGGAGAGCCTGCGCTTCCGGGTAGCGACGAGTCTCCTCTACGGGCGAACCACCGAGCAGCGCTGGACAGCGCTGCACAGCGACGATCCGGTGTCGCTGCCGTGGATCTCAGGCGCCCTGGACCGGTTGGCCGGCGCCCTCAAAACGCTCGGCGCCCACCGCTGATCCGCCGGTCAGGTCTCAACGGCCCCTAGCGCATCAGGCCAACCGGGTCGGCCAGTGAGCGTCGCTGGCCCGTCCGACGCACAGCGATTCGAACACCGCACAATGACAGGAGAGCCAGATATGACGACGCAAACCGACCAGAGCGCCATTCGTGTCTATGGTCGCCCGGGCTGCCCTGACACCCAGCTTGCACTGCGCGTCCTCGATGACATGAGACGCACATACGAGTGGATCGACCTTGACCAGGATCCCGGGCGGTGGGACGAGGCCCTCGCCGCGAACGGCAACGTCCGCAAGGTTCCGACGGTGGTCTTCCACGACGGGAGCGTCCTCGTCGAGCCAGACGAGAGGACCTTGCGCTCCGTCCGGTGATCCGTCGATCAGGTGCGGGCGTCGGCAGGAATTCGGGCGGGGACCGGGGCAGACCCGTTGACGGTCGTCGCTGCCGGCAATCGGACACGCTCGTTACGAGCTGTTAGCCAGAACCTGCGGCGGCGTCGGCTTTCTCGTCGTCGAGGGCTTCGGTGCAGGCCAGCCGGGAGTGGTCGTCGGCGGCGTGCACCACGTCCCCGGCGTGGTCGTGTTCGTAGCGGACGACGACGCGCATCGAAGCAGCTCCAAGCCGTCGATCCCGAGCAACGGGCGAACACCAACAACGCCCCGATCGAAGGCATCCGGGTACTGACCGCGACACCTGCGCACCAGCGACTACGTCGTAGGCAGCGATCGAGAACGTACCCACGTGCCCGGCGCACCCCTTGTGGTAAGTCGACGGTTCACATCTGGACACGGACGAGCGGATCATGTGTCACACCTGCCACGCCGCCCCCAGGACCACGGCCGCCCGTCACGTGTCGGTGGCGCGGTCCCGTGCTGTTTTTCGGGCGTCTACGGACGGTGGTGCCCGTGGGGTACCGCTCGCAGGAGCGTTACTTGCGCCGTCCCACCATTGGGAACGCTGTACGTCCGTTGCTCGCCCTGTCTGGCCCCGGACAGGGCGGCCCCGAGGGGTGACTCGGGCGAGTAGACCGCAAGCCCGCCGAGGTCGGCTCCATCACGCGTACCGAGCAGGAACGTTTCGGTCTCGCCGTCGTCGAAGCGGACGGTGAGGACCATGCCGGGCTCGGCGACCCCGTCGTCTGGTGGTGCTTCACCGACCACCGCGTCGTACAGCAACCCCTGGATCTCGCGGATGCGGGCGCGCCGACGCCCCTCATCCACGAACTCGCTGTCGACCGTGCCATCGCCACGTTCAGAACCAGCGGAACGGTGGGCGAGCAGTTCTCCGAGCTCGTCCCGCAACCGGTCGTAAGCATCCTGGGTCAACCAGCGGCGTTGAGTAGTGGTCATGGTATTCCTCTGTGTCGATCGATTGGTTTGGTCGCGGATCTCTAACCACCGAAATGTCTTCGGCGGTTAGAGAGGTGGCGGTGGCTTGCCCGAGCGAGGCCGGTGTTGATCAGCGAGGTCCCGGGTGTGTGGCGGCGCGTGCATCGCAGCCCGTGTCCGCTTCGTTGATCAACGTTCCGCGACGCGGATGATGCCGGAACATGTCTCGGTGCGGTAGCGCGTGCAGGCGCGCAGTGCCGGAGCCGGCGGTCCGTTCAGGGCTCGCTGATCTTGGTAATACGCAGACTGCGTACTACCGAAGAGCCGCGGTGCTGTATCGGCCGAGAGGGGCGGTCACCGCCGGTTGCGCGCCTGTTCGAACCAGTTGGTCGCATGGTTGGCCGGGCGTGCGCCGGTCACGAACGCGATCCGCGGACCACGACGGGCGTTTTCGATATCGCCGACCATGACCAGCCCTCCCGTGATTCGACGCAACCGCTCCATGCCGAGGATGGCCGAGGCTTGCGCCGTGCCCATTGTCGTGAGCGAACAAATATCCGATCGATCTTGTCTGTTTTCTCCACTCGTCAGAGCCGGGGGATGTGCTCTTCGCACGCCTTAAGCACCCCGCAACGCTGGAGAGGGCCCAGGCATCAGCTCGAGCGCTGGGAACT
Organism: Saccharopolyspora sp. NPDC045941; assembly: GCF_056431445.1. Classification (NCBI taxonomy): domain Bacteria; kingdom Bacillati; phylum Actinomycetota; class Actinomycetes; order Pseudonocardiales; family Pseudonocardiaceae; genus Saccharopolyspora; species Saccharopolyspora sp. NPDC045941. The sequence goes on from NZ_JBWKKU010000047.1 coordinate 28,397, forward strand.
ACCGGATGCCGTTCTCGGCCAGTCAGCCAGCCAGTTCGCGTCGGCCGGGGTGAGTCGCGGATCCGGTTGTGGCCAGGACTGTCCAGTCAGAACATTCGCTGAGCAGGTCGACGGCCTGACCGCCTGCCAGCGACCGGTGGCATTTTTGGTGGCGTACTGGTTGAGCTGACTCTGGTTCAGGTCCGTGTGCCTGGATAGCCCCCCGGGGCTATCCAGGCACAGCGGGCTTGGCTCAGGGCTTGCGGGAGATGGCGCCGTACATGGCGATGTCGGCCTCCGGGACGGCGAGGCCGGCGTCGGAGTCCGGGCGCCACTTGTGCATCTGGACGATCCCGGGCTCGACCAGTTCGAGGCCGTCGAAGAATCGGGCGGCCTGGGCCTGGGAGCGCCAGCGCAGGGTCTCGCCGTGCGCGTGGTAGGTCCGGCGGACCTCCGCCAGCATCTCCGGGGCGAAGTCGTCGGTGGCGATCGTGGCGGCCATGTAGCTGCCGGAGGGCAGCACGTCGATGATCCGCCGCACGACGTCCAGTGCCTCGTCGTCGTCTTCGATGAAGTGCACGACCGCGATGAGCATCAGCCCGATCGGCCGGCTCGGGTCCAAGGTCTCGCGGAACTCCTGGGAGGCCAGGATCGTGTCCGGGTCGCGTAGGTCGGCGTCCACGTAAGCAGTGCAGCCCTGCTTGGTGCTGGACATCAGCGCGCGGGCGTGCACGAGCACGATGGGGTCGTTGTCGGTGTAGACGACGCGGGCCTCCGGCCGCACCTCCTGCACGACCTCGTGCAAGTTCGGCGAGGTGGGAATGCCGGTACCGATGTCCAGGAACTGGTCGATGCCGCACTCGGTGGCCAGGTAGCGGCCGGCGCGGTGCATGAATTCGCGGTTGGCGCGCATATGCACTGGAAGCGCGGGCCAGACCTGCTTGGTGGCCTCCGCGGCAGCCCGGTCGACGGCGTAGTTGTCCTTGCCGCCCAGGATGTAGTCGTAGATCCGCGCGCCGTGCGCCCGGTCGGTCCGCAGGTCGACGCTGGCGTGCCGAATCTCGTCGCTCATCGTGTTCCTCCCGATCGCAACCTCTACGCTTCCAGCGATCAACATTGTCGTCCACGGATCCGATGGAGAGGTGTGCTCGCCTGAGCAGCAACTCTACCGGCGCGGTCTTTCACTCGTCGCAGCCTGCGATCAGGTATGCGAAGGACGGTCAAAGGGACGTTCCTCCTCTTCCGCGGAGTTGCCTCTGCCGAGAACCTCATCCGCCCTGGTCATGCGGCATGCCGGTACTCGTGGAGGATGCCGCCGAGGCGATCGTGCCTTCGTATGTCGAGTCGGTTGATCTGTTCAGGGTCGATGATCGGTTGGGGGAGTGGGCATGGTGGGCGGGCGTTGGCGATGCCTTGATGGGGCCGGTTACTCATGTCGCCAGCCAAGGCGGCACCGTGTTGCCACCAGCTTGCACGCGGTTTTCGATACGTCGGCGATATCCGCCCGCTCCTACGATTGAGAGCATGCGTGTGCTGGTTGTCGAGGATGAGCCCTACATGGCCGAGGCCATCCGCGATGGACTGCGCCTGGAAGCGATCGCGGCCGACATCGCCGGAGACGGCGACACCGCTCTGGAGATGCTGAGCATCAACGCCTACGACATCGCCGTCCTCGACCGCGACATCCCCGGGCCCTCCGGCGACGAGGTTGCCGAACGCATCGTCGCTTCAGGCAGCGGCATGCCGATCCTGATGCTCACCGCTGCGGACCGGCTGGACGACAAGGCTTCCGGGTTCGAGCTCGGCGCCGATGACTACCTCACCAAGCCGTTCGCGCTGCAGGAACTCGTGCTCCGTCTCAGAGCCCTCGACCGCAGGCGTGCCCACAACAGGCCGCCAGTGCGGGAGCTCGCCGGCCTGCGGCTGGACCCGTTCCGCCGCGAGGTCTACCGGGACGGCCGGTACGTCGCGCTCACCCGGAAGCAGTTCGCGGTGCTCGAAGTCCTCGTGGCCGCCGAAGGCGGTGTCATCAGCGCCGAAGAGCTCCTGGAACGGGCTTGGGATGAGAATGCCGACCCGTTCACCAACGCCGTGCGCATCACGGTATCCGCACTGCGCAAGCGGCTCGGCGAACCCTGGCTGATCGCCACGGTGCCTGGCGTCGGCTACCGCATCGACACGGGACCGGACGCCGGGAGCGAGGGAGGCGAATGTGGATAGGGCGCCTGGGTTGAGCGTTCGTCTCAAGCTCACCTTCAGCTATGCCGGCTTCCTCATGCTGGCCGGCGCCGTGCTGCTCGGGGCGTTTGCGGGGTTCCTGGCCGACTACCGGGAGAGGGCACAGGACGCTGGCGAGGTTGTGATCGCGCCTTCGGGCACCGAGCTGCTGCGTGACTTCGCGCCGGCGGCCGCCGGCGCGATCGTGTTCCTCCTGGTGTTCGGTCTCGCCGGAGGGTGGATTCTCGCTGGGCGGATGCTGGCCCCGCTGACCCGCCTCGCCGATGCTACGCGCACGGCTGCGAAGGGTTCGCTCTCTCACCGGATCGAGTTGGAGGGGCGCCAGGACGAGTTCCGGGAGCTCGCTGACGCCTTCGACGGCATGCTCGCACGGCTCGAAGCGCATGTCGCCGAACAGCAGCGCTTCGCAGCCAACGCTTCCCACGAGCTGCGTACTCCACTTGCGATCACGCAGGCCCTGCTCGACGTCGCTCGCAACGATCCGAACCGGGAAAGCAGCGAGCTCGATGAACGCCTCCGCGTCGTCAACGCCCGAGCGATCGACCTCACCGAAGCACTGCTGCTGCTCAGCCGCACCGACCAGCGCTCCTTCGCCCGAGGTGACGTTGATTTGTCGCTCATCGCGGAAGAAGCCACCGAAACACTCCTCCCGCTTGCCGAGAAGCACGGCGTCGTCATTGAAACCTCCGGGGACATTACCCCGACCATCGGGTCCCATGCGCTCCTGCTGCAGTTGACCACGAACCTCCTGCACAACGCGATCGTCCACAACCTGCCCGAATACGGCACCGTTCAGGTCAGCACCGCTGTCGGTCCAGAGGGCGCCGTGCTCACGGTCGAGAACACCGGCGACAAGCTCAGCCCGCACGTGGTCTCCACCCTCACCGAGCCGTTCCAGCGCGGCACCGATCGCGTCCGCAGCGACCACATAGGTGCCGGCCTCGGTCTGGCGATCGCCAAGAGCATCACCCAAGCGCACGACGGAACGCTCTCGCTCGGCCCGCGCGCCGACGGCGGGCTCTGCGTCACGGTGCGACTACCCGCGACAGCTCGGCAGGTCACGTAGGAAGCCGGACGAGATTCCAGCTTGGCCGGTGTACCCGCGTCGCGCGTAGAACCTGTGCGCGTCCGGCCGGCGATCATTGCTGGTGACCTCCATCCGAACGCATCCGTGGCCAGCGGCGAAAGACTCGGCGGCCTCGACGAGCCGGGAGTCGCCGCCGTATCCGCGTGCTCGGTCGGAGACGACCAGTGCGGTGATTCGGCCCCAGGCGCGATCTCGGCAGTGGGCTCCAGACGGCGCAGCGCGTCGGCGAAGTTCATCGCGGGCTCGATGTGCCCTGCCGAATGACCACCAGCGACGACGACGCGCGGTGGCGGCTCGCCTGGCATCACGATGTCCTCCTGATCAAGATTCCTCGGTTCGCGTGGAACCGCTCGAATGCATGCACGGGTAGCGATGCAGAGTCTGAATTGTGGGAGTAGCCCGACGGATTGTGGAACCGCACTACACCGTCATCGACCGCATAGACCAGCACGAGGTGGCCTCCACGTTGGGGCTCATGGGTGTTCGGGTCGCGAATCTCAGGTGATACGGACGCGATCATGACCTGTCCGGGTCGCACCTCTCGGCTGGATACGTGAATGGGCGTGTGCTCGACCAGTTCGCAGTGAAATCCGAACTGCGAGCTGACCCAGGCCATGAACGGCCGGTAGATGAGTCCTTGGACCTTGCCGGAGGGCTCCACCACGTAGCAGCCCCAGTCGAGGGCCAGCGCGAGGAGTTCGCCCATCGGCAGCCGGATGTCGGTCCATCCCCGGAGCAGCGACTGCAGGCACGCTAGACCGCAGACCTTGCGGGACCAGAACAGGTATTCCTCGCTTGAGCGGTATCCGTCGGAGGCCCAGTCGTGCAGTCGCGAAGGATCGGTGCCACCCAAGAAGACCTCCAGCCCCGATGGGTCGGTGCGCCGCATGACGACCTCGTCGTTGCGTTCCAAATGTCCCCACTGCGAGACGCAATGGAGACTCCGGTCACGTGATGGGAAAGTCGAAGTAGACATCAGGATGAGGCTCGTTCCTCAGCGTGTAGTGCCACCATTCGCGGTCGTACCGATCGAATCCGCAGTCCTCCATGATGGAACGGAGGTGCTCGCGGTTCTGGGCCTCGGTCGGCGTGATTCCCCGGGCTCGATGACGTGAGATCGGGTCCATGAGGTCGTGGCCGCCACCCATGGGAGCAAGCTCGCCGGTGGCGAGGTGATAGAGGGTCAGGTCGACGGCGCTGCCCCTGCTGTGGCCCGACTTCGCGGCCACATATCCGTTCTTGAACATCTGGGGCCGGTCGATGTTCGGGTAGTGCCGCAGTTTGGTCCGGCCATCCTCGGGCTGTTCCGACCAGCGTAGGAAGCAGTCGACGGCGCGTTGGGGGCGATACCCGTCCCAGAGAAGCAGCCCGAAGCCAAGGGAGGCGGCCTTCTCGCGTGCTTGCTCCAGGGCCGCGCACAGGGACCGGGTGCCGACGATGCGATTCGCGAGATAGCCGTCTACGGGTTTGCCGGTGAAGTTGTCCCAGGTGGCGTACTTGGCATCCCAGCGGACGCCCGGCACCCGATCGTCAACGTAGACGAAGTCGTCGTTCATCGCTTCTTCCCGTGCAGTGTCATCGAGATGAGCCGGTCGATCAGATCGGACAGCGGCACCCCTGCGGCGGCCATCATCCGCGGGTATCGGCTGTAAGACGTCATGCCGGGCATGGTGTTGACCTCGTTGAGGACCACCCGCCCGTCGTCGGTGAGGAACATGTCGACGCGGGCAAGTCCCTTGCAGCCCAGGGTGCGGTAGATGGTCTTGGCGGTCTCCTGGACGAGCTGGCGCGATTCGTCGGAGATGTCGGCGGGAACGATGAAGGTCGAGTTCTCCGATCCGGTCTCGGGTGAGTCCTCCTGGTGGATTCTGAAGAATCCGTGCGAGAGGTCAACGCGGTCCACCTCGCCCACGATCAGGCCGAACAGTTCCCCGAGGACCGCGCAGCCGATCTCGCCGCCGGCCACCGCCTCCTCGATCAGAACCCTCGAGTCGTACTGTCGCGCTGCGCTCAGCGCGCTCGGCAACTCGTCTTTGCCGGTGACTTTGCTGACGCCGAACGATGAACCTGATCGAGCCGGCTTCACGAAGACGGGATAGGGGAGGCGGTCGGGGTCGACCTCCTCGTTCTCCTCGACGACCCAGAAGTTCGGCGTGGCGATTCCTGCGCTCTTGGCGACGGTGTAAGCCAGGGACTTGTCCATGCACACGGCCGAGCTCTGGACGTCGCAGCCGACGTAGGGGATGCCGGAGAGGTCCAGCAAGCCCTGGATCGCGCCGTCCTCGCCGAGCTTGCCGTGAAGCACGGGAAAGACGACGTCGAGGCGTCTCGCCTCATAGCCCTCCTGCCCCATGACCAGCAGGCCGTGCACACTCCGGGCGGGTGACAGCATGGCTGGACGAGCGCTGCCGTTCTCCCAATCCGCGCCAGGGCCGTCGCAGAGCTTCCAATCGCCGCCAGTGGTGATGCCGATCCAGAACGGTTCGTACTTTTCGGTGTCGAGGTTCCTGGCGACCTCTTGCGCCGATTTGACGGAGACGGGATGCTCTTCGGACGCGCCACCGAAGATGATTCCGACCTTCAACCTGCTCATGTTGTTTTCCCGCTCTCGAAGTTCAGGCAGTTGATGAGACTGTTCTCGACGGTGTCTTTCAGGGCGTGGTCCGTGTAATAGGCGGAGTGCGGACTGATCAGCACATTCGGCAGGCGCTGCAGCCGCACCAAGGCCTCGTTCTCGATATGCCTGGTCCGGCAGTCGGCGTAGAAGATGCCTTCCTCGCCTTCGAGGACATCCAGCGCCGCACCGCCCAACCTGCCGCTCTCCAACGCCGACAGGAGAGCCTCGGTATCGAGCAGCGGGCCGCGCCCTGTGTTGACGACGTACGCGCCGGGCTTCATCCGCTCGATGCGATGACGATCGAGGAGATGATGGGTGTCCGCGGTGAGCGGGGTATGGAGCGTGACGATGTCGCTCTGCTCGATCAGTTCATCGAGCGGTACGCAGTCGACCGAGGCTTGATGCCGGCTGTCGTGGGCCAGCACGCGGCAGCCGAAGCCTCGCAGCCGGTCGATAACCGCTGTGCCGATGCGGCCTGTTCCGATCACCCCGACGGTCAGGTCCCGCAGCTCCTTGCCGCGAGCGTCGCTCAGCCGATAGTCATGAGCGTCGGTGCGGCGGATGGTGGATTTCGCGTGGCGCACGGCCATCAGCATCAACATCAACGTGCAGTCGGCCACGCTGTCCGGTGAGTAGGCGACGTTGCCCACCGAGATGCCGACGCGCTCGGCGTACTCCAGGTCGATGTGGTTGTAGCCGATGCTTCTGGTGGAGATGTATTCCACACCGGCCTTGCTGAGCGCCAGAAGCGTCGGATTGGTGATCTGAGTCTTGTGGTTCACGCTGATGCATCGGTTGCCACGTGCCAGTTCAGCGTTGGTCTCGCAGACGGCGGCCTCGGTGATGGTGGGCGACAATCCGAGGCGTGGCCCTATCTCCTGGAACAAGGCGGCTTCGTCCTGGCCGCATCCGAAGACCGCGAGTCCTGTCGTCGGGATGGACGAGGGAGATGGCTCGGCCATCGTTCGGGCGCGACGGTCCGTGGTCGCTTCGCTGTAGATCGAACCCAATTCGCCGGAGGCCATGTCTCAAGTCAAGACAGCGCCGTGTTGTCAGCACGTATGCGATTTTCGATACGCGGACGATATGCCGCCCCAAGCCGCCGGGTCACGTGAGCGCGGCGGCGATCTCGTCGAGGCGCGCCGCGCAGGAAGCCTTGACGAGCACCATATCGCAACCGTCCTATGTGGAACCGGTAGGCTTTCCGGTGCGTAGAAACGAGGGCCCGGATTCATCCCGCAACGGGAACGAAACCGGGCGCTGCCCCCGCAGTCAGTGATTCGCGACCCGCAGGGCGTCAACAGTGTCGAGCTCGTGCTCGAAGGCGGTGCGGGCGAGCGTGGTGCGATTGGGGCAATCGAGCTTGATGAGCAACGACTCGACGTGGCTTCGTACGGTGCGGACCGCGATGCCCAGCGCCTGGGAGATCCGTTCGTTGGACCATCCCCGGGCGACCAGGCCGACCACGTCGAGTTCACGGCTGGTGAGGCAACCGAACGCCGTAACTCGGCCGAACCGGACGAGAACCGCGCCGGGGTGGCGCGCCGCTCGGACGTGCCACCAGGTGCCGTCAGCGGCACGGTGGTGAAAGCCGACGTGGCCCGCCGCACTGGCGACGGCGGATCGCACGGCGAGGTGAAGCTCGGCACTGGTGAGCGGCACATCTCCAAGTTCTCCGGCCCGGACCTCGACCAGGTCGTGCGTGATCCGGAGGACCACGTCGGCCACGGTGTCACCGGCTTCGGCGCCGGGGTCGATGAGCCCGGCGAGATCGTGCGACAGCATCATCAGCGCCAGCCGTGACTCGTCGTCGAGCGGTGTGGCGTGTGTCGAGCTCATCGCGACGAAGCCCGGAATCGCCGCACCGGTAGCCGGCGGCGCCAACGGCAGGGTCATCCCTTCGCGAAACCGGTTGGGCAGTATCGCTTCTCGGTACGTACGGGTCTCGCGGAGGTCGAACGGCACGTCCACGAATCGCAGGGGAGTGCCCCGTCGCACCGCGAGCCGGTGGACCGGGCACGTCCGGCTGTACGTCGTCGTGATGTAGGCGAGGGTCTCCGCCGTATAGCCGAGGTTGATGAGGGCGGTGTGCGTGGTGCCACCGGCACGCGGAAGTCCACAGGCGACCAGCGCGACGCAGTCGAAACCGAGCTTGTCACGCACGGCGCGGAGGGGGACCTCGATGGACAGGTCACCGCGGCTTGCGGCGCGGATCTCCCCGGCGAGCTGAGCCCACCACCGTACGTCCGCGGCCATTCCGAACCTCCGTTACCGGTCGGATCCTGACGGCGGACACACGGCGGTGTCAAGCGTAGGGAACGTGTTGTAGAGCGATATCGGCACTCGATCGACGTCGGACTCGACGCGGTCGTGTCCCTACTCGACGAGCCTGCCCCCTGCCCGGTGCCCCCTGCCGGAAGCACATCCGAGGCGCGGGAGGAACGGCTTTTCGGCCGATGTACGGCACCTCACAGCCTCGTAGCTTTCCGGGGGCTTGGCCGGTCGACGAGCCACACCCGGCACGGCAGAGGGAGAGCTTGATGTACATCGACGAATACACCGCCCTCGACGCGACGGCCCTGGCCGCGGTCATCGCATCCGGGGAGATCAGCGCCGACGAGGTCACCGCACTGGCCACTGCGGCTATCAACCGGGTGGACGAGGAAGTGAACGCGGTCGCCGAAGGACCCTTCGACCGTCCGCTCGACTACGCCGCCGACGGCCGGTTCGCCGGCGTTCCGTTCGCGATCAAGGACATCGTCTGCCACGCGGCAGGAGTGCCGACGCGCATGGGGACGCGCCTGCTCGGCGAGGGTTTCGTGCCTCCGGCGGACACGCATCTGATGGCACGCTTCCGTGCAGCCGGCCTGGCGACGCTGGCCGTGACGACGACCCCGGAGTTGGGATTCAACGGCAACTCCGAGGCACTGGCCTACGGTTCGACGCGCAATCCGTGGAACACCGCCCACAGCGCCGGCGGGTCCAGCGGCGGCGCGGCGGTGCTCGTCGCCGCGGGGGCGATCCCGATCGCGCACGCCAACGACGGCGGCGGATCCATCCGGGTGCCCGCCGCCTGCAACGGACTGGTCGGGCTGAAGCCCGGCCGAGGTCGGGTGCCCGTGGGGCCGGACTCGGCCGAGGCGCTCTACGGGATGGGCGCCGAGCTCGCGGTGACCCGCACGGTCCGGGACACCGCCGCACTGCTCGACGAGGTGGCCGTGAGCTATCCGGGCGATCCGTACGTCATCGCCCCGCCCGCGCGCCCATGGGTCGAGGAGGTGGGCGCCGACCCGGGGCGGCTGCGGATCGCCGTGCACACCGAGTCCTGGGCGGGCAGCTACGTGGACCCGGAGGTGGCCGGGGCGGTCGATGCCGTCGCCAGGGTGCTCGAAGCGGCAGGACACGACGTCGAACGCCGGACGCCGGACATCGAGTGGGAGTCGTTCCTGAACGCGAACCACGTTCTGTGGTCGTCCTTCCTGGCCGGATCCGTCGCCAGGATCGAGGCAATGACCGGCACAACGGCCGGCCCGGAGAACCTCGAACGCACCACGTGGGCCTGCGTCGAATACGGCCGCACGGTCAGCGGGATCGACCTCGGCAACGCCCTGGCGGCTGTCAACACCGTCTCACGCGAGGTCGGCCGGTTCTTCACGGAGTACGACCTCCTGCTGACGCCCACCATGAACACCCCCGCACCGCTGCTGGGCCACCTCGACGCGAACGCGGACCTCAGCGCGTTCGAGTGGACCACGCGGATCTTCGACGCCTGCTCCTTCACCCCCCTGTTCAACCAGACCGGCACTCCCGCGATCAGCCTGCCGCTCGCCCAGTCCGCGCAGGGTCTGCCCATCGGTGTCCAGCTGGCCGGTCCGGCCTGTTCGGAAGCAATGCTGTTGCGGGTCGCCGCCCAGCTGGAGGACGCGATGCCGTGGGCGGACCGGCGTCCCGCCGTCCACGCGGCCACCCTCATGTCCCCCGCCACGTAGGCACCCGATCACCAAATCACCGGCAACACCCCCTACTCCTGCGAGAGACGAGCATCCCGACACGCTGTCGGGTTGCGTGGAGGACGCTATGACCAACACACCCGATCTGATCATCGTCAATGCCAACGTGTTCACCGGCGATGCGGCGGGAACCACGGCCGAGGCACTCGCCGTCGCCGACGGCGTGTTCACCGCCGTCGGAAGCACCGAGGAAATCATGCGCCTGGCCGGTCCGGAAACGGCCGTCCTCGACGCGGGTTGCAAGATGCTCATGCCGGGAATCTGCGACGTCCACATCCATCTCGGCCTGGGTGGGGCGGCCGCGGCGTGGGAGCTGCGGATTCCGCCGCACTACGGACCCGACGAGATCTGCGAAGCGATCGCGGCATGGGCGGCGGAACTGGGACCGGACGAGTGGATCGTCGGCGGGATCGTCGGTTCGTTGACGATGGAGAAGCTCGCGAACGTCGACATGCTCGCCAAACTCGATGAGGCGGCCGGCGGGCGTCCCGTGGTGCTCAAGGACGACACGATGCACAACAGGTGGGTCAACAGCGCCACACTCGAGGCGATGGGAGTCAAGGACGATTCCCCCGATCCCGAGGACGGTACGTGTGTTCGCGACGAAGCGGGCCGCCTCACCGGCGTCCTGTGGGAACAGGCGTCCCGGCTGGCGGAAGAGGCGTTCGTCGCGAGCATCAAGAACCCGGAGGAGCGGTACCGCGGCACGTTCGCGACCGCCGCGAAGCTGTGCAACCAGTACGGGGTCACTACCGTCTGCGAAGCCGCGACGATGGAGCCCGCACTGCGCACGCTGTCGAAGCTGGAGGCCGAGGGCGAACTCACCCTCCGGGTCATGGCATCCACAGTGGCGCGACCGCTGCTCGCGGAACCCGGAATCACCGGCAAGGAGCTGCTTTCGGTATCCGAGCAGTTCGGTTCCGAACTGCTCCACGTGGGATTCATCAAAGTGTTCCTCGACGGCGTTCCCATGACGCGGACCGCCTCGATGCTGGATCCCTACCTCCCGCTCGGGTGCAACCACGGGCAGAGTTCCGGGGAATGCCTGTACGACCTGGACGGGCTCGTCGAGGAACTCGAGGAAGCGGTCTCCGCGGGACGCGGGGTGAAGATCCACGCGGCCGGGGACGGGTCGACGAGGATGGCTCTGGACGCGATCGCGATCATGCGCCGGCGGCACGGATCGCGGCCGATCTTCCACATCGCGCACAATCTCTTCATCGACCAGTCCGACGTGCAGAGGTTCGGCGAGCTGGGCGTCGTCGCGGACGCGTCGCCGTACCTGTGGTACCCGAGCATCATCCAGGACAGCCTGGCGACCTGCGTGTCGGCCGAGACCATGAAGAAATCCTGGCCGCTGAGGGACCTCGTGGATTCCGGGGCCACTGTCGCGGCCGGTTCCGACTGGCCGGTCGCCCTTCCCGTTCCGCACCCCTGGACCGGGATCGAAACGATGGTCACCCGTGAAGCGCCGGGAGGAAGCGAGGAGGCGGTCAACCCCGAGCAGCGGCTCACCCTCCATGAAGCGCTGATCAGCTTCACCCGGCACGCGGCCGAAGCGATGGGTCTCGGTGAGCGCGTTGGCAGCATCGAAGTGGGGAAGTCCGCGGATTTCATCCTCCTCTCCCAGAACCTGTTCGACATCGACACCCGCAGGATCCACGAGACGGACGTGCTGGCGACCTACCTGCGCGGCACGCTGGTCTACGACGCGAACTCGTGACCGGTCCCTGACCGCTCGCCCCACGTGCCCGGGCGATCGACACTGGCCGGTGCGGCGACTCGCCGATCCCGGAGGTCGAAGAAGCGCAAACTACCGGCATGCTGAATCCAGCCATGAGCGGAAGGCGGCGAGTGCGGATGTGCTCCGATGAGCGCTGGCCGGTCCGCACCCCCCCAGCGACACTCAAGCATCGGCGGGGCCCCGGCCCGCTTGAGCCGGGCTTCCAGGCGAAAGGCGGGGACCGCCGGGATACGAGCGAGAGGGGTGATGAGCAGCTGGCCGCTGAGGCGATACTGACGAGTGCCCATCGGAACCATGAGGGAGCCGCACCGTGTCGATCTTGGACCCTGTGCCCGACTTACCAGCGACCGTGGACACCAACCAGCCGAGCGCGGCCCGCGCCTACGACTACTTCCTCGGCGGCTCGCACAACTTCGCCGCCGACCGCGAGTTCGCCGACCAAGTGCTGGCCATCGCGCCGAGCATCCCGGCCGTGACCCGGCTGAACCGGTCGTTCCTGCGTCGCGCCGTGCGCTACTGCCTCGACCGGGGCATCCGCCAGTTCCTCGACCTCGGCTCCGGCATCCCCACGGTCGGCAACACCCACCAGGTCGCCGACGCCGCCGGCGTCCTGGCCCGCGTGGTCTACGTCGACAACGAGCCGGTGGCCTACCACCACGCCCAGCACGTGCTGGGAGGGTCGGAGACGACGACGATCATCCAGGCCGACATGCGCGACCTGTCCGCAGTGCTCGACCATCCGGACACCCGCCGGCTGCTCGACTTCAGCCAGCCGGTCGGGCTTCTCGTCGTCGGCGTGCTGCTGTACTTCAAGGACCCGCAACCAGCCGAGCTGATCCGCGCCTACCAGCAACGCCTCGCGCCCGGCTCGCTGGTCGCCGTGTCCACCCTGACCGCCGAACACGCCTCGCCGGCGCTGCGTGCCGAGATGGAACTGCTGCGCGGCGCGTACGAGGCAGCCGGCGAACCCGTGTACCCGCGCGACCACGCCGAGATCCTGTCCTGGTTCGACGGCCTCGACCTGGTCGACCCGGGTCTGGTCACTCTGCCGGAGTGGCACACCCAGGACTCGAAGGAACTGGACGACGTGGCCAGGCCGCTCGGCTACGGCGCGGTCGCGTGAGTGCCCTGACGGTCTGCGAACCAGTCGTCCGCCGCGGCGGGGTCGACTTTCTGATGCACCTCGAAGCAATGGTTTCCGGTGGTGGATGGCTGGATCAGCCGTGTGGATAGGGCATCAGGTCGGCGAGTTCGCTGTCGGTGGCGGCGAGCGTGGCCAGCTTTGTCAGTGTGTTGGCCGCCGTGGCGACTTCGTCGGGGTCGAGTTTCTGGAGCAGCCGGGTCAGGGCTGTGCGTCGCCACGCCAGCACCTGGTGGACGAGTCTTCTGCCTTCGGTGGTGAGCGCCAGCGTGACCACGCTGCGGTTGTCGCGTTCGCGCGTCCGGGTCACGAAACCGGCCGTCTCCAGCCGGTCGGCGAGGCGGGTTACCGACGACGCGTTGAGTCCGAGGGCCGCGGCGGTCTTGGACGACGCGAGCGGCCCTTGCTCGTCGAGGACCGACAGCACGCGGAACTGTGCGACCGAGATCGTCTCGTCCTCGACCTGGGCCAGGCTTCGGGTGGCCAGGCCGACCAGCATGCGCGTGACCTTCTCGAACGCATCCACGGGATCGGCCGCGACGGTGCGGCTCCCGGCTCCGGAAGCTTTCACATGCGCAAGTCTTGCATAGTGCAAAACTGCATGTCAACCTGGTAATAGCACCTGGAGCACGAAGAGGGGGTGCATCATGACGAGTCAACAAATTCCTCTCGCCCGGCGGACGGATCTCGCGGGGTTGCGGCATCGCTACGAGGAAGCCGCGGCAACGTCGACCGCCCAGATCGTGGACGGTCTGATCGTGCTGGCCGGGTTGTACGTCGCCCTGTCGCCGTGGATCGTCGGGTTCGCGGGCTCGGCGGCACTCGCCGTCAACAACCTGGTGATCGGGCTGACGGTGGCCGGGCTGGGTCTTGGGTACGCCTCGGCCTTCGGCCGGCTGCACGGCATGTCCTGGCTGTGCCCGCTGCTCGGCATTTGGATGATCATCTCGCAGTGGGTCATGAACGGCGCCGTCTCCACCGCCCCGGTCGTGATCAGCAACGTGATCAGCGGTGCGATCGTGGTCGTGCTCGGAGCCGTCGGCGTGACCATGGCCGTGCAGCGAGGCTGAACGGCTCATGTCGGCCAGCGGCCGCGAACCCTTCCGCGTGACGACCACACGGCCCTGCCGTGACGTGGTGGTGCTGCGCTTCACGGGGGATCTCAGCGAGACCGAGATCCCCCGCCTCTGGGACTTGGTCAAAGTATCGGCTGCGTTCCTGCGTGCGGACCGTGGTGCTCGACCTCAGCGACGTGTCGTCGATGAGCGAGTCCGGGGTGAGGCTGCTGGGTACGGCCAGGAAACACGCCGCTGTCAACGACACGCGGCTCATCGTGCGGGGCAACGCTGTCGTGCGCCAAGCGCTCTGTGCGGTGAGCCGCGCGGTCGGCGCGAACTCCGTCGATGTGCGCCCAGGCGGCTCACCGCGTTAGCCGGGGCGCGCTTCTGGGTAGGGCCAGGCAAGCCGCCGCCAACAGGTTTTGGCGGCGCGGCGGATGCGAGGAGGTGCGGTAGTGTCGGAACTGGTGGCGGATTTCGTCCTTCGCCGACTGCGGGAATGGGGCGTCGAACACGTCTTTTCCTATGCCGGTGACGGGATCAACGGTTTGCTGGCGGCGTGGGAGCGGGCGGAGAACCGGCCTCGCTTCGTGCAGTCGCGGCACGAGGAGCTGGCCGCGTTCGAGGCGGTCGGTTACGCGAAGTTCTCCGGTCGTGTCGGGGTGTGCGTGGCCACGTCCGGTCCGGGCGCGATCCATCTGCTCAACGGTCTCTACGACGCCAAGCTCGATGGGGTGCCGGTGGTCGCGCTGATCGGCCAGACGGCGCGCAGCGCCATGGGTGGGTCCTACCAGCAGGAAATCGACCTGATGGCGCTCTACAAGGACGTCGCTTCCGAGTACCTCGAGATGGTGATGGTGCCCGAACAGCTGCCCAACGTGCTGGACCGGGCCATGCGCACCGCCCAGGCGCGGCAGACGGTCACCGCGGTCATCATCCCCGGTGACGTGCAGACGCTGGAGTACTCACCGCCCCGGCACGAGTTCAAGATGGTCCCCTCCAGCAAGGGGATCTCCGGGGCCTCCGTGCTGCCGGATGAGGACGGGTTGCGTGCCGCGGCCGAGATCCTCAACGCCGGCGAACGGGTCGCGATCATGATCGGCCAGGGTGCGCGGGACGCCGCAGACGAGGTGATCGCGGTCGCCGACCAGCTCGGTGCCGGGGTCGCCAAAGCACTGCTGGGCAAGGACGTGCTGCCCGACGACCTGCCGTTCGTCACCGGCGCCGCGGGCCTGCTCGGGACCAAGCCGTCGTATCAGCTCATGCGTGATTGCGACACGCTGTTGATGATCGGGTCCAGTTTCCCGTACAGCCAGTTCCTGCCGGAATTCGGCCAGGCGCGCGGGGTGCAGATCGACATCGACGCGAACCGCATCGGCATGCGCTACCCGTTCGAGGTCAACCTCCTCGGCGACGCCCGGCATACGCTGCAGGCGCTGGCACCGCTGCTGAGCCGCAAGGAGGACCGCTCCTGGCGGGAGACCGTCGAGCAGAACGTGCGCGACTGGTGGGAGGTCATGGACCGCCGCGCCCACGTGGACGCCGAACCCCTCAACCCCGAACGGGTCTTCCACGAGCTCTCCCCGCAACTGCCCGACAACGTCATCCTGACCTCGGACTCCGGCTCGGCGGCCAACTGGTACGCCCGCCACCTCAAGATCCGCCGTGGGATGCGGGCCTCGCTGTCGGGCACGCTGGCGACGATGGGCCCGGGTGCGCCGTATGCCACCGGGGCCAAGTTCGCCCACCCGGACCGGCCGGTCATCGCGCTCGTCGGTGACGGCGCGATGCAGATGAACGGCCTCAACGAGCTGATCACCATCGGGCACTACTGGCAGGAGTGGGCGGACCCGCGGGTCATCATCGCGGTGCTCAACAACGGCGACCTCAACCAGGTCACCTGGGAGCTGCGTGCGATGAGCGGTGCCCCGCAGTTCGTCCCGTCCCAGCGGTTGCCCGACATCGGCTACGCCGCCGTGGCCGAAGATCTCGGTCTGCGCAGTACCAAGATCGACGATCCCGGCCAGGTGGCCGACGCGTGGCGGCAGGCGTTGGCGGCCGACCGTCCCCATGTCTTGGAGTTCGTCACGGACCCGTCGGTCCCGCCGATTCCGCCGCGGGCCGACCTGGACCAGATGGAGAAGGTCACCAGCTCGCTGCTCAAGGGCGATCCGGAGGCATGGTCGGTGGTCCGGGAGGGCGTGAAGGCCAAGGTGCAGGAGTTCCTGCCGGGAAAGCGTGACCGCAGGTGAGCACCTCAGGTGCGCGAATCGGACGGTTGCGGGCGAGTGCGTATCGAGTGCCGACCGACCGCCCGGAAGCAGATGGAACGCTGGCGTGGTCGGGGACGACCCTCGTCGTGGTGCGCGCCGACGTCGGCGGTGAGGTCGGGCTGGGGTGGACCTACGCCGACGCCGCGTGCGTCGACCTGGTGCACGGTGTGCTCGCTGCCGCGGTCGAAGGCGGTGACGGGCTCGACGTGCCGGCGGCGTGGCAGTCGATGCAGCGCGCGATCCGCAACCTCGGGCGCCCTGGTCTGGTGTCGTGCGCGATGTCCGCAGTGGACATCGCGCTGTGGGACGCCGCCGCACGTACGGTGGGGCTCCCGCTGTGCCGGCTGCTCGGGCGAGCGCGGGAATTCGTTGCCGTCTACGGCAGCGGCGGCTTCACCACCTACGACGACCGCCAGCTTTCCGAACAGCTGGAACGCTGGGTAGGCCACCTCGGCCTGCCGGCGGTGAAGATCAAGATCGGGGAGCGGTGGGGTTGCGCGGTCGATCGCGACCTCGACCGGATCGACCTGGCCCGCAAGGTAATCGGGTCGCAGGTCGAGCTGTACGCCGACGCCAACGGTGCCTACACGCCGGCTCAGGCGGTGCGGGTGGGACACGAGCTCGATGCACGTCGTGTGGTGTGGTTCGAGGAGCCGGTGTCCAGCGACGACCTCAGTGGGCTGCGCCGGGTGCGGGATGCGGTCGGTGCGGATGTGACCGCGGGCGAGTACGGCTACCAGCTGCCGTATTTCGCCGCGATGCTCGACGCGGAGGCGGTGGACTGCCTGCAGGTCGACATGACGCGCTGCGGTGGTGTCGGGGAATGGCTGCGCGTCGCGGCGCTGGCCGCCGCGCGCAACCGGGAGATCTCCGGGCACTGCGCCCCGAACCTCAGCGCCCACGTCGCGCTGGCCACGCCGAACATCCGGCACCTGGAATGGTTCCACGACCACGAGCGCATCGAAACGCTGCTGTTCGACGGGGGACTGGACCCCGGCGGAGGCGAGGTCCGAGCCGATCTCTCCTGTGCGGGACACGGCATGACCTTCAAGGACGCCGACGCAGAACGTTTCCGGGTCGGGTGAAAGGAGCCGGACGATGACGACGACGGACCTACGACGGTCTCGTGCCTCCCACGCGGCTCTCCAGGCGGATCTGCGTCGGGAGGTCGACGGTGAGGTCCGGTTCGACGCCGGCAGCCGCGGGGCGTATTCGACGGACGCCTCGAACTACCGCCAGGTCCCCATCGGAGTGGTCCTGCCGCGCAGCATCGAGGCCGGGGTGCGCGCGGTCGCCGTATGCCGGGAGCATGACGTGCCCGTGCTCTCCCGCGGTGGCGGCACCAGCCTCGGCGGCCAGTGCACGAACACCGCGGTCGTGCTCGACTGGAGCAAGTACTGCAACCGGCTGGCGTCCGTCGACCCCCGGGCACGTACCTGCGTCGTCGAACCCGGTATCGCCCTGGACGACCTCAACCGGCAACTCGCCGAACACGGTCTCACCTTCGGCCCGAAACCGGCCACCCACAGCCATTGCACGCTCGGCGGGATGATCGGCAACAACTCCTGCGGGGCCAGCGCCCAACGCTACGGAAAGACCGTCGACAACGTGTCGCAGCTGGAGATCCTGACCTACGAGGGCTGCCGCACGTGGGTCGGCAAGTCCACTGAGGACGAGATCAGTGCCCGGATCGACGAAGGCGGCGCGCTGGGTAGCTTGTATGCGCGGTTGCGGGATGTCCGCGACCGCTACGGCGACGAGATCCGCGCACGATTTCCCGATATCCCACGGCGGGTCTCGGGCTACAACCTCGACTGCCTCCTCGGCGAGCACGTCGACCTGGCAGGACTGCTCGTGGGCAGCGAGGGCACCCTGGCCACCGTGCTGCACGCCGAGATCGACCTGGTCCCGGTGGTTCCCGCGTTCGCCATGCTCGCACTCGGCTACCCGGACATCACCGCGGCCGCCGACGCCGTCCCCGACATCCTCGCGCACTGCCGGCCGATGCAGCTGGAGGCCATCGGCGGCGAACTGGTGCACTTCATGAAGGAGGAAGGGCAGTTCCTCGACTCCGTGGCGATGCTGCCTGAAGGCAACAGCTGGCTGATGGTCCAGTTCGGCGGCGACACCACCGAGGACGCCGACGGCCAGCTGCGCTCGTTGCTGCGCGCCCTGGGCAAATCCGAGTCCGACGACGACGTCGCGATCTCCGAGGAACCCGAGAAGGAACAGCAGATGCTCAAGGCACGCGAGGCGGGGCTGGGTGTCACTGCCCACCCGCCGGACATGCCCGAAAGCTGGGAAGGCTGGGAGGACTCGGCCGTGCCGCCGCATCGGTTGGGCGATTACCTGCGCGACCTGCTGGCGTTGTTCGCCGAGTACGGATATGAGCGTCCCGCGCTGTATGGCCACTTCGGACACGGGTGCGTGCACATCCGGATGCCCTTCCGCCTCAAAACCGGACCCGGTGTGCGCACCTTCCGGGAATTCCTCCACAGCGCCGCTGACCTCGTCACCTCCTACGGCGGATCACTCTCCGGCGAGCACGGAGACGGCCAGGCCCGGGGCGAACTGCTTCAGCGCATGTTCGGCCCGACGATCGTGACCGCGTTCGAGGAGGTCAAAGAAGCCTTCGACCCTCGCAACCGGATGAACCCGGGCAAGATCGTGCACCCGTACCGCGTCGACCAGAACCTCCGGCTGGGGGCCGACTTCCACCCGGCGGCGCCCGCCACGTTCCTCGGTTTTCCCGACGACGGCGGCAGCTTCGCGCAGGCGGCGTCCCGCTGCGTCGGGGTCGGCAACTGCCGCCGCAGCACGGGTGGCGTGATGTGCCCGTCCTACATGGTGACGGGGGAGGAGGAGCATTCCACGCGCGGCCGCGCCCGGCTGCTGTTCGAGATGCTGCAGGGTCACCAGGACACCCCGGTTCGTCACGGCTGGCGCTCCACCGCCGTCCGCGACGCGCTGGATCTGTGCCTGGCCTGCAAGGGCTGCAAGTCCGACTGCCCGGTCGGTGTCGACATGGCCACCTACAAGGCGGAATTCCTCGCTCACCACTACCGCCACCGCCTACGCCCGGCCTCCCACTACTCCCTGGGCTGGCTCCCGGTGGCAGCCCAGTTCGCGCAGCTGGCGCCGCGTGCGGTCAACGCCGCACTGCGGGCACCGGTACTCGGCCCGGCAGCCAAATGGCTCGGCGGCATCACGCCGCAGCGCACACCGCCGCGTTTCGCCCCCGTCAGCTTCCAACGCCAGTACCGCCACCGCGGCGGCTCAGCCTCTCCGCAGCCAGGCGACCGGGACACGGTGCTGCTGTGGCCGGACACGTTCACCAACCACTTCGACCCGCGCATCGCCCGTGCCGCTGTGGACGTCCTGGAGGCCGCGGGAATGCGGGTCGCGGTGCCGACGCAACCGCTGTGCTGCGGGCTGACCTGGATATCGACCGGTCAGCTCGGCGTGGCGAAACGGGTCCTGCAACGCACGCTGCGCGTGCTGCGCCCGTGGCTGGAGGCCGGCACACCGATCGTGGGACTTGAACCCTCGTGCGGCGCGGTGTTGCGGGCCGACAGCCGGGAGCTGCTCCCGCACGACGAGGACGCACAGCGGTTGCGGAACCAGTTCCTCACCCTCGCCGAGGCGTTGCGGCAACACGCCGCCGCGGACTGGCGGCCACCGCAGGTCGGCGGTCAGGTCATCGTTCAGGAACACTGCCACCAGCACGCGATCCTCGGATATGACGCCGACACCGAGATCCTGCGCCAGGCCGGCGCCGACATCGACGTCCTCGACTCCGGATGTTGCGGCCTCGCCGGGAACTTCGGGTTCGAACGGGGCCACTACGACGTGTCGATGGCCTGTGCCGAACGAGTCCTGCTCCCCGCCGTCCGGGCGGCGGACCCGACCACCGCGGTCGTCGCCGACGGGTTCAGCTGCCGCACCCAGATCACGCACGCCGAACCGACTCGGCAGCCCCTGCACCTCGCCGAGCTGCTGCGGTCCGGAATGCCACCGTCATCGCAGGCGGGGAGGTGACGGGCGTGTCGCAGGTCGTGGTGGTCACCGGCGCCAGCGGCGGGGTCGGCCGTGCACTCGCGCGTGCCTACGGGCGGCGTGGGGCCAAGGTGGCGCTTCTCGCCCGAGGGCGCGCAGGTCTGGACGCCGCCGCGCGCGAGGTGCGCGACGGTGGAGGCACACCGTTGGTGTTGCCCTGCGACGTCGCCGATCACGAGCAGGTCGACGCGGCTGCCGAGCGCATCGAGGCAGAGCTGGGGCCGATCGACACGTGGATCAACACCGCGTTCAGCACCGTGTTCGCCCGGTTCGACGACATCGGCCCCGAGGAGTTCCGCAGGGTCACCGAGGTCACCTACCTCGGCTTCGTCCACGGGACCATGGCCGCGTTGCGCCGGATGAGACCACGCGACCGGGGCGTCATCGTCCACGTCGGTTCCGCCCTGGCCTACCGGGGTGTGCCGCTGCAGTCGGCCTACTGCGGCGCCAAGCACGCCATCCAGGGTTTCCACGAGTCGCTGCGCAGCGAGCTGATGCACGACCGCAGCAACGTCCGGGTCACGATGGTGCAGCTGCCCGCGGTCAACACCCCGCAGTTCTCGTGGGTGCGGTCCCGGCTGCCGCAGCACCCCCAACCGATGCCGCCGATCTACCAGCCGGAAGTCGCCGCCAGCGCCGTGGTCCACGCGGCCGACCACCCACGACGCCGCGAGTACTGGGTAGGCGGCAGCACCGTCGGCACGCTGATCGCCAACGCGATCGCCCCCGGCGTCCTGGACCGCTACCTCGCCCGCAGCGGCTACGCCGCCCAGCAGAACGAGCGCGTGCACGACCCCCACCGGGCGGACAACCTGTGGGAGCCCGCCGACGAAGCAGGCCAACGGGACTTCGGTGCCCACGGCGTTTTCGAGCAGCAAGCGCACCCGCGCAGCGCTCAACTCTGGGCATCGCAACACCACGGCGTGCTCGCCGCCGTGACCACTGCGCTGGCGGCGACCGCCGCAGGTGTGCTGGCGCGCCGCAGGAAGCAGATCACCGGTGGCCGGTAAGGCGTCCTTCCAGCCCCACGTGCTCCGCGAGTACGCCGTTCTCGCTGACGGCTACCGCGGCGCGGTGTGCGGGCCCCGCGGCGACATCGCGTGGATGTGCGCGCCGCTGTGGCACGACGACGCCGTGTTCTCAACATTGCTGGGTGGCGCGGGTCAGTACGTGGTCGAGCCCGTGGACCCCTTCGTGTGGGGTGGCTGCTACGAGCCCCGTTCGCTGATCTGGCGCAACCGGTGGGTGACCACGTCGACGATAGTCGAATGCCGGGAGGCCCTGGCCCGGCCTGGCGACCGGGACCGGGCGGTGTTGTTGAGGCGGGTCGAGGCCGTCGATCGCGCGGCCCGACTGCGGGTCGAACTCGACGTCCGCGCCGGGTTCGGCGAGCATCCCGCCCGGGATCTCGCGCTGGATGACTCCGGCCGCTGGACCATGCGCAGCGGCGGGCTGTGGGTGCGTTGGTCCGGTGCCACCGAGGCGGTGGTCGGCGACGACGGGGTACTGCGGTTTGATCTCGCGGTACCCGCCGGGGGCCAACACGATCTCGCGCTCGAAATCTCCCGCGCACAGCTCGGAAACCCCGTCGAACCCACACGCGCGTGGCGCGACACCGAAGCCACGTGGAACCAGGAGATCCCCGAATTCAGCGACCTCGTCGCACCTCGGGACGCGCAGCACGCCTATACCGTGTTGCGCGGGTTGACCATGCCCGGCGGCGGAATGGTCGCCGCAGCCACGATGTCGCTACCCGAACGCGCCGAGCAGGGCCGCAACTACGACTACCGCTACACGTGGATCCGCGATCAATGCTACGCCGGGATCGCAGCGGCAACCGCCGGCGAGATCGGCATCCTCGACGATGCGGTGTCGTTCACCACCGCGCGCATCCTGGCCGATGGCGACAAGCTCCGCCCCGCCTACACCATCGACGGCGGGGTGATCCCCGACGAACAGCACCTGCCCTTGACAGGCTACCCGGGTGGGCAGACCGTCGTCCGCGGGAACTGGGTGACCCGCCAGTTCCAGCTCGACTCGTTCGGCGAAGCGCTCCAGCTCCTCTCCGAAGCCGCCCGTCTCCACCGTCTCGACGAAAACGGATACCACGCCCTGCAAGTGGCCGTCTCCGCGGTGGAACACTGCTGGCAGCAGCCCGAAGCAGGCTTGTGGGAGCTGCACGACGACTGGTGGACGCATTCGAGGCTGGCCTGCGTCGCCGGCCTGCGCGCGGCGGCTCTGGTCGCCCCACGCAGCAGTGACGCAGCCGCGAAGCTGAGCCTCGCCGATGCGATCCTCGCCGAAACGTCACGACGCTGCCTGCACCGCAACGGCTACTGGCAGCGCAGCCCAAGCCTCACCGGACCGGACGCGGCCCTCCTGCTGCCACCGGTACGCGGCGCACTTGCACACCACGACCCACGGACCGCAGCGACCCTCGACGCGGTGCGCGAGGACCTCACCGAGGACGGCTACGTCTACCGCTTCCGCCACGCCGCGCGCCCGCTGGGTGAAGACGAAGGCGCGTTCCTGCTGTGCGGATTCATCATGGCCATCGCCGAACATCACCAAGGCAACGACATCGCCGCACTGCGCTGGTTCGAACGCAACCGAGCCGCCTGCGGGCCTCCCGGCCTGTTCTCCGAGGAGTACGACGTCAGCCAACGGCAACTCCGCGGCAACCTACCCCAAGCCTTCGTGCACGCCCTGCTCCTCGAAGCCAGCGTGCGCCTGCGCACAGCCACGCCACGCGCCCACCAGTGACGCGAGCACGCATTCGCGGCGGCGATATCTGATCCTCCAGCGCCCACTGACCAGCGAAAGGAAAGTGTCGCGAGGGACTTGTGGGCCCGGTGGTTGAGTTCCGTCCCGTGGAGCAGCAGCGTTGGCCCTGTTCCAGGAGTGAGCACGGTGCTGGCTGGGAGGGTGTGCGGACGTTAGGGTTGGAGGCCTCGGCTGGGACTGCTGGCCGAGAGGAGACCGCACGAGGAAATGCGACAGCCAGTTGGAGTGTTCGCGTTGGTTCCTTCGGGGTCTGCCTGTTGGAGTGACAGGCATCGATGTCGTTGCGCCGGATCAGCCTTGTTCTTCTTCGCTGGCTGCCCTCATCAGGAGGTGCAGCGGCATGACCACGACTTTCCCCGTCCCTGAGCAGGCGATGACCGCCGGTCTTGGCGACACGGCCGCTCCGGCCCGCACAGAGCCGACGACGCGTTTCTGGGTGCGGCGTCCCAGCCGCCACATCGTCGTGGTCGGTGCGACCGGCGACCTGGATACCGTGACCACCCCACGATTCGCCGAGCTGGATCTGGGCTTGCGGCGACGGTGTGCTTGTCGCTGTCCCTGCCGGCGAGGTCGAATTTCCCGTTGCTGCGCTTGTACTTCCGTTGGTGTTGGTGGTCCCGGGCGTGTGCAAGCCGCTTCGCGCCGGATTGCGGGACGGCCTTGAGCCGGCCACCTGCCGGCCTCGGGTGGGCGAATGTCGTTTGTTTGGTGGTGGGCGGCGCTGGGTAGGGCAGCGGCTGTGAACAACATGTGGAACCCGATGGAGCGTGCCAGATGAGCGTGTCATGGCAGCCCGTCCATTCGGGCGGGACCGCGACGACCTCCAGTGTGGTGGAGGTGCGGGCTGCGGCCCGGCCGGGCTCGTTGACGGTGATGCGAGTGGTGGCCGCCGATATCGCGATGCGTGCGGATTTCGACGTGGACGCGATCGCTGACGTCCGTTTGGCGGTGGAAGAGGCCTGCGCGTCGCTGGTCAAGCTCGCGGATCCCGAAGAACCGTTGGTGTGCCGATTCAGCAGTGATGACTGCCGGATGGCGGTCACCGCCGAGGTGACCAGTGCACATCCGGTCGGGCCGAGCACCGCAACGTTGAGTTGGCGGCTGCTCACCGCGCTTGCGGACTCGGTGACCAGCGAGGTCTTGCGGCCTGCGCATTGCAGGCCGCTCGTGCGCATCGAGATGACCAAGGAGGTGGACACCGGGTGAGCGATACCAAGCCCGAGGCCGGCCGAGGTGAGTACGACGCGCTGTTCCCGCTATTCATCAAAATGTCCACATTGGACAGAAATGATCCGGGGTACGCTGCGGTGCGCGACGAGTTGGTTACCGGTCACCTGCCGGTCGCCGAGCACATCGCTCAGAGGTTTCGTCAGCGAGGCGAGTCCTACGAAGATCTCGTCCAGGTCGCCACCGTCGGTCTGATCCATGCCGTCGACCGATTCGACCCCGGCCGCGGGATCAGCTTCCTTTCCTTCGCGGTGCCCACGATCACCGGCGAGGTACGACGGCACTTCCGCGACACCGGGTGGTCGGTGCGCATGCCGCGCAGGCTGCAGGAACTGCACCTGGCTGTCTCGGGCGGGATATCCGCGTTGACCCAGGAGCTGGGGCGGGCCCCAACGCCCAGCGAGTTGGCCCGCCATCTCGACCTCGGTCTCGATGAGGTCCTTGAAGGCCTGGAAGCCGGTAATGCCTACCGCAGTTCCTCGCTGGACGAGCTGATCACCGACGACATCCCGCTGGCCGATGCTGTGGGCGTCGACGACGAGGAACTCGCCGAGGTCGACGACCGCGAAACGCTACGTCCATTGCTGGCCCAACTCCCCGAGCGCGAGCAGCGCATCCTGCTCATGCGATTTTTCAAGGGCATGACTCAAACCCAGATCGCCCAGCAGATCGGCATCTCCCAGATGCACGTCTCCAGGCTCCTTGCCGGCACCTTGGCCCGACTGCGTCGACAGGCCGCCCCGGCCGAACCCGTCGATGCCGCGCCGGCCGCCAGGGCTGCGAGCGCCTGACCGCAAGCCCCGGTGGAGGCCACGATGTTCGCGCCGACTCGGCATCCGCAATCAGCGGTGACGCTGTCGTCATGGCTCGTTCCCCCACGCGCGGGCTCAAGTAGGGGCGGCCTCACTGCCGATGGGACAGGTATGAGGCATGGCAGGCAACCACGCGGGACGGTGCCGGATCCGGAACTGCTGGCGCAGGTCCGCAACCTGGCGGAGGTGGCGGCCGGCCTCGCTCCGGCCGCGGCCGCAGCCGCGTTCGAGGTGCTGCTGGACGTTCACGGAAGGGCGGACGTCGAGGCGGCCGTGCGCCAGGTGGCCGGCCTCGATCGCGCCGATCCGGCCGCGTCGGCCGGTGAGGTGGTGGAGGGCTGCGTAGTGGCCAGCACGGACATTTCCCGTGCCTCCGCTGCCCCTGGTCAGCGGCGCGTAGGCCGGTGAGCCCGCACGCGGGGTCGAAGCGACGTTGGTGCCGCAGATCGTGACGTTCGTTCTGGTTGTTCCCGCTGCGGCTTCCGGGTTCCCACAAGCTGACCGGTGATCCCGCAGCGGGGTCGAGCCAAGTGGGTGCCGGGCTACTGGCTGTCGTCGCCGCGGCGCGTCCGGTGCTGGTCTTGGGCTTGCTTGCGGGCTCGTTCCTGCTGGACTGCCCGGGCTTGTTCCGGGCTGGCGGTGCCTTCTGCCACGGAGACTTCAGCGTCGATCAGTCGCTGTTCTCGCTCATCGGCTCGATCAGCTCTGAGTTGCTCGTCGGGATCGGGGCGGTCGGTGCGGACCGGATGTTCCCGGCGGTACGGGTTGTCCGGCGGGAGCCCGCCCGAAACGCGCCCGTAGAACCCGAGCAGAAGCATCAGCAATCCAGCGATAATGCAGAACAGGGCGGTGGAGAGCGCGAAGTCGAGCACGTTCCAAGATGTGTGCAACAAGGCCAGGTGGATGATGCCGCCGAGGAGGAACACGGCACCGAGGACCGTGCTGACCGACGAGGCGACCCGGCTTCCCCACAGGGCTGAGCTGATCAGGATCAAACCCGCAACAAACGTGCTCAGCGAAACCGCGCTGCTCATTGTCAGCCCAGGAATGGCGTATCCAGGCGTCCACGGAAGCTGCAACACTCCGACTACCAAGAGCGCGGCGCCGAGCACGGCGGCGCCGAGCCGGTGCGTCAGGTGGACCCGGTTCAACGAGATACTCACGGCTCGCCTTCTCTTAGTGGGGAAACGACTTTCATCTCTTGACTTTCCCGTTCGGGAAGTTGTGAAACTCGTGCCGAACGTGAGCTCCGGCCAGCCAACCCGCCACCTCAAGCTCGACCTCGATGAGGCAGGTCCAGGACGACCTGGCGGCCTGCAACGCATACCGCACTTCATCACGGCCGAAAATCTCTTATCCACAGTGGATGAATGTGGTCGACACGCACATACCGGGGTGGCGTGCCAGCCTGGGTGGCATGGTGCGATTCGGATGCACGCTGTTGACCGAGCAGTCCGGGCCTCGGGAACTGGTTGCGCATTCCGCGGCGGCTGAGCGCGCGGGCTTCGACTTCGAGGTGATCAGCGACCACTACTTCCCCTGGCTGGACGAGCAGGGCCATTCGCCGTACGCCTGGAGCGTTCTCGGGGCGATCACGCAGGCCACCGAGCGGGTCGAGTTGATGACCTTCGTGACCGCGCCGATCATCCGCTACCACCCGGCGGTAGTCGCGCAGAAGAGCGCCACCGTCGGATTGTTGTCCGACAACCGGTTCACGCTCGGCGTCGGCGCGGGGGAGAACCTCAACGAGCACATCGTCGGCCGCGGCTGGCCACCGGCCAACGTGCGGCACGAGATGCTCGCCGAGGCACTGCACATCATCGGCGCACTCTTCGACGGCGGTTACGTCAACCACGCCGGTACGCACTACCGGGTCGATTCGGCCAAGCTGTGGGACCTGCCGTCGCAGCGGGTTCCGGTGGCCACCGCGATCTCGGGTACGCAGTCGATCCAGCAGTTCGCGCCGCTGTCCGATGCGATGATCGCCGTCGAACCGAGCAGCCGGCTGTGCCAGGAATGGGATTCCGCCGCACCGAACGGAGCGTCCCGCAAGATCGGGCAGGTCCCGGTCGCGTGGGGGCCCGACCGCGATGCCGCCGCCGCGCGCGCCTGGGAGCAGTTCCGCTGGTTCGCCGGGGGGTGGAAGGTCAACGCCGAGCTGCCCGGCCCGGCCGCGTTCGCCGCCGCCACCCAGTTCGTGCGCCCCGAGGACATCACGGCCAGCATCCCGTGCGGTCCCGAGGTCGCTCCGATCGTCGAGTCCGCGGCGGCTTTCTGGGAGGCCGGCTTCACCGACATCGCGCTGGTCCAGATCGACATCGATGCCGACCCGTCCGGGTTCTTCGACTTCGCGCAGCGCCAACTCCTCCCCGCGCTGCGTGCAGCCGCACCTTGATCACCGGCACGATTCGACCATCCTCATGGGACACATCAACCTCGTCTCGTGCGCAGGGATTGGCGCTCGTGGTTGCCGGGTAGCCGGTGCGGACAACGCATTCGGCCCGGGCGCGGAAGCCGGTGTCGGCAGCTCGGGCTCGACCGAGCGAGGTGGGCGATGTTGGACGCTACGGTTGAGGTCCTGGCTTGGTGGGCGGTGCTGCTGGCGTTGTGGGTGACCACCTTGACCACGCTCACGGCTTGGGAGGTCGTGGCCGGTGCGGTCGTGGCGCTGCCCTGCGCTGTGGTGGCCCGCGCGGTGCGGGTCGTCCTCGGGTGCCGGTGGTCCGTCCGGTTGCGCTGGGTGGCGTGGCTCGGCCCGTTGATCGTCGCGGCCATCACCGACGCTGGCGAGCTGGTGGCCAAGATGATTCGAAACACCACGCCGCGCAGTCGTTTCCGAGCCATTCGGCTGCCGGCTGGCGCGTCGGCTGCGGAGCGCCTGGGGCGGCATGCGGTGACCACGGCCGTCCTGTCCGGGACGCCCTCCACGGTGGTGACCGACGATCACGTCGACAACGGGGGGATCGTCCTCCACCAGTGGGGATCCGGCGGCGACAGGTTGGTGCGGGCGGTGCTGCGTTGAACGGCTGGCTGCTCGCGGCGGCGGTGCTGATGGCCGGCGGTCTGGGGCCGGCGCTGCTGGTCGGTGCCCGGGCGGGACCTGGGGGTCGGCTCGTCGGGTTGCAACTGGCCGGCAGCGTCGCGGTGCTCGTGGCGCTGCTCCTCGCGCACGGATACGGGCAGGCGGCGTACCTGATCGTTCCTTCGGTCCTGGTGGTGCTGTCTGTGACCGGGAACCTCGTCTTCGCCCGCCTGCTCAGGAGGCGATGATGGGACTGCTCAGCCAGGCGCTGCTCGTCCTCGGGGTCGCGGTCGTGGTGGTGTTCTCGATCGCCGCCGCCGTGCGCGAGCCGCTGCCCCGTCTGCACTTGTTGGCGCCCGTGACATCGCTGGGAGCACCGATGATCGGCATCGCGGTGGCGTTGGATTCCGGGGTGTCGCTGAGCGCCGTGTTGGTCATCGCCATCACGGCCGCGATCGCGGTGACCGGCCCAGTGGTGCAGGTAGCGATCGGGCACGCGATCGCCCACCGCCAATCAGGTTCTCCGACATGACCGCGGTGCTGGTCCTCATCGCATTGGGCCTGCTCGCCGTGGGCGGTACTGCGGTCGTGCTGGCCGGCGACCCGGACCGCCAGGCGATCACGTTGTCGATCTACGGGCTGCTGATGGGGCTGCTGTTCCTGCTGTTGCAGGCGCCCGACGTGGCCCTTTCGCAGTTCGCGATCGGGACCGCCGTCGTGCCGTTGCTGGTCATGCTGACGCTGCGGAAGGTGCGCAGGCGATGAGCCGCGCGGTCCGCTTCGCGGTGTTCGCCCTCGGGGCGGCCGGCACCGCAGCGGTGGTGGGGGCCGCCTACTTCCGGGTGCCGGAATTCGGCAGCGCGTTCCACCCCTACCGGGACTTGGCGGTCGAAGCCGCTGGGGACCATCGCACCGCCAACGCGGTTTCCTCGGTCAACTTCGATCAACGCGCGTTGGACACGTTGGGGGAGGAGCTGATCTTCCTGGGCTCGGTGGTGGGTGCGACGGCATTGCTGCGTCCCCTGCGCGCCGAGCTGGTTCGTTCCCGCGAGCAGGAGCCGACCGTGCCCGTGCTGCCCCTGACAGCCCTGGCGGGATACGTGCTGACGCCGCTGGCGCTGCTGCTCGGCGCGGACATGCTCGTGCACGGCCACCTCACGCCAGGCGGCGGCTTCCAGAGCGGAGTCGTACTCGCCACCGGTGTGCACCTGCTCTACATCGCCGGTGATCTGCCCGCGCTGCGCCGGCTGCGCCCGCTGGCCTGGTGCTATTACGTCGAGGCGCTCGGCGTGGGTGCTTTCGTCGCCATCGGGATCGCAGGTTCGGTGTCGGGGTTGGCTTTCCTGGCGAACGTCGTCCCGCTGGGCGCCTTCGGCGACCTGCTGTCCGGAGGCGCGGTTCCGCTGCTGAGCTTCGCGGTGGGCTTCGAGGTGGTGGCAGGAGTGATCGTGCTGGTCGCCCAGTTCCTGCACCAGACCCATGACCTCACCACCGGTTCCGGGGGGCGAGGATGACCGCCTGCCTGTACGCCACGGCCTGCTGGCTGCTGCTCGTCGGATGCTTCGGCATCGTGCGCAGCCACGACCTCGTGCACGCGGTCGTCTCGCTGTCAGTAGCTCAGTCGTCCACTTACGTGCTGCTGCTGGGCACGGGGTTCCAATCCGGCGCCCGCGCACCCGTGTTCACCCCCGATCTGCAGCCGGGCGCGCCGGTGGTCGATCCGGTGGTGCAGGCCATGACGCTGACCGACATCGTCGTCTCGGCCACGGTGACGGCGCTGCTGCTCGCGCTGACCCTGCAGATCGCCAAGCAGCACGGCACGACCGACCCGGACGAGCTGCGCGCGCTCAAGGGTTGACGTGCCGGGCCTCGTGGAGCAGGTTCCCGCGCTGGCGATGGCCGTTCCCGTGGTGGCGGCCTGCCTCCTGCTGGCGTTCGAACACTGGCTCCCGCGGCAGTTGATCGATGCAACGGCGGCGACCGCCGCAGGGCTGGTGTGCGCGGGGTGCGTCTACGTGGCTTGCGGCACCGAGGTCGTGCACAGCTGGATGGGCGGGTGGGGACCACCGGCGCCGGTCGGCATCGCGCTGGTGGCCGATCGCACTTCGGCAGGCATGGTTGCTCTTGCGGCGCTGTTGACCGTGTGCGCGCTTTTGTTCAGCTGGAACTACTTCGAGTCCGTCGAGGCGCACTTCCACGTGCTGATGCTGCTGTTCCTCACCGGGATGGCCGGATTCTGCTTCGCCGGCGACGTGTTCACGATGCTCGTGTTCTTCGAGCTGATGGGCGCGGTCGCCTACGCGCTCGCGGGGTACAAGGTCGAGGAGCCCGAGTCGGTGCAGGCCGGGTTCAACTTCGGTGTGATCAACTCGGTGGGCGCCTACTTCTCGCTGTTCGGCATCGGGATCCTGTACGCGCGCACCGGGCAGCTGGGGCTGGCCCAGGTGCGGACCGCGCTGGATGCCGCCCCGCCCGATGCGGCGATCATCGCGGCCTTCGTGCTGATCTCGACCGGGTTCCTGGTCAAAGCCGCTGTGGTGCCATTCCACTTCTGGCTCGCCGACGCGCACGCGGTCGCCCCGACGCCGGTGTGCGTGCTGTTCTCCGGCGTCATGGCCGAACTCGGGCTGTACGGCTTCGTCCGGGTCCAATCGGTGGTGTTCGACGGTGTGCTGCCCGAGGACCGGATGCGACCGGCGTTCCTCGTGCTCGGCCTGGTGACCGCGGTGGTGGGGGCGGTCCTGTGCGTCCTCCAACACCACCTCAAACGCCTGCTGGCCTACTCCACGATCGCCCACATGGGGTTGTTCCTGGCGGCCCTGTCCGCAGTCCCGGCCACGGCCGGTGTGCTGCTGTTCGTTGTCGCGCACGCGGGGATCAAGGCGATGTTGTTCCTGGTAGTCGGCGTGCTGCTGGACCAGCACGGCACGGTTGACGAAGCCGAGCTGCACGGACGCGGCGGGCCGCGGTCGGTGCTGTCGTGGCTGTTCCTGGTCGGTGCTCTCGCGCTGGCCGGCCTTCCGCCGGCGGGCATCGCCGCGGGCAAGGCGACCGCGGAGGAGGCAGCCGGGCCGTGGATCTCGGTGCTGTACGTGCTCACCTCGGCCGTCGCCGGGGCGGCCGTGTTGCGCGCCGCGGTGCGGATCCAGTTCGGGGTGGGCGCTCGCGCGCGCGAGCCGCGCCCGTCGGAAGTCATCAGCGGCGCGCATGAGCAGTCCGAGATCCCGCAGCGCCAACGCCGCGAACCCGTCATGACGATGATGGCGATCCTTGTGCCCGGGCTGGTGGGGATCGGTTCTGGACTTGTGCCGGCCTTCCCCGATGTCGCGGGCGCATTCGCCCTCGCCGCCGAGCAAGTGCGCAGCGGTGCCGCTTACTCCGCACAGGTGCTGGGCGATGGCGGAAGCGCCCTGATCCCGGTCGCGGCACCACATTGGACCGCTACCGGGATCGGGTTGTCGTTGCTGTCGACAGGATTGGCGGTCGTCCTCGCCGCACTGGCGGTTCGTCCGCCGCCCATTCCTCGTGTGCTCGGGCCGATATCGCGGCGCTGCATCGACGTCCTGCACGAGGTGCACTCCGGACACGTCGGCGACTACGTCGCCTGGCTCCTGCTCGGCGTCACGGTCCTCGCTGCGCTCATCGCCGTGCCCGTCCTGCTCGGCTGAGCACATCGACGCGAGGTATGGGAGAAGACGAAGCGGGGTAGTTCAACGAAGACGACTCCTGGCGGATGCGGAACCGCCCGGCGGCTCGGGTGCGGGCGGAGCGGGGAGTTTCCGGTTCAGTGGGGGGTGTACAAGGCAGGAGGGGACGTTCGCGACGGTCTACCTGGGCCCGAATCCTGCGCTTTCCGGTGCAGCAGTGAGCCGTTGATGTGGGTGGGGGCTTGGTATGGAGGCGACCGACGGGCGGCGTGATCGGCCCGGGAGCCGTGGTGATGAGCCGAAAGCGACCATTGTGGACGAGCGGCAGGCCAGGCGGGCCGTCGCCGCGGCCGCCGTCGGCAACACCGTGGAATGGTTCGACTTCGGCGTCTACAGCTACATCGCCGTCGTCATCAGCCAGGTCTTCTTCCCGCCCACCAGCTCGACCGCGCAACTGCTGTCCACCTTCGCCACGTTCGCGGTGGCGTTCCTGGTCCGGCCGCTGGGCGGGTTCTTCTTCGGGCCGCTCGGCGACCGCATCGGCCGCCGGAAGGTGCTGGCCACCACCATGGTCACGATGGCGTTTGGGACGCTGGCGATCGGGCTGATCCCGAGCTACGCCACGATCGGGATCTGGGCGCCGGTGCTGTTGCTGGTGGCCCGGCTCGTGCAGGGCTTCTCCACCGGCGGCGAGTACGGCGGCGCGGCCACCTTCGTGTCGGAGTACTCGCCGGACCGGCGGCGCGGGTTCATGGCCAGCTGGCTGGAATTCGGCACTCTGACCGGCTATTCGCTGGGCGCCGCGCTCGTCACGGTGCTCACCGTCACGATGTCGCCGCAGGACCTCACGACCTGGGGGTGGCGGATCCCGTTCCTGGTGGCCGGCCCGCTCGGGATCATCGGGCTTTACCTGCGCTTCCGGCTGGAGGAGACGCCCGCGTACCGCAAGACCTCCGGCGACGAGCAGCCGCAGGCGGCGGCGACCTGGCGCAGCCTGCGCACCATCTTCGGCAGCCACTGGCGGTCGATGCTGAAGTGCATCGGGCTGGTGCTGGTGTTCAACGTGACCAACTACCTGCTCACCGCCTACATGCCGACCTACCTCTCGGCCGTGCTCGGCTTTCAGCACACCAGCTCGCTGGCCCTGGTGCTGGTGGCGATGGTGCTGGTGATGGGCCTGATCGTGGCGCTGGGCCGGTTCTCCGACCGCATCGGCCGGCTGCCCATCGCCGGGTTCGGCAGCGTCGCGCTGATCGTGCTGTCGTTCCCGGCGTTCCTGCTGATCGGCCAGGGCAGCGTGGCGGCAGTGCTGGGCGGTCTGCTGATCATCGGCCTGACGCTGATCTGCTTCAGCAGCACGATGCCTTCGACGCTGCCGGCGCTGTTCCCGACCGAGATCCGCTACGGCGCCGTGTCGGTCGGGTTCAACATCTCGGTCGCGCTGTTCGGCGGCACCACGCCGCTGGTCGCCGAAGCGCTCGTCGCGGCTACCGGCATGAAGGTGGTTCCGGCGTTCCTGCTCGTCGCGGCCGGAGCGGTGGGCCTGGTCGCGGTGCTCTTCACGCGCGAACCCGCGGGCCGCGCACTCCCCGAGGAACGGCCCGCCGCGTCCGACCGCGCGGAGGCGCAGCAGCGCGTCGAGGAAGAGCGCGACCAGGAGTGAGGTTGGACGCCGTGGCTGATCGGGCAGACAGCAGCGGCGGCGTATCCGCCGGCTGCTCTACCCGTTGGGTGCGATCGAGACCACCGTCCCCTGCGCGCTCAGATCGTCCCTGCCTCCCGCAGCGGGCCCTGATTCGTGGGCAGGGTATGCAGAGCCCTGAGGTGGGTAGCCCCTGGAGATGGAGCAGGAGCTCACGGACATCGGTGGCACTGTGCTGGCGTCGTGGCACGTTGCCGGCGAATCGCCACCAGCTGTGTGCCTTCATGGAGCTGGGGTGTCCAGCAGGGAGATGCTCCCCCTCTTGTCAGCACTGCACGGCAAGCGTGCGGCGTGGTCGGTGGACCTGCCAGGCTACGGGGCCAGCGAGCCCGTACGCGCGCCGATTGAGATCGGTGTGTTCGCCGACGCTCTTGTCCTGTTCCTCGACACCACTTTCGCTTCTCCTATCTACCTGCTGGGTTGTTCCTCGGGATGCCAGGTCGCCGTTGATCTGGCCGTGCGATATCCCGAACACGTTCGCGGCTTGGTGCTGGTAGGCCCCACGGTCGATGCCCAGGCTCGGTCGTTCCCGCGTCAGCTTTGGCGTTGGGTGCGCAACGGCGTCCACGAGCCGCGTGGACTGGGAGCCCTGGTCCGCCGTGACTACCGGGATGCCGGGCCACGGCGGGTAGCAGCAGCGTTTCGGGCAGCCCTGTGCGATCCGATCGAGGACAAGCTGCCGAAGGTCCAACAGCCAACGTTGGTCGTGCGCGGCGAGTACGACAGGATGGTTCCGAACGACTGGGCGGAAGAAGTCACCCGCCTGCTTCCCCAGGGGAGGCTGCGGACCTGGCCAGGAGCCGCTCACATGGTTCCCTTCGCCGACCCGTCCGGTCTGGCCGACGCACTCGATGAATTCGTCTCGGAGGTGCAGCGGTGAAGCCTGGGCGAGCAGTGGCCTCCTTCGACTCGACCACGGGTCTCCTTCGAGGGCTCTCCCATTACCTCGCCGGTAGCGATGCGCCGTTGCTCGGCCAGCTGCCGGGTGCTCTCGAGCCGTTGATGAGTGCTCTGATGGTAGGCGTCAACCGGATGCCGCATGGGCTGGCTGATCGTGTGTACGCCTTGAGCGGCATTTCGGAGGCGATACCGCAGCGGCGGCTGAGTGAGGTGCGCTCTGATGCCCTGGCCGAGTGGATCGCCGAGCACTACCCCAAGCGCCAGTACCCGGTCATCTTCCTGGGATCCTCCAACGGAGCTGTGGCACATCTGGCCGCCGCGCTCGATGCTCCGTGGCTTCCGCAGACGGTCTTGCTTCCGGTGCGCAGGAGTGGGGTCGACCGAGACGCGCCCCGCGCGGAAATGGCGGCCGGCCGTGAAGCGGGGCGGCAACTGCTCGATGCGAATCCCCACCTGGGGCTGCACCACATGCACGACCCCAACCAGGACCGGCTCATGATCACCGGCATGTCCTACTTCCGCGTGAAGTGGCTGCGACTACCGGACGCGTACCGGCGCTTCATTCGTGAACGGCTAGCACCCGGCGGAGTAGTCGTCAGCGTCGAGTGCGGCCTGCAGTGGCCAGCAACCGAAGTCGGAGAACGCCACCACTTCCAGTTCGGTGCCCTCGGCGGCGCGACCGAAGAGGAGTACTACCACGGCGGACCGCGGGTCGCGGACTTGCTCCGGCGTTACGGTGCCTCCCGGCGTCGCTGGGATCCGCCTCCGCGGGACACCTACCTACCCGAAGCCGAGTGGGGCTTCGAAGAGTCCTGGCTCGCGGACCTGGAAGATGTGGTAGCAGGATCGCTGCGCCGGGTGCGTTTCGATCATCCCGAGCGGATGAGCCCGATGGTCGCCGAGGTGTACCGCGCCTGGTACGAACAGAACGGGATACCTACCGAGCGGCTGTTGTTCGACTGCTTCCTCCTGGTCGAGCCGTGGTGGACGGTGCGAACGGGATCAATACCCTTCTGGCTCGCCTTCAACTCGGAGAACTCGCTCAGCGCAGCGCACTCCTACTTGGACCGAACAGGGGTCCCCGACGAAATTCGCCTGATGCTCTTCTCCCACGGGACCGAGTCGATCGGGCTCGCACCGATCGACAACTGGGAGAAGCTGACCGCGCGCGCCCGCAAAGTCGGCGCACTGGTCGGAGTGGACCGCGAGGCATTTCCCAGGGATTTCGCGGTGTTCGCCCGAGCCCACCGCGAGCTCGCATGGACGCGACACCTGTACCCGATCCCCGCCCCGATGCCGTGGGAACACGCTGAAGCGCTGATGCGCCGGCACGTCGACCACACTTTCTCCGTCGAGCCGTAGCTCCGCGCCTTCGTCTAGCCACCCGGGCTGATCTCGCACCGAGGCGGCGATCAGAAGCCCGCAAGAGCGACTTTGTCGGTGCTGCCGTTTTCGGGTTGCCCTCCGCGCCTCGCGGGCAGCCACCCGAGCCTCACGCTGATTCGCGTGCGGGAAACTTTCCACCGAAAGCGGGCGCAGCTGGGGAATCAGCTACAGGTCGTCCCACCGGAGTTCCCGGCGTTCCCGGTGGAAGGCCGGGCGCTGAGCGGCGCGTCAAGCATGATCCGGCCGGGAACGGGGAACGCCTGTAGCTGTTGCAAAGGAGGAGAGATGGCCCCGCATGAGCTTCCCCTCATCGATTACGACAACGTGCCGGTCGGTTCCCTGCAGCACCGGATCCGGTCGTTGGACGGCGAGCAGATCCAGCAGCTGCTGGACTACGAGCGCGTGCACAACAACCGGGTTCAAGTGGTGGAGGTGCTGGAAAACCGGTTGCAGGAGTTGCGGGAGGGGGCGACGCCATCGGGCGGGACGCAGGAGGCGCAGCCGGTGGAGGCCGAGGACACCCCCGGGGGCTCCCCGGTCGAGCCCAGCGGCTCGCCGGAACCGATGCACCCGCCGCGGCACGGCATCGGCGGGCTTCCCGGCAAGCCCAAGGCCGATCGCCCGCGGAAGCAGTGAGCCCCGCCGCAGGCCAGCCCCGCGCCCTCGCGCTATTCGCGAACAGCCACCGCGGTTCAGGTCCGGCGAGAAGCCAGCAGCGGGATCACGCCGCCGGCGAGCACGGCTTCGACCTGTTGGGGCGAGAGCCGGTGGCGCACTCGGAAGGACCGGTTGTGCGTGGTGTTGCGCACGGTGATCTCGTCGCCGGCCGGTAGCGCGTTGCGCAAGTCGTCGAGGCGGAGCACGTCGTCGACCCCGATGTCCGCGTAGTCGTCGGGATCGGTGAACTCCAGCGGCACGATGCCGAAGTTGGCCAGGTTCTGCCAGTGGATTCGCGCGAAGGACTTCGCGATCACGACTCGCAGGCCGAGGTAGCGGGGCGTGATCGCGGCGTGTTCTCGCGATGAACCCTGGCCGTAGTTCTGTCCCGCGATCACGATGTGGCCGTCGGGGTGCTCCCGCGCGCGGCGGGGGTACGCGGTGTCGAGTCGCGCGAACGTGTGCTCGGCGAGCGCCGGGATGTTCGAGCGCAGCGGCAAGGCGCTGGCACCCGCCGGGGAGATCTCATCCGTCGAGACGTTGTCGCCCGCTTTGAGCAGGACCGGCGCCGCCAACTCGTCGGGCAGCGGCGGGAAGTCCGGTAGCGCCGAGATGTTGGTTCCCTTGATCAGTTCCACTGCCTCCGCTTGTTCCCGAGGGAGGGGTGGCACGAGCATTGCGGTGTTGACCGAAGCCTTCTCCGGAAGCTTGAGCTCCGGGTGGCTCTGGCCGAGGTCGCGGGGGTCGGTGATCACGCCGGTGAGCGCCGATGAAGCCGCTGTTTCGGGGGAGCACAACCACACCGAGTCCTCGCGCGTACCTGACCGGCCCGGGAAGTTCCGCGGGAACGTGCGCAGCGAGTTCGTGCCCACCGCGGGCGCCTGCCCCATGCCGATGCAGCCCATGCAGCCGGACTGGTGGATGCGCGCCCCGGCCGCTATCAGGTCGAACGTGGCGCCCGTGCGGGTCATGTCTTCGAGGATCTCCCGGGAGGTGGGGTTGATGTCGAAGCTGACCGAGTGGTCGGTCTGGCGGCCGCGGACGATCGCGGCGGCGATGGCGAAATCTCGCAAACCGGGATTGGCGGACGAGCCGATGACGACCTGGCTCACTTCGGTGCCGGCGACCTCGCGCACGGGCACCACGTTGTCCGGCGAGGAGGGCCGGGCGATCAGCGGCTCCAGGTCGCTCAGGTCGATGTGCTCCTCGACGTCGTAGGCGGCGTCGGTATCGGCGGCCAGGGGTGTGAAGTCGTCCTCGCGGCCTTCGGCGCGCAGGAAGGCCCGGACCGCCGAGTCGGCGGGGAACACTGTGGTGGTCGCGCCGAGCTCGGCGCCCATGTTGGCGATGACGTGCCGGTCCATCGCGGAAAGCCCGGCCAGCCCGGGGCCGTAGTACTCGATGATGCGGTTGACGCCGCCGGCGACCCCGTGCCGGCGCAACATCTCCAGGATCACGTCCTTCGCCGATACCCATGGCGGCAGTTCCCCGGTCAGCCGTACGCCCCAGACCTCGGGCATCCGGATCCGCAGCGGCTCGCCGGCGATCGCCAATGCCACCTCCAGGCCCCCGACGCCGATGGCGAGCATCCCCATCGAACCGGCAGCGCAGGTGTGGGAGTCGGAGCCGACCATCGCCTTCCCCGGCACACCGAAGCGCTGCATGTGCGTGGGGTGCGAAACTCCGTTGCCGGGCTTGGAGAACCAGAGGCCGTAGCGCCGGCTGGCGGACCGGAGGAACTCGTGGTCCTCGGCGTTCTTCTCGTCCGCCTGCAGCAGGTTGTGATCCACGTACTGCACGCTGACCTCGGTGCGGGCGCGCGTCAGCCCGAGAGCTTCGAGTTCCTGCATGACCAGCGTGCCCGTGGCGTCCTGGGTCAACGTCTGGTCGACGGCGATCGCCACGTTCGATCCCGGCGACAGATCGCCGTCGACCAGGTGCGAGGCGATGAGCTTCTGGGCGAGGTTGCGGCCCACTCGACGACTCCTTTCCAGCACGGATGGGCACGAACTACCCGGCGCGTCGATCTGCAAAACACCGCTGCGAACTGCGTTTTCACCCTCAGTTTGCGGTCTGCCTTCCATGGGCAGCCCGGTAGTGCGTTTCCGGAGCGGACGATCGATGGTGAGGACTTCGCGATGGCGGAATTGCCGAAGACAGCACGAGCGCAGCAGCAGCAGCCGCCGGGAACCACGCAGGCGATGCGGCCGCAGCCCAGGGATGAGATGCGGGATTACGTCGGCGCGCACCACCTGATCGGCAAGCGCGCCCTCATCACCGGCGGTGATTCGGGGATCGGGCGCGCGGTGGCGATCGCGTTCGCGAAGGAAGGCGCTGATGTCGCGATCTCGTACCTCGACGAGATGGAGGACGAGGATGCCGAGCGCACGGCCGAACTCGTGCGGGAACAGGGCCGGTCCTGCTATCTCCACCGGGGCGACGTCGGCAGCGAGCGGTACTGCAACGAACTGGTCGAGGACGTCGTCGCGCAGCTGGGTGGGCTGGACGTGCTGGTGAACCACGCGGGTACGCAAGCGCCGCAGGACGACCTGACCGAGATCAGCAACGACCAGTTCGACAGGACCTTCAAGGTCAACGTCTACGCGATCTTCTGGTTGTGCAAGGCCGCGTTGAAGCATCTGCCGGACGGCGCGGCGATCATCAACACCGGCTCGGTGAACGGGCTGCGCGGGAACAAGGACCTGATGGACTACTCGGCGACGAAGGGCGCCGTCCACGTGTTCACGCAGTCGCTCGCGCAGTCGCTGGTCGGCCGGCGCATCCGCGTCAACTGCGTGGCTCCCGGGCCGGTGTGGACTCCGCTCATCCCGGCGACGCTGACCGAGGACAAGGTGGAGGGATTCGGCGAGCAGACCCCGATGGGGCGCATGGCCCATCCCGACGAGATCGCGCCGTCGTACGTCTTCTTCGCATCAGAGCGGCTTTCGAGCTACTACACCGGTGAAGTGCTGGCACCCGTCGGCGGCGAGACCCACCCCGGGTGACGCCGAACGGATCGACCACCTCGGAGGTGCGCGTGAAGGCGCTCACTTGGCAGGGACCGCGCGATGTCCGGGTGACCGACGTGCCGGACCCGCGGCTGGAAGCCGCTACCGACGCGATCATCGCGGTGACCACCACCGGCATCTGCGGTTCCGACCTGCACCTGTACGAACTGCTCGGGCCGTTCCTGGAGCCGGGTGACGTGCTCGGGCACGAAGCCATGGGCATCGTCCAGGAGACGGGCTCCGGAGTCACCCACATCAAGCCCGGGGATCGCGTCGTGATCCCGTTCAACATCTCCTGCGGGCACTGCTGGATGTGCCGCCGCGGGCTGTACGCCCAGTGCGAGACGACGCAGGTGCGCGAGCACGGCAGCGGTGCGGCGCTGTTCGGGTACACCAAGCTCTACGGCAGCGTGCCGGGCGGGCAGGCGGAGCTGTTGCGCGTGCCCCAGGCGCAGTTCGGCCCGATCAAGGTGCCCGACGGCCCACCGGACGAGCAGTTCGTCTACCTCTCGGACGTGCTGCCGACCGCATGGCAGGCGGTCGAGTACGCGGCCGTCCCGGAAGGGGGATCGGTCGTCGTGTTCGGCCTCGGCCCGATCGGGCAGATGAGCGCGCGGATCGCCGCCTTCAGGGGCGCCCGGGTGATCGGGGTGGACCTCGAACCGGACCGGCTGGAGATGGCCCTGCGGTACGGGATCGAGGTCATCGACGCCCGCACGCACGACGACGTGCCTTCCGCGGTCCGCGCCATGACGGAGGGGCGCGGCGCGGATTCCGCCATCGACGCCGTGGGCATGGAGGCGCACGGTTCGCCCGGTGCGGAGTTCCTGCAGAAGCTGGTGAGCGCCCTTCCGGACGCGGTCGCGGAGCCGATGATGACCAAGGCGGGCGTGGACAGGCTCACGGTCCTGCACCAGTGCATCGACGCGGTCCGGCGTGGCGGGACGATCTCGGTCAGCGGCGTCTACGCGGGCACCGCCGACCCGCTGCCGATGCTGGTGATGTTCGACAAGGGCGTGCGGGTGAGCATGGGGCAGGCCCATGTGAAGCGGTGGATCGGTGATCTGATGCCGCTGGTCCGGGACGAGGCGGACCCGCTCGGGGTGTGCGACCTCGCGACGCACCGGCTGCCGTTGGACGAGGCCCCGCACGGCTACGACATCTTCCAGCGGAAGGAAGATGGCGCGGTGAAGGTCCTGCTGCGCCCCGGCGATTAGATCAGGGCTCCTCGTCGAGGACGAACGGCAGCAATTCCTTGCAGCGGTCGAACTTCTCGGTGAGTTCGTCCTCGTCATCGGCTCCGAGGTAGCAGACGGCGAGTTCGTAGCGTTCACCGCTTGTCGTCCTGAGCAACCGCTACTACCTCCGGTGAGTTTTCGCCGCCGCGAAGCAGAAGACGGCGAAGGCGACGAACCCGAAGGCGATCAGGCTCAGCGCCACCTTGCCGAGGGGGTAGCCGGACAGCAGGTGCAGAGCCAGATCCAGGCCTCCGGAGCGCCGGGGATCGCTGGACACGGCGGCAGCCGCGAAGAGGAGCCCGATGCAGCCGTACGCAACGCCCTTCGCCACCCAGCCGACGACCCCGCACCGGTTGACCCATGTCCGGGTTCTCGCCGAGAGCGGACGCAGGTTCAGGTCCTCCTCGAAACTGCGGATCACGCCGCGCCGGATGGTCGCGACGGCGACCACGAGCACCATCACGGCGACCACACCGACGACGAGCCGGCCGGCTGGCAGCACGAGGAGGTCGGCGGTCAGGCGTTGCTGCTGCGAGTTGCTCGTGCCGGCTCGGCCGCCGATGGACTGCCGTGCCGCGAGGACGCCGAGCCCGAGCGAAAGCACCGCGCGTCCAAGCGCCCCCGACTTCCGGGCCGCGCGGGTGGCGCGGCCTGGCACCCAGCCGAATCCGATCGCCGCCATGATCAGCTGCGAGATGCCGAATGCGATCAAGCCGACCGCCAGGACCGCGAGAAGCAGGAAGCCGACGGGTTGCTGTGCGATCTTGCCGATCGCACCCTGCGGAGCCGGTTGCTCATTCGG
Organism: Saccharopolyspora sp. NPDC045941; assembly: GCF_056431445.1. NCBI lineage: Bacteria > Bacillati > Actinomycetota > Actinomycetes > Pseudonocardiales > Pseudonocardiaceae > Saccharopolyspora > Saccharopolyspora sp. NPDC045941. The sequence goes on from NZ_JBWKKU010000047.1 coordinate 69,785, forward strand.
ATCGCCGAGGGCTACTTCCACTGCGAGCCAGGCAATGATGATGTGGAGGAACCCGTAGCAAGACCAGCCCAGCACGCCCATCACGCGCACTGGAGTGCTCAGCTCGGACTGAAGTGCCCGACGGGCGAGACCGGCCACGGCGCCCACCCTAGGCTCGCCGGTACGGTCCCGCGACTGCCGCCGGGCACGTCGCCGGCTGGACTAGCACTGCAACGGCACTCGCGTGGGTAGTGGACCATGATGCGGGTGATGGAGATGGTGGTGGCTGAGCTGGGTCGGGTCCATGAGCGGGTTTCGGGTCGTTTCACGAGGTTGGAGCCGCGGATGCGGGCTCGGAAGTACATGTCCGGGCTGGTGGCGGGCCGCTTCCGCCGACGCCGACAACACCAAGCCCGCCTCAGCCACTACCAACGACGGGGCTACCCACACACCTGAGCGCCGTTGCAGTATTAGGCGGTCGTCACCATTGTCGAGACTGCAGGTCATCGATGGACATGCGAACTCTCCGGAGTGCGGGCCGCCCAGCGCGGCGGTCGCACAGCCGCGGCGTTCGCGCTTACCGGGCGCGGCAGGTCCTGAGGTAGCTGAGGAACGAGGCCTGCAGGCCAGTCACGTGTGTTTCGCGCAGGACCGCGCTGGTGACGGCTTCGCCGCGGGCGGTCAGGCGGTGAAGGACAGTAGCCGTGTTCTTCGTGAGGGTCTGGTAGACGGCCAGGTCTCCGAGAAGCTCTCGATCGTTGAGGGTCACGTGAAGCTTGGCGGCATGCTTCCTGTCACCCATCTCTTGGAGCTGGGCGAAGATCTGACTGTCTTCACTGACGACGCCGGGGCTGCCCGCTCCGATGCTCTCGAAGAGCGGGCAGCCGGTGAGCCAGGTGTAGAGGCTGAAAAGGCCGCCGTAGGAGTAGCCGAAGAGGCCGTGACCGCTCGCGGCTGTGCCGTAGTCGCGTTCGATCCGCGGGTGCAGTTCCGCGGTGAGGAAGCTCAGGAACGCGTCGGCGTGGGTGTCGCCCAGTTCGACGAGGTAGGCGTCGGATTCCTCGCGTGTCCTGGCGCCAGTTTGAACTCCCATCTCCACGGCATCGATGAGCTCCTTGGCGATTGGCTCGCCGGGTGGCACGAGGTCTCTGTTGCGCAGCCGATCCCAGTGCTGTGCGTCTTCGCCCGCGTAGCCGACGCTGACCTGGATGTAGGGCTGGATCCGCTGCATGGGGTCCGCCTGGGTGACGATGAGCGGAGCCGTCATGCCCACGGCCCAGTTGCCGTCGAGCACATACACGGCAGGCGCTCGCGTCGTGGCGGGGTCGTAGCCCGGTGGCGTGGTGACCCAGACGCCGTAGTCGTGCCCGCCGCTGGAGCGCATCTCGAAGTAGTCGGTGTCGGCGAGGCAGCCCTGCCACATGGTGCTCATCGGAGGTCCTTCACAACACGTCCGGCTTGGACGACGAGTACGGCGTTGGCGGGGTCGGCGAAGAGCTTCGGATCTTCGAGCGGATTGCCGTTCCAGAGCACGAGATCCGCCTGCATGCCGGGAGCGATGACCCCCACTTGGCTGGATAGGCCAAGGATCTCGGCGTTGGTCTTCGTGGCCGCCACGAGTGCTTCCATCGGCGTCTCCAGCTCTGCGCGCAACGTGAGTTCTTCGCCTCGACGGTCCTGAGCCGGACCGATGAGATCGGAACCCAGCCCGATCCGCACTCCGGCCTCCTTGGCGACGGCAAGCGCCTCGGTCATCCGCTCACGAACACCCAGCACACGATCGCGGGTCGACTCGCCGAGGCCGGCTCCAGCGGTGTCATGCAGCAGTTGCTCGACGACAGCGAACGTGGGCACAAGGGCGACCTCGCGAGTGGCCATCAGGGTGGCCGTGGACTCATCGAGGTCGGTGCCGTGCTCGACACAGCGCACCCCGGCCTCGACCGCGTTCCGAATGCCTTCGTTGTTGTGGGCGTGAACCGTCACATAGGTTCCCCGTGCCGTGGCTTCCTGAACAGCGACGGCGATCTCTTCCACGGTGAACTGGGTGTCGGTCAGCCGATCGTGAGCGCCGACCACTCCGCCGGTCACACAGAGCTTCAGGAACGAGGCTCCGCGACGGAAGGCCTCGCGCACGTTGCCTCGCAGCTCGTCCGCGTTGCCCGCCATCATCGACAGGGCGCACAGACCGGGAACGTGATGGCTGCTCCACAGCTCGGTGGGTTCCCACTCGGCTCCGTAGTAGCCGTGCCCACCGGTCTGGCACTGAACAGGTCCGCACGACAGCACGCGTGGCCCCCTGACCTTGCCCTTGGCGATCGTGGTGACGACGCCGCCGTCGATCCCGCCGGTGTCCCGAACGGTCGTGAAGCCGGCGTCGAGCGTCGCGCCGGCCGTGGCGAAGATGTCTGCCGCGATCTCCGCGGCACTGATCCGAAACGAGAACTGCGGCTGGATCGGGCTCGACAGGCCCAGGTGAACGTGAGCGTCGATCAGGCCAGGCGTCATCGTCAGTCCCCCGGCATCGAAGCGCTCGCCGTGTGCGCCGGAGGCACCGAGCTGGGTGATACGCCCGTCTTCGATGGTGACGTTGACGTCGACGGGGTCGCGACCCGACCCGTCGACGACCGCCGCGCCGGTTATCTGAAAAGGTCCCACGAGTCATGTCCTCCGCCGTCGGTGAGCTGACTGCGACCATGGTTGAAGCACCACGGCACCGTCATCTTTTCCAATGGATAAACTGTGGGAGTGATCCTGTCAAGCACGGAACGCACCGGCGACGCACGCGAGCGCCTCCTGGCTCGCCTTCTCGACGCCTTCGACGAGGCCCTTCCCGCACCGGAGGTGTCACTCCGTGAGATCGCCGCCCGGATCGGGACCAGCCACGCCCTCCTGCGATACCACTTCGGGTCGCTCCCGGGCGTCCTGGCAGCCATGCTCAAGGCGCAGCGATCCCGTGACAACGAGGCGCTTTTCGAGGCCGCCCAGCAAGGCACCTTCGACGACCTCGTCGTGGCGATCTGGCGGACCTACACCCGCCCGGAGCAGCTGTCGCGTGTCCGCGGCTTCTTTCACGTCGTAGGTCTGGCCGCGTACAGCCCAGAGAACTTTCGTGAGTTCATCGACTCACTCGACGACCTGACCAAGATTCTGGCCTCGCTCGCGGAGCGCGAAGGGCTCGACGCCAAGGAAGCGCTGACCACGGCCTCCGTCACCATCGCCGCGATTCGTGGCCTGCTCCTCCAGGAGGTCCTGACTCCGGCAGTCCACTCGGAGGACGCGGTCGCCTTGATCCTGCGCATGAGCAAAGGCCAATCCGTTCCACGGACACATCCGGGGCCTTGAGCTGGTAGTACTGCAACGGCGGCGTGACGTGGGATCTTGCAAGGTGAGTGGCGTCGCTGGATGCCGTGGTGGAGCTGATCTTCAGTCGTTTCGCCAGGTCCGAGCTGCGTCAGCGGGTCGGTACCTACCTGCGGAGGCTGCTAGCAGGGCGGGAGCGGAAGAACGGCTGGACGCTGACCGAGAATGGCGGGGCGGTCTCGCCGGACGGGATGCAGCGGTTGCTGCGCACCACGGACTGGGACGCCGACGGGGCCCGGGATGACCTGCGCGGTGACGTCCTGGACCAGCTCGGTGATGACGCGACCGGGGTGTTCATCCTCGACGAGACCAGGTTCATCAAGAAAGACGTCCGCTCGGCCTGGGTGCAGCGTCAGTACACCGGCACCACGGTTGCCGGGGCGTGGTGGGCGATCGAGGAGTGCTTCCGGACCGCGAAAAACGACAAGTCCCGGTGTTCGAGGAGTTCCCGCTCCTGCTGACCTGGGACGAAATGATCGGATAGGCTCTGTGGATCGACACCGACGGCTGTGGCCGGATCCGATGTGGCCTGTAGGCGCCCGGAAGGTGTTCTTCGTGTCGTTCGCGGGTAACCGAAGCGGTGGAAACCCTGTGAGGGGGTGCGAACGATGCCGCAGCAGACCTGGAACAAGAAGCAAGAGCGGCAGTACGAGCACATCAAGGAACAGGCTCAGGAACGCGGGTCGAGTGCCGGACGTGCGAAGGAGATCGCTGCGCGGACCGTGAACAAGGACCGGGCGCAGCAGGGGCAGGCACGTCAGCAGAGCAAGACGTCGACTCAGGACATGTCGCCGCAGCGGCGTGGCGGGAAGCGGTCGGGCAAGCGGCAAGGCCCCGGTGGCCGGACCAAGCAGCAGCTGTACGACGACGCCCGCCGCCAGAACATCAAGGGCCGCTCGAAGATGACAAAGGAACAGCTGGAGCGGGCGCTCAGCCGCAGCTGAGGGCGCGGGGGCGTCGACCTATGCGGTGCTGAGTTCGTCCTCCCTGTGACACCTTCTCGCCGGAGATCCCAGTACACGGCGGTGTCCTTTCAGTCGAATTGCCGCGCCATAGCACGGCAGCCGCGGCGCGGGCCCGTCTGGAGGCGGTCGAGTTTCACGAAATCTCATGGGGTCGAAGCGGAAGTGCGGCGTAGGTGCAATTTCGTCAGCCAGTGCTAGTTATTCCCCATGGTGCTGACGAGCCCGGTGATGCGGAAGAGTCGTGTGCGCCGTCCGAATGCTCGCGAGAATTCGGCAAGCGTTTCGGTGTGCCGGGGCTCGGGTAGGGAAAGCGACAGGTACTTCACAGAAGAAAGCAGAATGTCTACATCGGACAAGCTCGCGACAAGATCGAAGAGCTGTCGGCGAGGCCGGCGAGGCCGAGGGCGACAAGGACGAAGAGCTGGACGATGAGATAGGCAGCAGCGTGACCTCTGGCGGTAGAAGGTGATCTCCGATGACTGTGGCGAACAGACAAGGCGGTGGGGGTTCACAGGTCCAGCGGGCCCCCGCGAGCAGCCTGTCCGAGGTGGTCGGGCAGATCTTGGACAAGGGCCTGGTCATCGACGCGTTCGTCCGGGTGTCCCTGGTCGGGATCGAGATCGTCACGATCGACGCCCGGGTCGTAGTGGCCGGTGTCGACACTTACCTCCGGTTCGCCGAAGCGACCAACCGGCTCGACCTGTACGAGAAGGGTGGCAAGGACCTGACGGAGCTGACCCCTGAAGGCGCGACGCAGAGCGGTGTCGAGGGGAAGGCCAAGGAAATGATCGAACCCGCCAAGGACGAGTTCGACCAATTCCGCGATGGCAGTGACCAGGAGGAGCGGGAGAAGCAACCCGCTCGGCACCGTGAATCGCGCGACTGGGGGCGTGAACAACGATGACAACGCAGGCGAAACGAGGTCGGAACGCCGACGCGGTCCCTCCCGAGAGCACCTCCGGGATCTACGTCTACGGAATCCTCGGGTCGTCGTACGCCCTTCCTGACGACCTCGCTTCGATAGGAGATGCCGAGACACCAGTCCGCTTGGTTTCGCACGAGGGCCTCGCCGCTGCCATCAGCGAGGTGGACCTGAACCGCCCGTTGGGAACACCGGACGATTTGCGCAGCCACGAGGAGGTGCTCGACACGATCGCGGCGGAGACGACCGTTCTCCCCGTGCGCTTCGGGGCCGTCGTGAGCTCGGTCGACGCTGTCGTCGACGAGCTGCTGGCGCAACATCGCGAACTTTTCGAGGCGGCGCTCGCGGAACTCGATGGAATGGTGCAGTTCACCGTTGGCGGACGCTACCTGGACTCCGCGCACATTCGTGAAGTCGTAGCGGAACAGCCGGAGGTCAGGGAGCTCAGGGAGTCGCTGCAGGGGGTGCCTCCGGAGGCCGGGCACGACGAACGGCTGCGGTTGGGGGAGATGGTCAGCAATGCCGTTGTGGCGAAGCGGGAAGCGGATGCGAATCAGCTGATCGAAGCCGTGGCGCCCTTCGTCGCCGCGACAGCTGTGCACGAAGTGGGGGGCGAGGACGATGCGTTCGACGTGGCGGTGCTCGTCGAACGCGGGCGTCGCGACGATTTCGAGAACGCGTTGGATGGACTGGGAGAGCAGTGGAGCGGACGCATCCAGCTCCGCCTGGTGGGACCGCTCGCTCCCTACGATTTCTTGCCCGAGCGGTGATCATTGGGCTTCTCACCCTCCCGATGGTCCCAGCGACCTGCAGAGTCTGGCCTGTCGAGCAATTCAGGCTCCACGCCGAGCTCCCTCGCACGCCGCGGCTCCCGCTCGTCATCCTGGCCGCGCTCCAACGCTGGCGGTTCCCCGCCGAGCAGCGCGCGCTTGAGATGTCCGAGGTTCGCGCCCGGTGCTCCGTGAAGAGGAGCGAAAGCGACCGACGCAAGCATCGTCCCGAGTCCGCAGCAGCAGGATTTCTCAGGAGGGGATCCGCTCGGGCTCAGGGTTTCGGGTCCGCTGGAGGTCTATCCGTTCGTGAGCGTCTCGGGGAGTGGGGAGCTCTACCGGCCGCGTCGTCGTGGACACGATGCGGCGCGTGGCCACGGCACCGGCTTCCTCTGCCAGCACAGTGCAGTAGGCGGCCGCATATGCCTGCTGCGCGGCCATTGACGCTACGCGACAGACATCTCGGCCTTTCAGCTCCACGTCGACCACCGCGGCGCCGGCGCCTGAAGGGATCGCTCTGTTCGTGCACAGGAGCCAGGCGGCCACGGGATTTCCGGGCGGTCCGACTTCGACTTCGACCCGGCTTACGACTGCCGGCTCGTTCGCGTCCCGTTGTTGCAGCCCGGAATTCTGCGCGGCCACGTATCCCGCCGACTCGGCTTCGATGATGAGGTCCTCCCAGTTCCCGTCGAGCAGAACCGCATCACCGTGCGCTAGCGCCACCACTGTTCTCACCGCCAAAGATGGGGTGTAAACGCTTCTCCTTTCGATTACCCCGTTCAGGGATTCGGAATCCAGTCATCGTGTCCGCCGCGGGGGCCTCGGTGGCCGGGTGGGCGGGCCAGTATGACGCCTTCCAACCGACTCGGCGGCGTTGGTGGCACCAAGTGGTCACCGCATCACGCCGGAAAGACCGAGCGCGCGCCGCAAATGCGACAGCGCGCCTCCAGTGGTTCACAGCGGACTCGGGGGTCACTCCTCGCTCGGTCCGACCCCGGCGTAACTGGTGCAGAGCGTGTGCTGTTGCCGGTCCAAGCCGGTCCTCTTGCCGCGGAAGGTGAAGTGCGCCTTGTCGTCGGCGCCTTCGCCCTCCCAGCCCTCGACGTCCACGATCACGATCTGACCGGGCTGGATCTCGCCGAACAGGATCTTCTCGGACAGCTTGTCCTC
>NZ_JBWKKU010000048.1:0-76046 GCF_056431445.1 Saccharopolyspora sp. NPDC045941
ACCGGGCACCAGCCACCACGCCATCATCCACCACACCAAGATCATCCCGGCCCTAAACCACCAAGATCAACTCAAGCTAAGCGGCATTGTGCTATGGCGCCCCAAACCACTCACGGGCCCGTGCTCCTCGCGCGCGGAACGGATCAGGCGAATTCGAGCAGCGCGGTGAGATCCCAGATCCGGAGCATGCCGTCCCGCCCTGCGCTGTAGGCGACCTGCCGGCCGTTCAGCGAAGTGGTCCGCACCGCCTCGACGCTGCCCTGGTGGCCGACCAGGGGATCGCCGATTCCGGAACCCCCGGCCAGGTCCCAGATTCGCACCGTCTCGTCCTCAGCCCCGGTGACCGCGATGCTCCGATCGCCGACCGTGGCGGTGTCCAGCGCGAGGATTCGGTCCTCATGGCCGGTGATCGGATCGTGGATCGGTACGTCGTCGCCCGGCAGGGTCCATGCGTGCAGCTCGCAGGACTCGGCGGCGGCCACCGCGACGGGGTTGCCGTTCAGACTGCCCAGTGCGACGGCCGCGACCTCGTCGTCCAGCTCGAACGCCCCGAACTGCTCGTCCCGCGTCAGATCCCACACCCACACCCCGGAACCGCCCGCCGCGACGAGGGAACGTCCGTTGATCCGCGCCGTCGCGAGCTTCGCGCTGTCGATGTCGTCCATGGGCAGCGGCACCGGAGGCTCATCCGCGGCCGGTCCCCACAGCAGGACCTCGGCCGAATCGAACTCGGACGTGACGAACCGCGCCGGGCCGTCGTCGCGCACCGCGGCCACGGCCTCGAGGTACAGCTCGCCATAGGACGTTCCCCTGAGCAGCTCACCGCTTTCCAGATCCCAGAGGGCGGGGGCCTGTTCGCTGCCGCCCGCCATCAACAGCACGCGCCCGCCGGACACGGCCGCGGCCACCGAGCCGATCTCGTTCTCGGCGTCGGGATGGTCGGCGGCCAGCGGATCCCCGGAGAAGGCGTACGCCAACGGCCGCTCGCGCCACCGGTCCCGCGCCGGTTCCCAGGTCCACACGGCGCCGTTGAAATCGGCGCAGATCACCAGCGGGCCGCCGGCCACCTCGACCACCGCGAGGTCCAGGATTGGGCACGAAGAAGGAATTTCGCTGATCAGCAGCGGAGCTTCAGACACGTGGCGAACGCTACCGCCGAGGCACCGCGAAGAGGATCACTCCGGAGATCGTCCCGCCCTGCTGGGCTGGAAGGGACCGCGAGCACCACCGGGGTGCTCGCGGTCCGCACGGATGCCCCTGCGGATCAGGCGAATTCGAGCAGCGCGTGGACCGGCAGGTGGTCGGACGGGAAGTAGCCGTCGCTGCGGTAGGTGTTGATCGCGGCCTGCAGCACCCGGAAGCGCCCGTTGTGCAGCAGCCAGTCGATCCGCTCCTTGCCCTCGACCGGCTCCTTGTAGCCGCCGAAGGTGCCCCACGCCGGGGTGAGCCGCTCGGCGGCCGTCGCCCAGCTGTCGGCCAGCCCGCCGCCGGTAAGGATCTTGAAGGACTCCGACGTCTCGGCGGGCGTGTTGAAGTCGCCGGTGAGCACGACCGGCAGCGCGGCGTCGAAACCGGCGATCCGGTCGCGCACCAGCTGCGCGCTGCGGCGGCGCGATTCCTCCGACTGGTGGTCGAAGTGCGTGTTGACGTGGACGAACTCGCGGCCGGTCCGGCGGTCCAGGAAGCGCACCCAGGTGACCATCCGGATCACGTTGTTGCCCCAGCTCTTCGAGCCGATCACGTTCGGCGTGTCGGAGAGCCAGAAGTGGTCGTAGTCCAGCGGCTCGACCCGGCGGGTGTCGAAGTAGATCGACATGTACTCGCCGCGGCCGCCGCCTTCGCGGCCCAGCCCGATCCAGTCGTAGTGCCGCGGGAGGTCCGCCCGGACCTCCTTCACCTGGCTGTACAAGGCTTCCTGCACGCCGAGCAGGGTGGGCTGCTCGGTGTTGAGCAGCTGCGCGAGGATCGGGCGGCGGGTGGTCCAGGCGTCGGGGTTCGGCGGCGCGGCCTTGGTGTCGAGGCGGATGTTGAACGTCATCACGTGCAGCCGATCGCCGCGCGCGGGCCCGATCAGCGCCTCGCCGTCCGGCCGCGCGACCGCCTGACCGCCGGTGCCGAGCACGCCGGCTACCGCCGCGACTCCGGCCATGCCGAGAACTCCCCGTCGGGTAACACCAGACACTGCTGCCTCCTAGATCGTCTGACCGAGATCCTCGCCGCAGGCGGCCGGGACTGGTTGACCGGAAGGCGAACATTGCCCGAATTCCGCGGCAGGTTGCGAGTGTGACCAGGTCGGCGATCGCCGCCTGCTGTCGGTGACCGTGGCTAGGCTCGTGCTCATGAGCGATCGCCGCCTGCTGCTGGTTCACGCGCACCCCGATGACGAATCCACCGCCACCGGCGCCACGATGGCCCGGTACCTCGCGGAAGGCGCATCGGTTTCGCTGGTGACCTGCACCAGCGGGGAGCTCGGCGAGGTGATCGTCGACGATCTCGCTCACCTGCGCGGCGAACCCGATGCGCTGGGCGAGCACCGGCGCGGGGAAATCCGCGCGGCGCTGGCGGAGTACGGCGACGTCCGGCACCACTGGCTCGGCGGCCCGGGGCGCTGGCGGGACAGCGGCATGGCGGGCGAGGCGGGCAACGACGCGGACGGCTCCTTCGCCAAGGCCGATCCCGCGGACATCACCCGCGCGATGGTCGAGATCCTGCGCGCGGAGCGGCCCCAGGTGGTGATCACCTACGACGAGTTCGGCGGCTACGGCCACCCCGACCACATCGGCGCGCACCGCGCGGTGATGACCTCCATCGACCCGGCGGCAGACCCGGACTACGCGCCGGAGCTCGGCGAGCCGTGGCAGGTGTCGAAGGTGTACTGGACGACGCTGCCGCGTTCGATCCTGAAGCAGGTCGAGGAGGCCGGCGTCGAGGGCTTCGAGCCGTACACGGTGCCCGACGAGGAGCTCACTGCGATGGTCGACGGTCGCGACTTCCACGCGATCAAGACCGCCGCCCTGCGGCACTACCGCAGCCAGGTCAACCTGGACGACGGCGGGTTCTTCGCCCAGATGGTGGCGCGCCCGGAGTTCGCGATGGAGCACTACCTGCTGGTCCGCGGCGAACGAGGCCCCGGATCCGGCACCTACGACTGGGAATCCGACCTCTTCGCAGGCCTCACCTGACGAGGAACCTCCAGCACCGGCAACCCCGAAGGCGCCCGATTCCAGGCGGAATCAGGCGCCCTTCGGGAAGCCCAGCCCCGCAGGTGTCGCGAACTCCCCAATTTCAGGCGAAATCGGAAGGTTCCCGATCCGGTGCAGTTGCGGCTGGGGCTTCCAATTTTAGGCAAAATCGGGGGACTCCCGACCTGGCGAGGTTCGACGAGATGCTTGGAAGTCCCCAACTTTAGGCAAAATCGGGCGTCACCGGTGCGTTCGGCGCTGCTGGTCCGGGATCGGGTCCGGGTGCGCGGGCCAGGGGCCGAGGTCCGGCAGCGGGCCGAGCGGCGAGTGCTCCGGCGTCCGGCCCGCGAGCCAGGCCGCGAGGTCGCGGGCCCGGCCGCTGATCTCGGGACGCCCGTCGGCGTCGCCGGTCGTCCACCGGCGCGGGCCGTCGGTCTGCCGCAGGACGACGCCCTCCGGCAACCTCGGAATCAGGAAATCGACCGCGTGGCAGGAGAATTCGTCGCTCCACTCCCGCGGGCCGATGCCCAGGTCGAGATCCACCAGGTGGATCCACACCTCCCGCCAGCGCATGTGCACGAGCCCGCCCAGGTCGCCGTTGCGGAACCGCACCGGGCGCGCCCAGTCGTCGGCAGTGGCCTGCGACCACACCACTTCCAGCGCGGCGGAGTGCCGGGCGATGGCGGACCGGTGTTCGTCGGCGCTGCTCGCGGCGAGGCCCTCGATGATCGCGTCGCGTTCGGCCTGCCCGCCGTCGTAGGCGTCGACCAGTTCGCCGCGTAACGCGAGCCCGGAGACCCGCGCGAACGCTCGGGCGTTGTCGGTCAGGTGGGCCAGCACATGGCCCCGGCTCCACCCGGGGAGCAGCGACGGCGCGGCGACTTGATCATCGGTCAGCGTGGCTAGCGCTTCGCGGAGTCGACGATGGCCCTGCGCGACAGCGTGCAACGGAGGCATCACGCGCCAGGATCCTAGACCTGTCCCGTCGCTGGACGTCGTCAGTGCGAGTTGTAGGTCTTGTACGCCTCGACGAGCTGCGTCTCGGCCTCGTCGAAGTACTCGTCGAGCCGGTCGGCCGCCGCTTCCATCGAGCCGCCGGTGACCAGGTCCGCGATCGCCCGGTTGAGCGCCAGGTAGGGCTCGTAGAACTCCTGCGGGTGCGACATCACGTGGAACGCGAGGCGCAACTCGGCCAGCAGCTGTCCCATCGTCTCGTTCACCCGCGGGCTGGCGGCCATCGCCGCCAGCGCCTCGTGGAAGCGCATGTTCGCGGTGCCGACGTCGCTCCACCGCTCGTCCTCGGCCGCCCGCTCGCCATCGGTCACCGCCCGGTCCACGGCCGCCACCAGCTCGGGCGCCGCGGTGCCGGCCCGGCGCACCGCGCTGGTCTCCAGCAGCCTGCGGATCCGGTACAGGTCGATCACGTCGTCGGCGCTGAGCACCCGGACGAACACGCCGCGGTGGAACTCGTGCACCAGCAGTCGCTCGTGCACCAGCAGCCGGAACGCCTCGCGCAGCGTGTTGCGGGAGACCGCCAGCGCCTTGCCCGCGGTTTCCTCGGAAAGCCGGGTGCCCGGGGCGAGCGCGCCGTCGATGATGCGCTGCCGCAGCACGTCGGCGACCCGTTCGGCCGTGCTGGTGCGGTCCAGCAGCGATCGGTCGGCCGTGAGCAGTTCCGCCCACGGGTCCGCGGTGGTCAATCGAGCTCCCAACGACGTGCCCGGCAGTTGATCTGAGTGTAACGAGGCAGCTTCAAATCAGGTATTGCAGAATTGTTCAACAATTCACTATCTTGACCGGAACTGCCGCTCAGCGGCCCGAACGCGAGACCCCTGTCACCGGCGAACGGCCGGTGTTCTGAGTTGATCGGAGGTGCCATGGCCCAGACGACCACGGCCGACGGCAAGTCGTCGGCGGCGAAGCGCAGCACCCTGCTGGGCGCGGTCTTCCTGATGGCCACCAGCGCCATCGGCCCCGGCTTCATCACCCAGACGACGCAGTTCACCATCCAGCTCGGTGCGGCCTTCGCCTTCGCCATCCTGGTGTCGATCCTGGTCGACATCGCGGTGCAGCTGAACGTGTGGCGGGTCATCGGCGTGTCCGGCATGCGAGCTCAGGACCTGGGCAACCGCGTGGTGCCCGGCCTCGGCTACGTGATGGCCGCGCTGGTGGTCTTCGGCGGGCTGGTGTTCAACGTCGGCAACATCGCCGGCACCTCGCTCGGCCTCGACGCGCTGTTCGGGCTGGACGCGAAGATCGGCGGCACCCTCTCGGCCGTCATCGCCATCGGGATCTTCCTGAGCAAGAAGGCCGGGGTGGCGATGGACCGCATCGTCGTGGTCCTCGGCGTGGTCATGATCCTGCTGACCGCGTTCGTCGCCTTCTCCTCCCAGCCGCCCGTCGGCCAGGCCCTGACCCAGGCGGTGTGGCCGTCGGAGGTCGACTTCCTGTCCATCACCACCCTGATCGGCGGCACCGTCGGCGGCTACATCACCTACGCGGGCGCGCACCGCCTGGTCGACGCCGGCGTGACCGGTCCGGAGCGGATCGTCGACGTCAGCCGCAGCTCCGTCGTCTCGCTGGTGGTGACCGGCGTGATGCGGCTGGTGCTGTTCCTCGCGGTGCTCGGCGTCGTGGCCGGCGGCGTCACGCTGGCCTCGTCGAACCCGACCGCGGAGGCTTTCCAGCACGCGGCCGGCGAGGTCGGCCTGCGGCTGTTCGGGATGATCCTCTGGGCCGCCAGCATCACCTCGGTCGTCGGCGCCGCCTACACCTCGGTGTCGTTCCTGGTGACCTTCTCGCCGAAGCTGGCCCGCGCCCGCAACTGGATGGTCGTCGCGTTCGTGGCGGTGTCGGCGGTGGTGTTCCTGCTGCTGGACCAGGCGCCGACGACGCTGCTGGTGCTGGCCGGCGCGCTCAACGGGCTGATCCTGCCGGTCGGCTTCGGCGTGCTGATGTTCGTGGCGGCCAAGCGGCGGGACCTGCTCGGCGGATACCGGTACCCGCGTTGGCTGCTGGTCGTGGGTGTGCTCGCCTGGTTGCTGACCTTGTACCTGGGATACAACTCGCTCGGCGGCATCGCCGCGCTGTGGAAGTGAGGTGGGCATGGACCTCAACTCGGACCTCGCGGAGGGCTTCGGTCGCTGGGAGCTCAGCGACGACGAAGCGCTGCTGCGGATCGTCACCAGCGCGAACGTCGCCTGCGGCTACCACGCCGGGGACGCCACGGTGATCCGCCAGGCCGTCGAGCAGGCCGCGAAGCTGGGCGTCGTGGTCGGCGCCCAGGTCAGCTACCGGGACCTGGCAGGGTTCGGCCGCCGGTTCATCGACGTGCCGCCGGTGGAGCTGGCCAACGACGTGATCTACCAGATCGGCGCGCTGGCCGGATTCGCCCGCGTCGCGGGCACCGAGGTCGGCTACGTCAAGCCGCACGGCGCGCTCTACAACGCGATCGTGCACCACGCCGACCAGGCGGCCGCCCTGGTCGACGCGGTGCGCGCCTACGACCCGTCGCTGGGGGTGCTCGGGCTGCCCGGCTCCGAGTGGCTGGTCCGGGCCGAGCGGGCCGGGCTGCAGGTGTTCCGCGAGGCCTTCGCCGACCGCGCGTACACGCCCGAGGGCACCCTGGTGTCGCGCCGCGAACCCGGCGCCGTGCTGCACGATCCGGACGTCATCGCGGACCGCTGCGTGCGGCTGGCCGCCGGCGAGCCGATCAAGGCCATCGACGGCTCCGACATCAAGATCGACGCCGATTCGATCTGCGTGCACGGCGACAGCCCGGGCGCGGTGGCCATCGCCGGGGCGGTGCGGGACCGGCTGGTGGCCGGGGGAGTGACGTTGGCGCCGTTCGTCGCGCGAGGTGTGTGATGCGGTTCCTGCGGTGCGCCGATTCGGGGCTGCTCATCGAGCTGGCCGATCTCGAAGCCGTGCAGGCGCTGTTCGCAGTCCTCGCCGAGAGCCCGCCGGAGGGTGTCACTGATCTGGTCCCGGCGGCCCGGACGCTGCTGCTGCACCTGGACCCGCAGCGCGCCGACATCGGCGCGGTCGAGGCGGCGGTGCGTGCGGCCGAGCCCCGCGACGGCTCGCGCGCCAGCGGTGAGCTGGTGGAGGTGCCGGTGGTCTACGACGGCGCCGACCTCGCGGAAGTCGCGTCGCTGACAGGTCTGACCGAACGCGAGGTGGTGCACCGGCACACGAGCGTGGAGTGGATGGTCGCCTTCGGCGGGTTCGCGCCCGGTTTCGGCTACCTCTCCGGTGGCCCGGCGGAGCTGGTGGTGCCGCGCCGCACCGAGTCGCGGACCAAGGTGCCGCCGGGCTCGGTCGGCCTCGCGGGCGCGTTCAGCGGCATCTACCCGCGCGAATCGCCCGGCGGCTGGCAGCTGATCGGGCGCACCGACCTGGAGATCTGGCGGGTCGACCGAAATCCGCCCGCACTGCTGCGGCCCGGCGTGCGGGTGCGCTTCCTGGAGGTCGCATGAGCTGCCTGGAAATCCTGGCCACGGGCCCGCTCGCGACGATCCAGGACCTCGGGCGACCGGGCCTGGCCGGCATCGGCGTCGGCCGCTCGGGCGCGGCCGACGCCGGCTCCTTCCGGCTGGCCAACAGGCTGGTCGGCAACGACGAGGGCGCCGCGGCCATCGAGGTCACGTTCGGCGGGCTAGCGGTCCGCGCGACCCGCGACCTCACGGCCGCGGTGACCGGTGCGCCCTGTCCGGTCACTGTGGACGGTCGCGGCGCGGCGGTGAACTCGGTGCTGCGGATCCCGGCCGGTGCCGAGCTGCGGACGGGCGTGCCCGGTTGCGGGCTCCGCAGCTACCTCGCGGTGCGCGGCGGCGTCGCCGTCCCTCCGGTGCTCGGCTCGCGCGCCACCGATGTCCTCGCCGGGCTCGGGCCGCAGCCGCTGGCCGGTGGCGCGGTGCTGCCGGTCGGCCCGCCGCCCGAACGGTTCCCGCAGGTGGACGTCGCACCGGTGGCGGTGTGCCCGGCCGACGAGATCGTGCTGAGCGTGGCGCCGGGACCGCGCCACGACTGGTTCGTCGACGACGCCCTGACCACCCTGGTCAGCAAGCCGTACGAGGTCACCGCCGAGAGCAACCGGATCGGCATGCGGCTGGACGGCCCGGCGCTGGACCGGAGCTGCACCGAGGAGTTGCCCAGCGAGGGCATGGTCGCCGGTGCGCTGCAGGTGCCACCGTCGGCGCGGCCCACTCTGTTCCTCGCCGACCACCCGGTGACCGGCGGCTACCCGGTGATCGCCGTGGTTGCCGCCGCCGACCTCGACGCAGCCGCCCAGGCGCGTCCCGGGCAGCGGATCCGCTTCCGCTTGAAAAAGGGTTCCCGTCTTTCGTAGCGGGGCGGAACCTCAGCTCGGACCGCGGGATCTCCGTCCGGTACGCGGCCCTCGACGGGTGGGCGCGGGCCGGGACGCCGGCCTCGAGGATTTGCAAAGCGCCTTCGGCGCTTCACAACTGAAGAACGGGCGGAGTTTCACTGCTCAAGTAGGGAGAATTCGATGACGCAGCCGCAGGCGATGTCGCCGGACCAGGCCCGCGCGGAGTTCCGCGCCGGCCTGCGCGTGCCCACCTCGGGTTACAGCGCGGGCTGGACGCAAGCGAACCTCATCTCGCTGCCGCGCGAGTACGCCTACGACTTCCTGCTGTTCGCGCAGCGGAATCCGCGCTCGTGCCCGGTGCTCGACGTGACCGAGCCGGGCGAGACCGGCATGTCGATCTTCGCCGGGGACCTGCGCACCGACCTGCCCGCGTACACCGTCTACCGGGACGGCGAGCTGGCGGAGGAGCGCGCCGAGGTCACCGACCTGTGGCGGGACGACCTCGTGTCGTTCCTGATCGGCTGCAGCTTCACCTTCGAGGCGGCGTTGCTGGAGGCCGAGGTCCCGGTGCGCCACATCGAGGCGGGCAGCAACGTCCCGATGTACCGGACGAACCGGGAATGCCGCCCGGCGGGCCGGTTGGCCGGGCCGCTGGTGGTGTCGATGCGGCCGGTGCCCGCGGAACTGGTGTCCACCGCGGTCCGCGTGACCGCCCGCTACCCGGCGGTGCACGGCGCCCCGGTGCACATCGGCGCGCCGGAAGCGTTGGGGATCAAGGACATCGACCGGCCCGACTTCGGCGGCGCGGTGGAGATCCGGCCCGGCGAGATCCCGGTGTTCTGGGCCTGCGGGGTGACGCCGCAGGCGGCCGTGATGCGGTCCAGGCCGCCGTTCGCCATCGGCCACGCGCCCGGCTACATGGCGATCACCGACGCCCGGGACAGCCGCTTCCTGGTCCCGTGACCGCCTCCAGGATCGGGTGAAACAGCCGCTTTCGCGCGAAACCGCCATCATCCGGGACGACCCGTACGTGCGGACCCTTAGTCCGAAGAGCACGCCTCCTGCGCTGGAGGTTCGTGCATTCTGCGGTGTCCGCCCTCCTTTTCGGACTGTTGACTCCAAGCCGGAGTTCTCAGACGACACAAGGAGGTTCGGGTGGGGGCGCCTTCCGGCCGATTAGGCCGAGCGTTGGCCATCGCGACGTGCGTGCTGGTCACGGGCACAGTGGTGGTGGCGGGATCACCGGCGATGGCACAACCTCCTGGTGCCGCACCGGTTGCCTGGGGAGAGTGCGACAGCGATGCGCTGGGCGGGATGCCGATCACCGAGCGCTACCTCTACCGCTGCGCGAGCTACCCGGTGCCGGTCGACCACGACGACCCGCGCAAGGGCACCGTCGAACTGGCGATGATGCGCCGCGCGGCGGCCGACCCGGACGCGAAGATCGGCTCTACGTGGACGACACCTACTACGGGGTGAACTGCGCGGACAAGCCGATTCCCAAGAAGCCCGAGCAGGTTCCGGGCATCGCCGCCCAGTGGGAGGCGGAATCGACGACCTTCGGCCGGTCGCAGGCGTTCAGCGACCTGGCCGCGTGCTCGAACTGGCCGGAGATCGACCCGGACGTGCACCGCGGTCCGTGGCAGCACCAGGCGGCGAACCCGGTGCTGCTGTTCGGGAACTTCTACGACCCGGCGACCCAGTACGAGTTCTCCCGCCGCATGGAGCGGGAACTGGGCAACGCGCGCTTGGTGAGCGTCGACTCGTTCGGCCACTGCATCCTGGGGAACAGCTCGTGCACGGACCGGATCGCGGCGGACTTCCTGACGGACCTGAAGGTCCCGGAGCCGGGCCAGGTCTGCCAGCCGGACAAGCCGCCGTTCGCCTGACGTGGAAATAGTGTTCCAGGCTCGTTTTGCGTGGCGGTGCGGCTAGCGGCCCCCCCTGCGGGAGTTGCTGCGGCCTTCTCGGCTGTGGGATCCCCGACTTATGCATGACCAATACGCGGCATCGGGGCTGTCCTCGCTGGGAGAACCCCAGAGGAGTGGGCGCCGTGAACCCGCGGCGGTGCGAGTTGCGAGGGCGGGCTAAGCGGCGCGCCGCTTGCGGCAGCTTGAACTGTGCCAGCGTTGTGTGTCGCAGGTTGCCCAAGCACCTGTGGAGACGCCGTGGTGTTCGACCGGTCAAGCGAAAAGACCCCCGCCCGAGGACTTGGGCGGGGGTCTTCTTCGTTTGGTGGCCGATGCGCCGGTCGCCTCTGCGGCGATTGGCGCGACGCGGCTCCAGCCGAACGGTATTCCGCGAAGGCGGTCATTGAGGCCCGGGGGACACGGGCGCATCGACCGAACTGTTCAACGGCCGGACCCGCGGCGGTGTTCCGGTCCCGGGTGTGAGTCACCCCTCACTCGATCGAGATCTCGTCCCGACACGCGCCGGTTCGATGCTTGACTCCCGGAGTCCGCCCGCCGGGGCCCTTAGCTTCGAGGCATGGATTTCCGCAACGAAGTACGAGTCGGACAGCACATCTACGGAGTCACCGCCAAGGGCGAGCCCGCCGGCGAAGACCAGCCGGCCACCGTCGCGGTGGAGTTCACCGGGGCGGACGCCGACGGCCGCGTCGTGGCCGAGGGCAACCTGCTGATCGCCGTCGACGGCCTCGGCGACGCGAACGCGTTCCTGGCCCAGACCTTGGACGGTCTGGCCGCGCTGCACTCGCCGTGGGCCACAAGGCGCGGGCGGAGCCGACCACGGCCGCCCAACGCCGGCCGGCCGTGGACCGAAGCCGACGGCGAGCGGCTCCGGGAGCGGTGGCTGAGCTCGGTCGGCGAAACCGCGAGCCGGTTGATCGGGGAGCTCGGCGAGGAGTTCGGCCGGACCCGCGGTGCCGTTCGCGCGCAGCTGCCCCGGCTGGGCTGCGACCCGGACGTGCCGGGCCGGGTGCTCGCCGCGGCTTGAGCCCGCCGCGGCGGAATCCGGCGCGGAATGCGGGTTTGCCGAGTGGCGGGGAATTCCTCCGGTGCAGCGGAGGAATATTCGACCGGATATGACATCGCGATTTCGGCGAGAAAGGAGGAGGGATTCGAGGAGTGCGGCGGAAGTGGTCTGCAATTTCGGGGCCGACGCGTTGGTGGTTCAGCAGATTCGCCGTGTCGCGGGAGGAACATTTTCGGGCGGCATGACGAAGACACCGCCTCGGTGGGGCCCGATGCACGCTGTCGGGATGCCCACGCGAGGCGGTGCCTTGGGAGGCCGCGGCTGACGCCGCCGGCCCGGTTGCCGAGGTGCCCGCACCCCGGCAGCCGCTCAGAGCCGGATCAGCACTTCTCGAAGGTGGTCGTCGGGGAGTGCGCGATGGCTCCCGTCGAGCTGATCGTCTCGGTGTGCACCTTGACGGTGGCGCCGGAGTTGCACGGCGCCTTCGTGGTCAGGTTGATCTCGGTACCGCTCTGCGCCAACTCGCCGATCGCCTTCGGTGTCGCGTCCTTCTGCTCGACGACGATCCGCACGGTGACCGTCGCGCTGTTCAGGCAGCCGGTTCGCCCGCCGATGGCGGTCAGGGTGTTGCCGTCACGCGTCGGCTGGTAGGCGAACAGCGCGCAAGCCGGGGCTTGCTGGACTGCCGCGAGCGCCGGGGCGGTCGGCACGATCGCGAACGCGGCGGCCGTCAACACGGCGCTGAGCAGGACGGGCGAGTGTCGCATTCGGGGCCTTCTTTCATGTACCGAATTGCTGACAGGGCAACGAGAAGTCGATCACCCGCCAGGTTTGCTGTCAATTTGGGGATGGTCCGGGAGGGATCTTTCACCCGAGCGAGTTTCGCAATTAGTTGTGGTGGCGTGCTCTTGTCGTGCCCGTGCGTCCGGGCGGAAGGGATGAGATCGGATTGGAATGGTTCTATGAAAAGTGAATTCTTGTCGGTTTGGGGCTACCGGAGTGGGTTTCGGCCGGGCGCCGGCGAGCGTCGCCCCGGGCTCGCGCTGCAATATTTGCAATTCCTCTGTTAATGTTGCAGCGCGATCGAGGGGGTATCGATGTCGAAGACGGTCGCCAAGGCGGTCCACGTGCTTGAAACCCTCGCCGCGGCGCCCAAGACCATCGCGGAGCTGGCGCGCGAGCTCGGCGTGCACAGCTCGACCGCGCTGCGCATGCTGCAGCCGCTGGCCGACGGCGGCCTGATCGCCCGCGGCCCGGACGGCCGGTACCGCCTCGGGTTCCGGCTGGTCGAGCTCGGCCAGCAGGTGCTGGAGGAGATGGACCTGCGGGCCGTCGCCCGGCCGCACCTGATCGCGCTCGCGGACGCCACGCGCTCGACGGTGCACCTGGCGCAGCTGGTGGACGGTCAGATCGTCTACGTCGACAAGATCGACGGCGCGGCGTCGATCCGCACCTGGTCGCGGATCGGCCGGGCGGTGCCGCTGCACACCGCCGCCGCCAGCAAGGTGATCCTGGCGGCGCTGCCCACCGAACGCCGGGACCGCCTGCTGGCCGCGCACGCCTTCACCCGCTACACCGAGCGCACCATCACCGACGAGACTGAGTTCCGCGATCACCTCGCCGAGGTCGAGCGGCTCGGCTACGCCACCGACCAGGCGGAGTTCGAGCCGCTGGTGCACTGCATCGGCGTGGGGATCCCGGACGCCACCGGGCAGCTCGCGGCGGCCGTCTCGCTGACGACGGTGCGAGCGGACGCCGACCTGCCCGAGCTGGAACGCCTCCTCGGTCAGGTCCGGGACACGGCGAGCGCGATCGCCGCCGCCCTCGGCCGCTCGGCGAACTGATCGCGCGGGGCGCGCGGCGATCTGGGGTGATCGGAACAACTCGGGGCAACCCGTGACCGTTCCCAGGGGTGTTCGTTACCAGGGTGTTCGGCGTGACCGGGAGGATTGCGATGACCTGGATGATCTACGGAGCGAGCGGCTACACCGGTCAGCTGGTCGCTGACCTGGCGCTCGACCGCGGCGAGCGGCCGGTGCTGGCCGGACGCGATCCGGGCAAGGTCGCGGCCTTCGCCACGCCTCGCGGCCTGCCCTACCGGGTCTTCGACCTCGCAGACCCGAACGCGGTCGCCGAGGCGCTGCGCGATGTCGACGTCGTGGCGCACTGCGCCGGGCCGTTCTCCGCGACGTCGGCGCCGATGGTCGAGGGCTGCTTGCGCGCCGGCGCGCACTACCTCGACATCACCGGCGAGATCGACGTGTTCGAGGCAGTTTTCGAGCGCCACGAGGACGCCCGGCGCGCCGGGGTGGTGCTGCTGCCGGGCTCGGGCTTCGACGTGGTGCCCACCGACTGCCTGGCCGCGATGGTCGCCGCCGAGCTGCCGACGGCGACGCACCTCGACCTCGCCTTCCACTCCAGCGGCGGGATCAGCGGCGGGACGCTGAAGAGCGCGCTGGAGGGAGCCGCGCTGGGCGGTCGGGCGCGCATCGACGGCGAGGTGCGCTCCGTGCCGATGGCGTGGCGGCGGCGCGAGATCCCGTTCCCGTCCGGGCCGCGCCGGGTCGCCTCGCTGCCCTGGGGCGACGTCAGCACGGCCTACCGCAGCACCGGGATCGGCAACATCACCACGTTCGCGCACCTGCCCGGGCTCACCCGGACCGGCCCGCGCTCGGCCAGGCTGTCGCAGGTCGTGATGGGGTCGCACATCGTGCAGCGGCTGGGCCGGGCGGCGATCGGCGCGGCCGTGCGCGGCCCGGGGCGGGCGACCCGTTCGCGCAGCTGGGTCGAGGTGTACGCGGAGGCGACGGCGCCGGACGGCACGAGCGTGTCGGCGGCCCTGATCGGCCCGGACACCTACGACCTCACGGCGGACGCGGTGCTCCGGGCGGTCGGCGCCCTGCGCTCCGAACCGCCGGCGCCCGGCGCCCACACCCCGGCCACGGCGTTCGGCGCGGACTTCATCCGGCGCCTGCACGGCGTCAAGATCATCGAACCTGCCCACCGCTGAGCCGGTCGCGCCCGGCCAGCGGCGCGCGGGTCACTCGACGAGGACGCGGAGCATGCCCGCCGGGCCGTCGTCGTTCTCCAGGAACTCCAGGAACGGCCCTTCGCCCGAGACCGGGTGCAGGGACGCGAACTCGGTGCGCTCGCCCGCCAGTTCCATGCCGGTCGCCGCCGTCATGGTCCGGGCGTCCGAGCGCGGGTCCTGGGTGTCGACCACGACCGCGGCGACCGGGCCGGTGTTGGCGTAGACCTTGCGCGGTTCGAGCACGCACAGCTCGTTGCCTTCGAGGTCGGCCATCACCACCCACGGCACTTCGCTGCTCTGGTCGATGTCGGCGAACCGGGCGCCGGCGTTGAACAACCGCTCCACGATCCGGTTCTGGTCGTCGTGCGTCTCGCTGCGCAGGTCCAGGTGCACGCCGTTCTTGCGGCTCTTGACGCGCGCGCTGGCGACGAACCGCAACGGCACCCCGGGGCCGGTCGGCTGGACGACGATCCCGCACGCCGTGTCGAGCCGCCAGCCGAGCACGTCTGCCCACCACCGCGCGAGCCGCTCCGGCTCCCGCGCCGAGAATTCCACGACGACCGACGCCATGCGGCGAAAGTAAGGGCACTCCCGGGCTTCGCACAACTTCATCCGGGACCGAAAACGGGTGGCGACCTCACGGCCCGGGGCCTTAGCTTGCGGGCCATGCGGATTCGCGAAGCGCACCCGGATGACTGGTCGGCGATCTGGTCGTTCATGCGGGAGATCGCGGCGGCGGGGGAGACGTTCTCCTGGGACCGCGACATCGACGAGCAGCGCGCCAGGCAGCGCTGGTTCCCGCAGCCGCCGGGCCGGACGGTCGTCGCCGTCGACGACGGCCGAGTGGTGGGCACCGCGGTGTCCGGCCCGAACCACGAGGGGCCGGCCGCGCACGTCGCGACGGCCAGCTTCATGGTCGACCCCGAACACGCCGGGCGCGGCGCGGGCCGGGCGCTGGGCCGCCACGTCCTGGACCAGGCGCGAGCGGACGGCTTCCGCGCGATGCAGTTCAACGCGGTCGTCGAGACCAACGACCGGGCCGTCGCCCTTTGGCGGTCGCTCGGCATGCGGATCGTGGCGACCCTGCCGGAGGCGTTCCAGCACCCGGCCCACGGCTACGTCGGCCTGCACGTCATGTACCAGCTGTTCTGAGGCGCGGAAGTGCCCGTGAGCGGTTCGGGGCACCATCGCACTCCCCACCGCTCACGGTTCCCTGACCAGAGGGAACCGTCGATCCTGGCCGGTGGGCGGGGTCAGGTGCGCGACGTGCTCAGCCCGCGCCGGAGGTCGGCGAGGAGGGTGGGCAGCACCGCTTCCTCTTCGATCGCCCGGGCCGCTGTGCTCATCAGCTCGGACAGCTGCGGATCCCAGGGGGTTTCGAGCGGGGCGCCGACCAGGTTGGGCAGGTCGGTGCGGGTCGCGGCGGCATGGTCGAGGGCTTCGCGGTAGTCGGCCGCGGACATCCGCCAGGGGCGCGCGCCGTGGTGCGCCAGGAGCGAGCTGGTGATGCTGACGCCCGGCCAGTCGAAGTCGCCGTGGTAGTGCAGAACGGCACCGCAGTCCGCGAGGCGCTGCAACAGCGCCCTGGTGACGGTCGAGGGGCGGCCCGACACGCAGACCACGGGATGCGAGATGCCCTCTTCCACGGCCGATTCGAGGACTCGCGGGTTCTCGCACACCGCGATCGCAGTGCCGGGTTCGGAGAGGCGGGCCGGGGCGGCGCGCAGGTCGAGGTGGGTCAGGTGGGTCGGCAGGCCCAGCGCGGTCCGCTGCCGGACGCCCTGAGACCAGTCGTCGGAGCCGGCCAGCGGCAAGGCCCAGCACAGCACGGTCGCGGACACGGCATCGAGCGTGACCCCGCAGCGCTCCCACAAAGCCCGGCGCTCGCGCTCGTTGCCCGGCGTCTCCACGCCATGCGCCAGCGCAGCCGCCTTGAGCACGACCCGGCTCAACGCCGTGCCGTTGTCGAGCGCGTGCGCTCCGCCAACGCTCGCCGCGAGCTCGCTGCGCGACGTCCACGCCTCCGGCGGCTCCGCCAGCGCTAACGCGCCCAGCGCCTTGGCCGCGCTCCGCGCGACGGCGGGTAGCTCGTCGTCACCGACTCGCCCGTACTGCTGGAGCCACTGCGTCCACGGCTCCGCCCATGCGGCCGTCGCGAGCCCTCGCTCCGCGAGTGCCGCTCGCACGGTCTCCGCGGTCCGCTCGCGCCGTTCGTCCCGCTCCGCGGCCTCACGTCGCCCCAGCGGCCGCTCGTGCAGGATCTCCAGGACTTCCGCCAGCCCCAACGCGAACCGGCTCCGCCGGGTCGCTTCATCCAATTTGGACAGGCTGATCCGGGTGCCCTGGCCCCACATCGGGCGGCCGTACAGCTCGCCGACGGCTCGCTGGGCTTCGGCGTCGGGCAGCTCCAGCCGGAAAGTCGCCGGCGGGCTCGCCGCCTCCAGCGTTTCCCGGGCCTTCTCCCACAGTCCGCGCAGCGGCTCGACGCCCCACGCCGCGCGGACGTCGTCCTCGGCACTCACGTCAGTTCGCCCCCATTCGTTCGGAATTATGCGGCGTCAAGGACACCCGCTGACAACCCCACCTCCGCCGGACCCCGAGGCAGGGCTCCGGCGAGGCCCACCGTCACCCGGCATGGGCGCGATTTCGCGAGAACATGCGCCCATGCCGGGCGACGACGTCCGTGATCATCCTGCTCCGTTTGCGCAGGTGGTGCCAATTTCGCGCCCGTCGGCCTTGCCGGAACCGCTGCCGCATCAACGGCCCGGAGCCACGCCCCGCCGCGCCGAGATCATCCGTCGGTGCGGTCGAGGGCGGCGCCGTCCCAGGTGGTGTGGGTGCAGGCGATGCCGTGGCCGCTGCGCGGGCGCAGCACGTCGTAGATGTGCATCTTCGGGATCTTCGGGGACACGCCCCAGCCGCTCGGCCAGGTGATCAGCCAGTCCATGTCCAGGTCCACCAGCAGGCCGAGCATCCGCGCGATCGTCGGGTCGTCCAGCCGCTCAAACGCCTCGTCCAGCAGCACCAGCCGAAGCGGCCCGCGCCCGTCCGAGGACACGCTGACCGCGTCGTAGAACGCCGCCGCCGCGGCGAACAGCGTCACGTAGGAGATCAGCCGCGTCTCGCCGGAGGACAGCTGCCGCAGCCGTCGGACGCGCGGCTTGCCGTCCGGGCCGATGTCGCGGACCCGCACCGTGAACGCGAACCACGACCGGTAGTCCAGCGCCCGCGCCAGGATTTCCGCGTAGCCGCCCGAAGTGCTGTCCCGCTCGGACTCGATGAGGTCGGTGAACACCCGGCGCAGCAGCGCGTCCTGGTCGTCGCTGCGGCTGGCGAACGGGGTGCGGACCAGGTCGATGGCCTGCTTGATGTCGTCGCCGAGCGCCGCCGACGGCTGCCATTCCAGCTGGACGTGCACGCCCTGGCTGGAGCGGGCGCCGTCGAGCACCTCGTTCATCCGCTTGCACAGGTCTTCGGCGATGCCGACCTGGCCGCGCAGCCGCTCCGCGAGGTCGCGGATCAGGTAGTCGGCGAAGATCGACTGGTAGCGCTCGTTGAGGTAGCCGCGCTGTTCGGCGAGCCGTTCGCCGACCCGCCGCGCGGCGTCGGCCACCGGCTGCGGGCCCTCCTCGCCGGTGACGGTCACGGTGAGCAGGCCGTGCTGGTCGGCGGCCGTGATGTCGTAGTTGCCGCTCAGCGAGTGCTGCAGGGTTTGCAGCCGGTTGAGCACCGTGGCCTCCGACGAGCCCCGGCGGTCCGCCTCGGCGAGCACCCGCGCCGCATCGGCCGGGTCGTCCGGCGCGGTCTCGCCGACGTCCGCGGCCGACCACAGGCCCGGGATCCGCAGCGCCTGCTGGAAGGCTTCGGTCGCCGCCGACGAATCCTGCTCGCGGCCCGCGAGCTGGGACTGCTTGTGCTCCAGCTGGGTTTCCAACCGCGCCGAGGACTCCCGCAGCGAGCTGATCTTCTCCCGCGCCTGCGGCAGTTGCGTGCGCAGCTCGGCCCGCTCCCGCTCGAACGCGCCGACCTTGTCGGCGATCTGCTGCGCCTCGCCGCCGACGGCGGAGGTGAGCTCCGCGAGGCCGGTGGCCTGCTCCGCGTACTCGGCGCAGCGCTGCTCGGCCTGCGACTCGGCCTCCATCCGGTCGGCCACCGCCGCGTCGTGGTGCAGCGAGAGGTCCCGCAGGTCGGTGAGCGTCGGCAGGCAGCGCGACTCGATCGCCTCGCGGAGCGCGTCGATGCCCGCGCGGGCGTCGAGGGCGGCGCGGTGGGCGGCGTCGAGCGCCTGCGTGTCTGCGGGCAGGTCGGCTTCGCCTGCCGACCGCACCAGCTCGGCTTGCGCCGCCTGCCAGCGCTGATCGGCGCTCTCGTGCTGCTCACGCAGCTGCACGGCCTTCTGGTCGGCGTCCTCTGCGGACTCGATCGCCGTGGTCAGCTTGGCGTGCGCGGTCAGCAGGTCGCTGTCGTCCGGGTAGGACTCAAGGTGCTGCTCCAGCGCTGCGGTGTCCTCGCTCGCCTCGCGGTGCCGCCGCTCGGCTTCGCCGGTCTCCGCGCGCAGCCGCGCGAGATCTTCCTCCAGCTCCGCGATGCGCCGGGCCCGGGCCGCTTCGCGGGCGCCCGCGCCGACGTACTCCGCGGCTTCCTTGCGCCAGGAGCCGGACAGCACCCCCGCGCGCCAGGCGCCGGTGACCGACACCGAAAGCCCGGCGCCGCCGTCGATCGACACCGAGGCCAGCAGGGCCGCGACCCGCTCCGGCAGCACCGAGCAGTCGGCCTCGGCGGCGGGCGACAACAGCTCGGCCAGCGTGCCGCCAGAGCCGGGCTCGGCCGGCGCGGCGAGCAGGTCGGCGAGGCCGGGGACCTCGCCTTCGGCGGTGACCCAGGCGTTGAGCAGCCCGCTGGACTGCAGCGCCGCCTCCAGCCCGGCCCGGTCGGATTCGTCCAGCGACGGCTGGAAGTCCACGAGTTCGTAGAAGGCCCGGCCCCGGGCGGTGTCGCGATCGGCGTCGGCCCAGGCGGGGCGGTTCGGCGTCTGCTCGTGCCCGGCGCGGAGCTCGGCGAGTTCCTGTTCGCGGGACCGGGATTCCGCGTGGAGCTCGGTGATCTCCTGCTCCACCTCGGCAACCTGGCGGCGGGCCTCATGCAGCTGCGGCTTGGCCCAGCGGCGTGCCTGCTCGCGGGCTTGCCGCGTCGTCGACCGGTCCGCGACGAGGTCCTCCGCCGACGGCGGCTCCGGCAGCTGATCGTCCACAGTGGATGGCCAGGCGACGGCCCACTTCTGCGCGCGCTCCACCCACACCGCCGCGGCGTCGGCGAGTTCCTGCTGCGCCTGGTTGCGCCGGCCGGCCGCCTCGGTCGAGGTCAGCTGCGCCTGCCGGGCCTGCCGCTGGAGCTCGACGACCTTGTCCTGCTCCCCGTCCAGCTCCTGGGCCTGCTGGTGCAGCGCGAGCGTCAGCGCCGAACGCTGCCGGGCGACCGCCGAGACCTCCTCGGAAGTTCCCATGGCGGCGCGGAATTCCGCGGCCAGCGCATCGGTGTCCAGCTGCGGCGCGGCGTAGCGGTCGACGGGCAGCGGCTCGGCGTCCGGCTCCGGAGAGGTGCGCACCCGCGCCTGCTCGGACCGAACCTCGGCGGCCGGAATGGCCGGTGGCCGCGGCACCAGCGCCCCGTCCAGCCCCGCCGTCGAAAGCTGCTGCGCGGCGCGGGCCGCGGCCTGCTCGGCGGCCTCCGAATCGCCGGTCAACCGGCGCAGCATGCCGACCACCGACTCCGCCGAGCGGTGCTCCTGCGCGCGGTGCTTGCTCGCCGTGTCGAGCGCGGAAACCGCTGCGGCGCGGGCGCTTTCCACCAGCCGCTCGCGGTCGCGCAGGTTCTGCAGCTCGGAATACGCCGGGTGGGAGCGCAACGCGTCGATGCTGGATTCCAGCTCCGCTTCGCGCCGTTCGAGTTCGGCGATCGTCTCCTGCGCGGTCTCCCGGTCCCGCTGCTTGCCCGACCCCTGCTTCTCCAGGCCGGTCAGCTCCTTGCGCAGCGCACGCAGCCTGTCCTGCGCGGTGCGCATCGCATCGGCGCGGTCGCGCAGGGCGCCGAAGGCGTAGCCGGAATAGGTGGACAAGAACGCGGTCAGCGCCTTGTCCGCGCCGGTCAGCCGGACGATGTTCTCCCGGATCGACTCCAGGTCGTCGAACGACGTCGCCAGCCGCTCGATCAGGCCCGGGTCCAGCGGCGGCAGCGCGTCCGACAGGATCTGCTCCAGCTGCCCCTCCAGGACCTTCAGGCCGACGTCGGGGTTGCGCAGCGTGCGCTGCAGGTGCAGCAGGTCGCCGTAGCGCGCGGCGGGCACGCCGTAGACCGAGGCGGCGACCTTCGCGCGGAACGCCTGGTCGTCGAGGACGCAGTCGGCGCCGAGCAGCTCGCGCAGTTGCGCCGAACCCAGCGGCACCCGGTCCGCGCCGACCAGGTAGAGGTTGATGCCGACCCGGCGGCTGGTGATGAACCGCCACGAGTCGCTGATCGACTGCGAGGTCTTCGACGCCTTCACGCCGATGCCGCAGGTGAGAAATTCCTCAGTCCCGCCCGGGGTTTCGCGGTGCAGCTCGATCCAGGCGTAGCCGATCCGGTTCGGCCCGCCCGGGTACTCGTCGAGCATCAGGCGCCGGATGCTGACCGTGTCGAAGCCCTTCGAACCCAGCTGGCGGAGGTCGCCGTCCAGGCACAGCGGCAGCAGCAGCTCCAGGGTGCGGGACTTGCCGGAGCCGTTGGTGCCCTGGAAGATCGCCCGGCCGCCGCCCAGGTCGAAGGTCGTCTCGGCGTACTGCCAGATGTTGACGATCCCGCCGCGGTGCAGCCGCCAGCGGTTGGCAGTGGGCACCGATTCCGTGCTGTCCGCGCTCACCGTTGACCGTCCCCTTGCATCTCGTCGAACACCGTCATCTCGTCGAACAGCGACCAGCCCGGTGGCTCCGGGGCCGCCGGTTCCGGCTCCCGGCCCGGGGCCGGGGTGGCGTCCGGCTGCGGCAGCCAGCGGTGCGCCGCCGGGCTGAGCAGCCATCGGCCGTCGAGCTCCTGCAGCAGGCCGAGCCGGCGCAGCAGCGCGACCACCGAGTGCGCCAGCGCCTGGTGGTCCTCGGTGGCCTGCCGGGACCAGGCGGCCGGATAGGAGTCGACCAGTTCCTGGCAGACGTCGACGAAGTCCTGCCAGGTCACCGGATGCTTGCCCGCCGCGTCCGGCTCCGCGCGGCCCAGCAGCTCCGGCAGCGCCAGCAGCGCGATGCGCGCGACCGTGCCGGGGCCGGGGAAGACCAGGTCGGTGAGGTAGTCCTCCGGGTCGCAGACCACCACGCCCTCCGCGCGGCACTCGCTGACCAGGCCGAAGAACCGCTCCAGCAGGCGGGATTCGCCGGTCACGTGCTCGCGCAGCCACGAAGAGTGCTCGGCCGGCAGGTCGGAGTAGAGCACGACCGGGTCCTCGACCAGCCGGCGCCGCACCGCGTGCTCCAGGTTCCGGGGCCCGGCGGCGGAAGCCAGCTCGACCAGCTGCTCGGGGCTTTCCGCCTCGGCGAGCGGCCCGGAGATGAGCTGGCCGAGCAGGTCGGTGTCGATGGTGATCAGCGCCTCGGCGGTGGCCTCCGCGGCCACCGAGCCCTCGGTTTCGGTGATCACGCCGAGCGCCACCAGGTGCCGCAGCGCCGCGGTGAGGGCGCGCCGGTCCGCCGGGTCGTCGACCACCTGGATCCCGGCCTCGGCCGCAGCCGCGCGGACATCGCTGACCAGGCGCGACAGCAGCACCTGGCGGCCGATTCCGGTCAGCGCCGCCAGCGTCAGCGCCAGGTACGCGTAGCCGCGCGGCGACAACGACGCCTCGCCGCGGGTGGCGTCCACGCCCGGCCCGGACTTGTACAGCCGCGCGAAGCGGCGCTCCACCACCAGGCGGTAGCCCAGCATCGACGAGAAGATCTCTTGGAGCACCACGCGCTGCCGGTAGATCATCGGCAGCAGGTCGCCGTCCGGGCCACCGGGGCGCAGCAGCGGTCGGCGCAGCAGCACGCGCGCGCAGCGGACCGCGTTCGCCGCGTCGATGTCCGGGAGGTCGTCGAAGGACTTGATCATCGGGCGGCTCCGGGCAGTGGCTCCGAGGTGTCCGGGATGGCGCCGTCGCCGGAGACTTCGAGCACCGTGTCCCGGAGCGTCAAAGTGCCTGCGGCGCTGGAGATCCGGGTCTCCTGGCCCGCTTCGGGGCGGACCGTGACGCGCAGCCGGTGCACCGGGTCGAGCGCCGTGCCCGCGTCGTCGGAGCCATCGCGCTGCGCCATCGCCAGCGTCAGCAGTTCGCACAGCACGCCGAGAGCATCGGCCGACAGCCGCTGTTCGTCCAGCCGAGAGCTCGCCGCGGCGAGCTCGGCGACCGCGGTGGAGCGCCGCTCGTCGGCCTGCCGGGCTTGTGCCAGCAGGGATTCCTCGGTCATCGGGTCGTCGAGCACCCGCGAGGTCCGGCCGCGCGCCCCACGATCTCCGCGGCTGCGCACGCTCACCGTCACGTCGAGCACCGGGCCGTCGCGCCACGACACCTTGTCGTTGTCGCTGTCGTAGTCCGGCGCGGGCAGCAGGTGCCGCGCCGAGTGCAGGCCGAACGCGGCCGAATACACCTGGTGGGCGGTGGTTTCGTCGGCGCCGTCGAACCACTTCGCCAGCTTCAGCAGCTCGCCGCGCCGCCCCGGCACCAGCCCGCCGCCGGAGGTGGCGCGCTTGACGCTGGCCAGCAGCGAGCCGATCGCGCGGGCGGTGGCCTCGCGCAGCGCCGCGACCTGGCTCGGCCGTCCCGGCGAGTCGACGAACCAGTCGGTCAGCTCCTGCCAGTCCGCGGCGGTGCGGCCCCGCGCCCGCTCCACGTCGATGCCCAGCTGGTCGGCCGGGCCCAGCAGCCGGAGCAGCTCGCCGCGGGCGCCGGCCAGCCCGGCCAGCGAACCCGCGATCGTCCCGGTGTGCCGCAGCACGTCCTCGACGACCATCTGGATGTACTCGACCAGCAGGTTCCGGAACCCGGAGATCTCGTCGGGCGCCAGCTGGTGGCGGGTGACGACCTGGCCGAGGTAGGCGTAGAAGTCGCGCACCGTGGCGGCGAGCTCGGCGTGCTGCAGGAACACCGTGGTGACCTGCTCGGCGAGCCGTTCCCGCGCCTGCCGCGCGGGTTTCGCCCGCGGATCGCGGCTCTCGGCGGTCAGGGCCGCGGAAAGCGCCTCGCCGATCCCGGACAGGCCGCGGTCGATGGCAGGCAGCAGCTCCCGCGACACCTCGCGGGCGCCCTCGGGAACCCGCAGCAGCGCGTCGACGTCCCGCTGCACCCGGACCGCGAGCTTGCTGACCTGGTAGCGCACGCTGCCGTGCTGGAACTCGGCGATGCTCGACGCGATCGTCTCGCGGCGGCCCACCACCAGGTTGCCCCACTTGACCAGCTGCTTGAGCCGGTCGATCACGGTGTCCACATCGGACTCTCCGGCGGCCACCCGGCCCTCCCGCTCGGCGGCGGCCAGTGCCGCGCCCACCTCGCCGGCGGACAGGTCGGCCAGCAGCGTCGAGGTGAACAGCCGCATGATCGCCAGGTAGGTGCGGTGCTCAGGCGCCTGCAGGTAGGCGAAGAGCTGCAGGCGCTGCCCGCCGTCGCGGGTCTGCTCGGGAGCCTGCGTGGCCGGCGCGTCCGTCGCGGTGGTTCCCGCGACGCCCGCGCGCAGCACATCGGCTTCGTGGTCCGGGGCCGTCACGGTCCGCCACGATATCCGGTCCGGCCGACACGGCTGGTCACCTGGCATGCGGTGACCGGTCCCACCAGCCCCAGCGGTAGCGTTCCGGGGAGCTTTGCGAGGTCGGGGGTGCCCGTGACCGGGCCACTCGCAATGCCGGGAACCCGCGGTGCGCGGGGGCTCGTGAGCGCCTTTGGCCGTCCTGGCGACCAGCCGCGCTCACGGCCGATCACCAGCGCGAACGCCGGGTTCCCGGGCTTGTTGGTGGGCATCGGATCGATTTGGAGGAACGGCACCGGTGAGCGCGGGACGTGCGGTCGGACTGCTACTCGGAGTGGCCGCGGACGCGGCGATCGGCGACCCGAAGGACGGGCATCCGGTCGCGCTCTTCGGCAAGGCCGCCCAGGCCGCCGAGCGGGCGCTGCACCGCGACCAGCGGCTGGCCGGCATCGCCTACACCGGCCTGCTGGTCGGCGGCACGGTCGGCGTCGGGGTCCTGGCGCAGCGGCTGTCCCGGCGCAGCCCGGTGCTGGAGGCCGCCGTCACCGGGCTGGCCACCTGGGTGGTGCTCGGCGGCTCGTCGCTGGCCGACGAGGGCACCGCGATGGCCCGGATGCTCGACGCGGGCGAGATCGACGCGGCACGGGTGCGGCTGCGCAACCTGTGCGGCCGGGACTCGGCGGTGCTGGACGGCCAGGGCCTGGCCAGGGCCACGGTCGAGTCGGTCGCCGAGAACACCTCCGACGCGGTGGTGGCGCCGCTGGTGTGGGGAGCGATCGCCGGGGTGCCGGGGCTGATCGGCTACCGCGCGGCCAACACGCTCGACGCCATGGTCGGCCACCGCTCACCGCGCTACCGCAACTTCGGCTGGGCGTCGGCGCGCCTGGACGACGTGCTGAACCTGGTGCCGTCGCGCCTGGCGGCCGTACTGACCTCGGCGTGCGCGCCGGTGGTCGGTGGCTCGGCGGGCGGCGCGTGGCGGACCTGGCGGCAGGACGCCTCGGCGCACCCGAGCCCGAACGCGGGGCAGGTGGAGGCGGCGTTCGCCGGTGCCCTCCAGATCCGGCTCGGCGGCCGGACGATTTACGGCCACGTGGTGGAGCAGCGCCCGGTGCTGGGGGAGGGCCGGACGGCGGACGCGGGCGACGTGACCCGCAGCGTCGAGCTCTCGCGGGTGATCGGCACGGTCACAGGAGTCTTGACGGCGGCGTTCGCCCTGACCCGCGGCATCCGTAAGGACCGTCGCAACCGCTGACGTTCCGCCTGGTCAGGCGTCGTGAGTGCTTTGTGCTGTTATAGCGATCCAACGTGCTCACGGAACCTGACCTGCGGAAACGCGTAGATCCCAGCGCATGCCCTCGATGGGTGCGGGCCGGATCCCGATTCCCGGCGAAATCGGCAGGCCTCGTGGCGTCGTCAGGCGTTGGTCTGGGGGGCCGCGTCGTCGGCCGGGGCCTGGGATCCGGCCTTGCGGCGGGCCTCTTCTTCGCGTTCCCGGCGCTCTTCCTCGGCGATCGCCTCGGCCACCGAGATCTTCCGGCGGCGGCCGCCCTTCGCGCCGGGCTCCGGCCCGCCGGCGGACTTCTCCCCGGCCGGTGCGTTCTGCCAGGCAGGGCGGGCGTCGGGGCGCAGCTCCGAGTACACCAGGTAGCCGATGGCGATGATCGCCATGATGCCGAAGGCGATCCACTGCAGGGCGTAGGAGAAGTACGGCCCCGATTCCAGGCGCGGCAGCGGCATGGCGCCCAGCACGCCCGGCTGGCCCTCGTTGAGCACCACGTAACCCGGCCGCAGGGCGAGGCCGGTGCCGTTCGAAATGGTCTCCGCGTTCACCGCGTAGGCCCAGCGGTGCCCGTCGTGCTCGAACAGCGGGCGCCGCTTGCTGTCCTGCTCGTCGGTCCGGACGCGGGCGGTCACCGAGACGTCGCCGGTCGGCGCGGCCGCGTAGTCCGGTGCCCGGGTGCCGTCGACGGGGCGGATGAAGCCCCGGTCGACCAGCACCGTCGTGCCGTCGTCGAGCCGGAACGGGGTCAGCACCTCGAACGCGGGCTCGCCGAGCACCGTGCGCTGCCAGGCCAGCGTTTCGCCCTCCGGCACGTACTGGCCGCGCAGCACGACCTGCGACCACTCGGTCCGCTGGTCCGGCGCCTGCCCTGCGGGCAGCACCTCCGCGAGCGGCTTCGGCGGCGCGTGGAACGACTCGGCGATGGCGTTGTTGCGCGTCTGCGCTTCGTCGCTGCGGCTGAACTGCCAAGGGGCGAGGAGCGTGAAGCACAGCGACGCGAACACCACGACCAGTGCGATCAGGCCGAGCCAACCGGGTCGTAGCAAGAACTTCAGGCGCACTCCTACACGGTAGCCGAAGCAATCTGACCTGCGGTTTTCGGTTGTGGGAGCCGGATCGTGGCAGGTCAGCGCCCGTTTTGCCCGGGACGCGCGCACGACCGGGCGCCGCCCGGCGGCCGGTTCTGCCGGTGTGACGTAGTCGTCGGCCGAAGCGCGCGACGGGGTATCAGCGGGACGCGGTGGCCGTCTTCAGGTACCGCCTACCTGGCGCGGAGGGCGGAGCGGGCGGCGGCGACGGCCTGGCCCGCGTAGCTGCCGCCGAAGAGCACCGCGTGCACCAGCAGCGGGAACAGCTGGTGCAGTCCGATCCGGTGCTCCCAGCCCTCGGCCAGCGGGCTGACCTCCTGGTACGCCGCCACGACGCGGTCCAGGTGGGGGCAGCCGAACAGGCGCAGCATGGCGAGGTCGGTCTCGCGGTGCCCGCCGTGCGCGGCCGGATCGATCAGCCACGCCCGCTGCGCACCCCAGTGCACGTTGCCGCTCCACAGGTCGCCGTGCAGCCGCGCCGGCGGCTCGGCTGGCCCGGCGAGCTCGTCGACCTGCGCGCACACCAGCGAGATCACCGCGCTGCCCTCGGCGCTGAGCGTCCCCGCGTCGACGGCGCGGCGCAGGTACGGCTCGACCCGGTGCCGGGCGTAGAACGCGGGCCACTGCTCGTCCGGTTCGTTGCGCATCCGGGCGAGGCCGATCCACGCGTCCGCAGGACCACCGGGCGGCGCTGCGCCGAAGGCGGGCGCACCGGCCGCGTGCAGCGCGGCGAGCTCGCGGCCGAGGCGCTCGGCGGCGAGCGCGTTCGGCGCCGCCGCCGGGATGTGCTCGGTGACCAGCCAGTTCTCGTCGTGGCCGTGCACCTCGGGGACGGCGATGGCGTCGGGCTCGGCGAGCCAGGCCAGCGATGCCGCTTCGGCCGCGATGGCGCCGGGCATCGGTGCGTTCTTGGCGAAGACCGTCGTGCCGTCGTCGAGGCGGACCGCGAACGCGGCCGAGGTGTCGCCGCCGCTGAGCCGGCGCACGTCGGCCGGTGTCCGCCCGGTGATCTTCGCCGCCACCGCCCGGGCTTGGTCGCGCATCGCCGTCACAGCCGTTCGCGGACCCAGGCCAGCAGGCCCGGCGCCGCGGCCTCGATCATCGCCAGCACGTCGTCGAACCCGTTCGGCCCGCCGTAGTACGGGTCCGGGACCTCGGCGTCGTCGGACGAGTCCGGGTCGAAGGAGCGCAGCAGCCGCACCTCGGTCGAGCCGTCGACGAGGCGGCGCACCGCGCGCAGGTGTCCGGCGTCCATCGCGACGAGCAGGTCGGCGTCCAGGTGGTGGTCGTCGACCTGGGCCGCGACGTGCTCGGTGGGGTAACCGTGGTCGGCGAGCACCTTCGCGGTGCGCGGATCGGCCGGCTCGCCGACGTGCCACGGCCCGGTCCCGGCACTGGTGACCTCGACCTGCCCGTCCAGCCCGGCCCGCCGCAGCTGCTCGCGGAACACCAGGGCGGCCATCGGGGAACGGCAGATGTTGCCGGTACAGATGAAGGAGATGTGCACGTTTCCCGAGGGTACGGATCGCCCGCGCCCGGCCGGGGGCCGCAGGGACCGGAGGAGTGAACGGACCGTTCGCTCCGCCTATCGGGACGAACGGTCCGTTCACCTCGCGGGCCTCGCTCCGCCCGGCGCGGCGCACCCGCCGGGGGGACGGTCGGATCACCGCTGCCTTCAGGGCGCACGGCCCCGATTCGGTCCTGGTTAGACTGCCCGGGATGAACAGCGGGGACGACCGGGATTCGTTGCGCCACCACGGCGACGTCGACGCCGAGCACGGCCTGCTCGACTTCGCGGTGAACGTCCGCCTCGACCGCCCCCCGGCGTGGCTCCGCCACCGCCTCGCGGCGGCGCTGGACCGCCTCGGCCGCTACCCGTCGGCCGCCGACGACCTGGCCGCTCGGTCGGCTGCCGCCGCCCGCCACGGCCGCACCACCGACGAGGTCCTGCCGCTGGCCGGGGCCGCGGAGGGCTTCGCGCTCCTGCCGTCGCTGCGCCCCCGCCTCGCCGCGCTGGTGCACCCTTCGTTCACCGAACCCGAGCTGGCGCTGCGCAACGCCGGTGTCGAGGTGGCGCGGGTGCAGCTGGATCCCTCGGACGGCTACCGCCTGGACGCGACCGCGGTGCCGGAGCAGGCGGATCTCGTGGTGCTGGGCAACCCGACCAACCCGACGTCCGTGCTGCATCCGGCGGCGGAGATCCGGCGGCTGCTGCGGCCGGGCCGGGTGGTGCTCGTCGACGAGGCGTTCGCCGACACCGTGCCGGGCGAGCCGGAGTCGCTCGCGGGCTGCCGGGAGCCGGGGCTGCTGGTGTTCCGCAGCCTGACGAAGATGTGGGGGCTGCCGGGGCTGCGCGCGGGGTATGCCTTGGGGGATCCGGAGCTGCTGCGGCGGCTGTCCCGCTATCGTCCACATTGGCCGGTCAACGCGCTGGTGCTGGAGGCGATGATCGCCTGCTGCGAGCCGGCGGCGCTGGCCGAATCGGAGCAGGCGGCGGCCGAGTTCGAGGAGCACCGGGTCGGCCTGGTCGCCGAGCTCGACGGCATCCCGGGGCTGCGGATCGCGCTGCCCGCCCGCGCCCCGTTCTTGCTGCTGCAGGTGGCCGGCGGGGCGGAGGTGCGGGAGGCGTTGCGGCAGCACGGAATCGCGGTCCGCCGGGGTGACACGTTCCCCGGTCTCGGACCCGATCACCTCCGGGTCGCGGTTCGCGACCCGGCGCAGAACGCTTTGCTGGTGAAGGCATTACGCGACATCTTGGGACGGGGGTGAGCCGGTGGTGGTGCGGCTTCGAGAGGTGATCGGCGCGCTGGAGGAGGCGTATCCGACCGAGCTGGCGGAGAGCTGGGACGCGGTCGGCTTGGCGTGCGGCGACCCGGACGCGGTCGTGCAGCGGGTGCTGTTCTGCGTGGACCCGGTCGAGGCCACTGTGGACGAAGCGGTGGATTTCGGCGCGCAGCTGGTGGTTTCGCACCACCCGCTGCTGCTGCGCGGCGTGCACGGGGTGCCCGCGGACGACCCCAAGGGGCGGATCGTGCACCGGCTGATCCGCTCCGGCATCGGCCTGTACTGCGCGCACACCAACGCCGACAGCGCGGTGCAGGGAGTGTCGGATGCGCTGGCCGCGGCGATCGGCCTGACCGTGCGCCGGCCGCTGGTGCCGCACGCGGAGGGCGCCGAGACCGGGCTCGGGCGCATCGGCGAGCTGCCCGAGGCCGAGCCGTTCCGCGACTTCGTGAACCGCGTCGCGCAGAACCTGCCCACCACGGCCTGGGGCGTGCGCGGTGCGGGCGACCCGGAGCGGCCGATCCGCACCGTCGCGGTGTGCGGCGGCGCGGGCGATTCCTACCTGGCGGCCGCGGCCGCGGCGGGCGTCGACGCCTACGTGACCGCCGACCTGCGGCACCACCCGGCCGGCGAGCACCTGGCCCGGGCCGACGTGCCCGGTGCGGAGGTGCCCGCCCTGGTGGACGTGGCGCACTGGGCGAGCGAGTGGCCGTGGTGCCAACAGGCCGCGGACATCGTCGCCGCCGCGCTGCCGGATACAGTCGAAGTCCTCGTTTCCACCCGCCGCACCGATCCGTGGACCGTTCACGCCGGCGCGGCATCCGACCCAGGGAGGGCGCTCGCGTGAAAGCCGACCCCGCCGTTCAGCGACGGCTGCTCGATCTCGCGGAGGCGGACGCGGAACTCAACCGCGTCGAGCACCGCAGGCGCACGCTGCCGGAGCTGGAGCAGATCGGCCAGGCCGAGGGCGAGGTGCGCGCCAAGCGCGATGAGCTGGTGGTCGCCCAGACCGCGTTCAGCGACCTGGACCGCGAGGTCAAGCGGCTGGAGAACGAGGTCGACCAGGTGCGCGCCCGGGAGCGGCGGGACCGCGACCTGATGGCGGCCGGGGCGTCCGCCAAGCAGCTCGAAGACCTGGAGCACGAGCTGCAGACGCTCGCCCGCCGCCAGGGCATCCTGGAGGACGAGCAGCTCGAGGTCATGGAGCAGCGCGAGGCCCTCGAAACGAACGTGACGAAGTCGCGCGAGGCCGTCGCCGTCGCCGAGGAGCGGCTCGCGGACATCCAGTCGCGCCGCGACGAGGCGCTCGCCGACCTGGAGGTGGCGGAGACGCGCCGTAAGGGCGAGCGGGACCTGATCATCAAGGTGATGCCGGCGGACCTCCTCGCGCTCTACGAGCGCATCCGCGCGCAGCGCGGCGTCGCGGCCGGGCTGCTGCAGGGCGCCCGGTGCGGCGCCTGCCGGATCGAGCTCGACCGCTCCGCGCTGACCGAGGTGCGCGAGGCCGCGGCCGACGACGTGGTCCGCTGCGAGGAGTGCGGCGCGATCCTGGTGCGGACCGGGGAGAACCGGTGAGCTCGCGAGTCGTCGTCGAGGCCGACGGCGGATCGCGCGGCAATCCGGGCCCGGCCGGATGCGGCGCGGTGGTTCGCGACGCCGAGTCCGGCGAGGTGCTCGCCGAGCGTTCCATCGGGCTGGGCGTGGCGACCAACAACGTCGCCGAGTACCAGGGCGTGATCGCGGGCCTGCGGGCCGCCGCCGAGCTCGGTGCCGCCGAGCTCGAGGTGCGGATGGACTCCAAGCTGGTCATCGAGCAGCTGGCGGGGCGCTGGAAGGTCAAGCACGTCAACCTGCAGCCGCTGGCCGCCGAGGCGCGGCAGCTGATCGCCGGGTTCGGCCGCGTGGACCTGCAGTGGGTGCCGCGCGCCCAGAACGCGCACGCCGACCGGCTGGCCAACGAGGCGATGGACCGGCAGGCCGGCGGTGCCGAGCGGTCGAGCGGCACGTCGACGCCGGGTGAGGCGAGCACGAGCTCCGCGCGCATCCGGCCGTCCGGATGGCTCGGCGCCGACGGCACGCCGACGAAGATGCTGCTGCTGCGCCACGGGCAGACGCCGATGTCGGTGGACCGGCGCTACTCCGGCCGGGGCGACGTCGCGCTGACCCCGCTGGGGGAGCGGCAGGTGCGCGCGGCGGGCAAGCGCCTGGCCGCGATGGACGGCGTGATCACGCCGGACGGCATCGCACCGGTGATCGCCTCGCCGCTGACCAGGACCCGGCAATCCGCGCAGGCCGTGGTCGACGCGACCGGCGGCGAACTGCACTTCCACGACGGCCTGCTGGAAACCGACTTCGGCGACTGGGAGGGCCTCACCTTCGGGGAGGCCTCCGAGCAGTTCCCGCAGCTGCACCGGAAGTGGCTCGGCGACCCGAGCATCGTGCCGCCGGGCGGCGAAAGCCTCGACGCGGTCTTCGAGCGGGTCACGGCGGCCCGCGACGACCTCGTGGCCCGGTACGCGGGGCAGACGATCATCGTGGTCAGCCACGTGACGCCGATCAAGGCGCTGCTGCGCCTCGCCCTGGACGTCGGCCCGTCGATGTTCTACCGGCTGCACCTCGACCTGGCGTCGCTGTCGATCGTGGAGTTCTACCCGGACGGCAACGCATCGGTCCGCCTGGTCAACGACATCTCCCACTGGTCGTAGAACCTGTTTCCAGGCTCGTTTTGCGTGGCGGTGCAGGTAGCGGCCCCCCTGCGGGAGTTGCTGCGGTCTTCTCGCTGTGGGATCCCCGACATCATGAATGCCAATTCACCACGTCGGGGCTGTCCTCGCTGGGAGAACCCCGGAGGGGTGGGCACCGTGAACCCGCGGCGGTGCAAGCGGCGAGGGTGGGCTAAGCGGCTGCGCCGCTTCAAGGACAAAGGCCAAACCACGGTCGAAACCCTCTGAAGAACCTCATTGCCATTTCAAACGCCGAGCCTTGGTGCTGTTGCGCCTAAAACTCGCTCCCGGTGATCACCCGGCGCAGCTGAGCCGTCCTGCGGGGTCCCTGGTTCAGACCATTGACATGTGTGAGGTGGGTTACTAGCGTGCCCTGAAACCGTATAGGAAGTTAACGGATAGGGGTTTCGGTGGCGCGGGAAGCAGGGGCGGCGCGGGACGGGAGCCCGCGGCTGTTGCGGGCGATCAACGATCGGGCCGCGATCGAGGCGATGCTGCGGCGGGGCGCGCTGACCCGGGCCGAGCTCGAAGCCGTCATCGGCCTGTCCAAGCCCGCGACCGTCGCGCTGCTCGCCCGGCTGGAGAAGGCCGGCATGGTGCGCCGCGGCAAGCTGCGCGGCGGGAATCGCGGGCCCGCCGCCCAGATGTGGTCGGTGAACGGCGCCCTCGCGCACGTCGCGGGCGTGAGCCTGACCCCCGACGAGGTCGACATCGTGATCGCCGACATCACCGGCGAGATCCGCGTGGAGCACCGCAGCGCGCTGCCGTCCGGCAACGACGCGCCGCTGGCGTTCGCCACCGCGATGACCGAGGCCGCCGCCCGCGCCGAGCTGCGCCCCGACCAGCTCGCCAAGGTCGTGATCGGCTCGCCGGGCGCGGTCGACCCGGCCACCGGGCATCTCGGCTTCGCCCCGCACCTGCCCGGCTGGGAGGGCTTCGACCTGCCCGGGCGGCTGCGCGCCGAACTGGGCACCGACGTGATCGTCGACAACGACGTCAACCTGGTCGCGCTCGTGGAGATGACCGCCGGGCGGGCCCAGCAGGTCCGGGACTTCGTGCTGGTCTGGCTCAGCGACGGGCTCGGCGCCGCCGTGGTGATCGACCGCGTGCTGCACCGCGGGGTCACCGGCGGCGCGGGCGAGATCGACTGGATGCGCGCACCCGACCGGGCCCGGCTGGACACCGGCGTGGACCGCACCGGCTCGCGGCTGGGCAGCCTGCTGAGCTACCGGTCGATCAACAAGCTCGCCCGCGCGCACGGCCTGAAGGCCCGCAACGGCGCGGCGGCCGTGCAGGCGGCGCACGCCGCGGGTGCCGCCGGGCAGGCGTTCCTCGCCGACCTGGCGCGCCGCGTCGCCACCGGCGTCGCCGGTGTCGTCAGCGTCCTCGATCCCGAACTCGTGCTGCTGACCGCCGAGATCGCGCAGGTCGGCGGCCGGCAGTTCGCCGACCTGGTCGCCGCCGAGCTGCACCGCCTCGTCGTGCCGCGCACCCCCGTGGAACCGGCGGAGTGCACCGAGCGCGCGGTGCGTGCGGGCGCCCTGCAAGTAGCCCTCGGCCTCGCCCGGGAGCAGGTCTTCGGCCTGCCCGCCACGGCGGTGGGAATCCGATCCGACCCGGAAGTCCAGTTGGAGGAGGCGCGATGAGACGGTCAACGGTCGTGAGCGGCCGTTCCGGTGAGAACCGGAATTATCGCTCACGAGCATTAGCGGCGGCGGGAACGGCGGTGGCGGCGCTGGTCGCCGCGTCCTGCACGGCGGGCTCCACATCGGACGGTCCGCAGCCCGCGCCGGGACCGGACCAGCAGGTCACCGTCACGGTGTCCAGCCAGTTCACCGATCGCGAGCTCGACGTGCTCAACCGGGTGCTCGACGGGTTCCACGCCAAGCACCCGAACATCACCATCAACAGCCAGGGCAACCAGGACGACGACAAGATCACCCAGGCCATCCGCGGCGGCAACCCGCCGGACGTGGCGCTCTCGGCGGAGACGATCAACCTCGGCCAGTTCTGCTCCAGCGGCGCCTGGCAGGACCTCGGCCCCTACCTGCAGCGCGACCAGGTCGACCTGAACCAGATCCCGAAGGTCGTCCAGGAGTACACGCAGTTCCAGGGCAAGCGCTGCGCGATGCCGCTGCTGGCCGACGTCTACGGCATGTACTACAACGCCGACCTGTTCGCCAAGGCGGGCATCACCGCGCCGCCGAAGACCACGTCCGAGCTGACCGATCTCGCCAAGCGGCTCACCGAGTTCAACCCGGACGGCTCGATCAAGGTCGCCGGATTCCTGCCGGTGCTGACCTCGCAGGCCAACCACCCGTGGAACTGGGCGCCGCACTTCGGCGCGACGTGGATGGACGCGCAGGGCAAGTCGGTGCTCGGCCAGGACCCGGCCTGGCAGGAGATGTACCGCTGGCAGAAGGAACTCGTCGACTTCTACGGCTGGGACAAGCTGGTGCAGTTCACCGCCGGTCTCGGCCAGCAGTACTCCGCGGACAACGCCTTCCAGCAGGGCAAGGTCGCGATGATGATCGACGGCGAGTACCGCACCGGGTTCATCGAGGACGACGCGCCGAACCTGCGCTTCGGCACCGCGCCGTTCCCCGTCTCGGACAGCAAGCCCGAGCTCTACGGCACCGGCTTCGTGACCGGCACGATCATCGGCATCCCGCGCGGCGCGGAGAACGCCGGCGCGGCCTGGGAACTCGTCCGCTACCTGACCACCGACACGACGGCGCTGGTGGACCTGGCCAACGGCCTGAAGAACGTGCCGACCACCACCGCGGCGCTGCACGATCCCCGGTTGGAGAGCAGCGAGCAGTACAAGACCTTCCTGGACCTGTTCGACAACCCGCAACTGGTGGCCAGCCCGCCCAGCCCGAACGGCGGCGCCTACATGAAGTCCGCCGAGGACTTCTCGGTGAAGTGGCAGAGCGGCCAGGTCGCCGATCTCGGCGGGGCGTTGCGGGAACTGGACGCCCAGATCGACGCGGCCAAGGCGCTGGGCGGCGGCTGACGGCATGGTGGCGACGTTGGAACGGACGCGGCCGGGGCGGGCTGCCCCGGCCCGCGCCCGCACGGCGCGCAACCGCCTGCGGGTGCTGGGCTTCATGGCTCCGTGGATCCTCGGGTTCAGCTGCTTCTTCGCTTATCCGCTGCTGGCCACGGTGTTCTTCTCGTTCACCGGCTACGACCTGCTGACCCCGCCGGAATGGGTCGGGCTGCGCAACTACGCGTACCTGCTCTTCGGCGACCCGGTGGTGCGCATCGCCGCGGTGAACACGATCTGGCTGGTCGTGGTCCTCACGGTGCTGCGCGTGGTGTTCGCGCTCGGCGTCGCCGCCGTGCTCGCCCGGGTGCGCAGCGGCGTCGGGCTGCTGCGCACCCTCTGCTACCTGCCCGCGCTCGCGCCGCCGGTGGCGGCCACGCTGGCCTTCACCTTCCTGTTCAACCCCGGCACCGGGCCGGTGAACGGGTTGCTGGGGCTGCTGGGAATCGACGGACCGCTGTGGTTCAACGACCCGGCGTGGGCCAAGCCCGCCCTGACGCTGCTCACGCTGTGGGGCAGCGGCGAGTTGATGATCATCATGCTGGCCGCGCTGCTGGACGTGCCGCAGGAGCTGCACGAGGCGGCGGCGCTGGACGGCGCGGGCCCGGCACGCCGGTTCTGGCACATCACGCTGCCGTCGATCGCGCCGGTGCTGCTGTTCGGCGTGGTCAACTCGATCATCTTCGCGCTGCAGTACTTCACCCAGGCCGTGGTCGCCGGTTCGGTGGCCTCCGGGCAGGCGGAGGTGGTGGGCAGCAGCAAGGTCCTGGGCTACCCGGACAACGCGACGCTGACCTTCCCGGCCTGGCTCTACCAGCAGGGATTCCACTACTACAACATGGGTTACGCGGCGGCGATGGCGGTCGTGCTGTTCGTGTTCTCCCTCGGGTTCACCGCGTTGCTCATCCGCCGGATGCGCGGCGGCACCAACGCCGAGGAGGTGAGCTGATGTCGCACGGGCGGTTGTACTGGGTCGCGGTGCACAGCATCGGGATCGCGCTCGGGCTGATGTTCTTGCTGCCGCTGGTCTTCGTGTTCCTCACCGCGGCGATGTCCGACCAGCAAGCGCTCACCGCCGACCTGTGGCCGCGGGAGTGGTACTGGGAGAACTTCGGCGAGGTCTTCACCAAGGCGCCGATGCTGCAGTACCTGGCCAACAGCCTGCTCTACTCGGTGCTGGCCACGGCCTTCATGCTGATCTCCAGCATCCCGGTGGCCTACGCGCTGGCGAAGCTGCGCTGGCGGGGCCGCAGTGCCGCGTTCGTGCTGGTGATCGCGGCCATGATGCTGCCGCCGCAGGTCACCGCGGTGCCGCTGTACATCGTGTGGACCCGCTTCGAGCTCACCGGCACGATCTGGCCGCTGATCATCCCGTACCTGTTCGGCGACGCGTTCAGCATCTTCCTGCTGCGCCAGTTCTTCCTGACCATCCCGCAGTCCTATGTGGATGCCGCGAAGGTGGACGGCTGTTCCGAGTTCACCGCGATGCTGCGGGTCGTGCTGCCGATGGCGCGGCCCGGCATCGCCGCGGCGGCGCTGTTCTGCTTCCTCTACACCTGGAACGACTTCTTCGGCCCGCTGCTCTACGCCGGCGAGAGCCAGCAGTCCTGGACGCTGTCGGTGGGGCTGGCGTCGTTCCGCGGCATGCACCGGGTGGAGTGGAACCTGACGATGGCCGCGACCGTGCTGGTGATGCTGCCGGTCATCGTGCTCTTCCTGGTCGCGCAACGAGCCTTCGTCCGCGGTATCACCTTCACCGGAGTCAAGGGGTAGCCAGCGATGAAACTAACTGTGGTGGGCGGCGGTTCCACCTACACGCCCGAACTCATCGACGGTCTCGCGGTCCGGCGGGAGCCGGCCGTCGACGAGATCGTGCTGGTCGATCCGGACGCGGAGCGGCTGGAGGTCGTCGCCGCGTTCTGCCGCCGGCTGCTGCAGGAGGCGGGCCACCCGGCGCGGCTGCGCACCACGCCGGACGTGGTGGAAGCTGCCAGCGGGGCGTCGGCCGTGCT
Organism: Saccharopolyspora sp. NPDC045941; assembly: GCF_056431445.1. Taxonomy (NCBI): domain Bacteria; kingdom Bacillati; phylum Actinomycetota; class Actinomycetes; order Pseudonocardiales; family Pseudonocardiaceae; genus Saccharopolyspora; species Saccharopolyspora sp. NPDC045941. Next base: position 37,158 of record NZ_JBWKKU010000048.1, read on the forward strand.
GTTGCAGCTGCGCGTCGGCGGCCAGGAAGCGCGCTTCGGGGACGAGACGTTCCCGCTGGACTGCGGCTGCATCGGGCAGGAGACCACCGGGGCGGGCGGCCTCGCGAAAGCGCTGCGGACCGTCCCGGTGGTGCTGGACATCGCCGAGCACGTGCGGGCCGTCGCGCCGGACGCCTGGATCGTCAACTTCACCAACCCGGTCGGCATCGTCACCCGCGCCCTGCTGGCGGAGGGGCATCGCGCGGTCGGGCTGTGCAACGTCGCGATCACCTTCAGCCGCTGGATCGCGCAGCTGCTCGACGTCACGCCCGACGCCGTCCGGCTGGAGCACACCGGCCTGAACCACCTCACCTGGGTGCGCGGGGTCCGCGTCGACGGCCGCGACGTCCTACCGGAGCTGCTGGCCGAGCACGCCGACGCGCTGGCCGGGCACATCGGCCTGCCGCCCGGCCTGATGCGGCGGCTCGGCATGGTGCCGTCCTACTACCTGAAGTACTTCTACGCCCACGACGAAGTGCTGGCGCAGCAACGCAAATCCCCGCCCCGCGCGGCGGTGGTCGCCGACGTCGAACGCGACCTCCTCAAGCGGTACACGGACCCGTCGGTGACGCGGAAGCCGGAGGAGCTGACGAAGCGCGGCGGGGCCTACTACTCGGAGGCCGCGGTGCAGCTGGTGCACGCCCTGACCGCGGGCGGCCCGGCGGAACACGTGGTGAACGTGCGCAACGACGGCGCGCTGCCGTTCCTGCCGGACGACATGGTCGTCGAAACGAACTCCACTGTGGACTCCACTGGGGCCGGACCAATGCCGGTGCGGCCGGTGGAGCCCGCGCTGGCGGGCCTGATCGGCCACGTCGCCGGGTACGAGCAGCTCGCCCTGGACGCCGCGTTGCGCGGCGGCCGCGACCGGGTCGCCGACGCGCTGCTCGCACATCCGCTGATCGGCCAGCACGCCGTCGCCGACCAGCTGGCGGACGAACTCGTCCGGCGCAACGCACTGTTCCTGCCGTGGGCCCGATGAAGCCCGCAGTGCTGGCCATCGACGGCGGCAACAGCAAGACAGACGTGCTGCTCGTCGCCGCCGACGGTTCGGTGCTGGCCGCCGTGCGCGGGCCCGGCGCATCGCCCCAGCACGTCGGCGTGCGGCGGTGCCTGGACAGCCTCGCGGACCTGGCGCGACAGGCCGTCGCCCTGGCCGGGGTGCCGGCCGCGGAGCCGTTCGCGGTGCACACCGCGGCATGCCTGGCCGGGGCCGATCTGCCCCGGGAGGAGGCCGAGCTCCGCCGGGCGATCGAAGAACGCGGCTGGTCCGACTCGGCGACGGTGGACAACGACACCTTCGCGCTGCTGCGCGCGGGTACCGACGACGGCGTCGGCGTCGCGGTGGTCTGCGGCGCCGGGATCAACGCCGTCGGGGTCGCGCCCGACGGCCGGACCTCCCGGTTCCCGGCGATCGGCCGGATCTCCGGCGACTGGGGCGGCGGTGCGTTCCTCGGGCAGGAGGCGCTGTGGTGGGCGGTGCGCGCCGAAGACGGTCGCGGCGCACCGACCGAGCTGCTGCCCGCGGTGCTGGCCCACTTCGGGGCGCGCACCGCGGCGGAGGTCGTCGAGGCGCTGCACTTCGACGAACTGCCCGCGACCGCGCTGCACGGGCTGTGCCCGGTGCTGTTCGAGGTCGCCGAGGGCGGCGACGCGATCGCCTGCGAGCTGGTCGACCGGCTCGCCGAGGAGATCGGGCTGCTCGCCACCGTGACGCTGCGTCGCCTCGGACTGCTCGACGGGCCCGCGGTGGTGGTCCTCGGCGGCGGGGTGCTCGCCGGGGCCGGGCGGCGGCTGCTGCCGGACATCACGCGGCGCTGTGCGAAGGTCTCGCCGGAGGTGGAGGTCCGCGTCGTCGAGGTGCCGCCGGTGATCGGCGCGGGATTGCTCGGCCTCGACCGGATCGGCGCCGACCCGGCCGCCCTGCACAGGCTGGCCCGGGCAGAACCCCGGCCCGTCGACCAAGGCACCTGAGCACCGGTGGGTCCGCAGTTTCAATGAGCGTTTTTCATCCTGGTCGGCCCGCAGCCGCGGGTCGCGAAGCTGCACGTCGATGGGCTGTCGCATGCGCCGCAGGCGCATAGCCCACCTACGACACCTGCACCGCCGCGGGTTCACGGTGCCCACCCCTCCGGGGTTCCCTCGGCGAGGACGGCCCCTCCGTCGTGTATTGGGCATACATCAGGAGGGGCCCCACAGTCCAGGGAGCCTCTGAGGTTCCGCTACCCGCACCGCCACGCAAAACGAGGTTGGAAAAACCTCAATTGAAACTGCGGACCATCGGATGCCGCGGAAGACGGCCCTCGGACGGGTTGTGGCGGATGAGCCGGCCTGTAAGCCGGATTCTGTTCCCGGGAGCCTTGCGGCCGGCCCGGTCGGTGACCATCCATCTGGGCCTGCCGTCGCCGGCAGGCTCGGTGCGGCCTACCCGCGAACATCGGGCGAGCAGCCCTCGAACGTCCGCGCAGACGCCGCGAAGGCGTCCTCTTGACCTTGCTCCGGGTGGGGTTTACCGAGCCACCCCGGTCACCCGGGGTGCTGGTGGTCTCTTACACCACCGTTTCACCCTTACCCGGCGAAAACGCCGGGCGGTCTGTTCTCTGTGGCACTGTCCCGCGGGTCGCCCCGGGTTGCCGTTAGCAACCACCCTGCTCTGTGGAGTCCGGACTTTCCTCGACGAGATCGCTCCCGCCGCGGTCACCCGGCCGACTCATCCGCGCGTTCGAGTCTAGAGGGTCCGGAGGGCTTTCCGCGCAGGTGGTCGACGCGGGGCCGGGCGCCGCCGCACAAGATCGACCCGGCAATCGGCGGAACCCCCGGGAGGGCTAATCTCTGCGTGCACGCGGATGGGCGTTTTGCGAAGTTCCCCAGCGTGTGCGTTCAGTTGCGGAGGGTGACGGCGTTGGGTTCTTGAGGTCGGGGCGAATCGGTGCCGGTCCGGCGTCGGTTCCTCGGGAGTCCGCAGTCGCCGCGCCGCGCTTCGCGCCGCCAGCCGGCGTCCTCCTTTCTTCTCGCGCGTCGAAATCGGAACGCGCTGATCCACCGTTCGGAGCGAGCATGACGAGATTCGTGGCGCCCAGCGCCGACGAACACGACGAGATACCGGCCGGGTCACCCGCCGAAGCCGCGGCCGGGACGACCACTCGACCGGCCGGCCGGCCCTTGCGGGACGCCGCCGTGTGGCTCATCGGCGGGCTGTCGTTACTCGTCACCGCGCTGTTCCTGGTGGTCAACCTGGCCTACAACCAGTGGCACTTCATCCCGCCCGTCGACGACGCGTACATCCACCTGCAGTACGCGCGGCAGATCGGCACCGGGCACTTCCTGCAGTACAACACCGGAGATCCGATCAGCACCGGCGCGAGCAGCCTGCTCTACGTGCTGATCCTCGGCGGTGCCTACGCGCTGGGCTTGCCGGGCGGGGCCTTCCTGCCGTTCGCGATGCTGTTCGGCGCGCTGTGCATGGCGCTGACCGCCGCGCTCACCTACCGGCTCGGCACCCGGCTGGCCGGCTGCCAGGTCGGCATCTGGGCCGGGCTGCTCGTCGCGCTGAGCGGCCCGCTCGCCTGGGGCGCCACCAGCGGCATGGAGATCGCGTTCGTCGCCCTCCTGCTCGTCGCGCTGCTGCTGGTGTTCACCGCCGAGCGCGCGACGAACCGGTTCCGGTGGACGCCGCTGGTCGCGGTGGTGGCCGCGCTGACCCGGACCGAGGCGCTGCTGTTCGCCGGCGTGCTCAGCCTGGCGATGATCTGGCACGTGATCGCGCACGCCCGCGGCACCCGCGCCGCCTGGCCGCGCGTGATCGGGCGGATCGCCTGGATCGGCCTGCCGGTCTACGCCGCCGCCGGGCTCTACGCGTTCTACTGGGCGGTGACGGGTTCGGCGGAGCAGAACGGCGTGCTCGCCAAGTCGCTGCTGCACATGCCCGCGGTGTACCCGCTGGAAGTCGCGGACAAGGTGCTCAGCAACTTCCGCACCTTCCTGACCGCCTTCTCCGGACTGTCCACTCAGGACTACGTCTTCCCCGGTGCGCTGCTGCTCGCGGTGATCGGCGTGATCGGCCTTTTCCGGCGGTCCCCGCAGTGGCGCGGCCTGGCGCTGGCCGCCGGGATCGGCGTCGTGCTGGTGTTGGCCTCGGTGTCGACGCTGGAGTTCGCCGACGTCCACCACATGCGCTACGTGCAGCCGCTGATGCCGATCCTGCTGCTGTTCGCCGTCGTCGGCATCCACACCGCGGCCCAGCTGTTCACCGGCGGCGCCCTGCGTTCCGTGCTCGCCGGCGGTGTCGTGCTGGCGCTGCTGTTCACGGTCTCCCAGCTGCCCGCGTGGAGCCTGCGGCAGGCCCAGCAGGCGGCCGGCATCCGGGACCAGCAGGTGAGCATCGCCCACTGGATCAAGGGACACCTGCCGCGCGGGGCGAACGTCGCGGTCAACGACGTCGGTGCCATCACCTACTTGTCGGACCGCTACGTGGTCGACCTGATCGGGCTGGCCACCACCGGGTTCGCCACCCCGAACCTGCACGGCGCCGGCAGCCTCTACGAGGAACTGCGGTACCTGCCGGAGGACCGGCGACCGGACTACTTCGCCATCTTCGACTCGTGGAGCGTGCACGGCCTCGGCGAGGCCGGCCTGTTCGGCCGCGAGCTGATCACCTTCGAGCTGAAGTCGCCGACGTTCTCGCACACCACGCTCGGCGGGATGTCGGCCTGCCAGGCCGCGCGGACCTGCACCAAGGTGACCATCTACCAGGCCGACTGGAACGCGCTGGGCTCCGGCGACCAGCCGCTGCTGGCCGCTGACGGGCAGATCCGCGACCGGCTCAACGTCGCCGACCTGCGCGACGAGGAGCGGCACGACTATCAGGTCGTCCCGGCGCACCAGGGCTTCCAGCCGCGCACCCACGTCAAGACGGTCACCGGGCCCGACGGCAGCGACGTCGTCGACAGCGGGCGGCACGTCGTCGGCGGCGAGACCTTCGCCTTCCACGACCTGATCCCCGGCCGCGCGGTGACGATCATCGGCCGCGTCGACGCGACCGAGCCGCTCGGGGCCGAACCGACCGGCTCCCGCGCCGTCCAGGTCTCGGTGCACGGGGAGGTCGCGGGCGTCTGGAACTTCGACGCCGACCCGCGCGGCTGGGTCGAGAGCACCTTCGAGATCCCGGCCGAGCTGGTCACCGACTCGACGCTGACCGTCGAACTGGGCCCGTTGCAGGATTTCCTCGGCCCCTACCCGGATTACCAGTCCTACGCCTACTGGGTGACCCAGTAGCGGACTCGCGGATGCCAACGCCCCGGCCGTCGTGGCTGGGGCGTTTCGGCATTCCGGCCAGTGGAGCGTCCACTGTGTACAATCCTGCCGGTCGCAGCGGCCGCCCTGCCCGTCGGGCGCTGTACCCGAACCGCTACCCTGAGTTGGCGCGTCAAGATCACCTTGCTTCGATCCGGCTCCGCGGCTTCACATTCGCGTGATCCGGTCGGGTGCATCATGACGCGATGTGCGGAAATCCACTGGCTCACCGAAGTCATGCACGGTGTGTTACGAAGGGGCTCGCAAGCGGGTGAACAGCCACACGAATCCAGACCAGAACCGGCCTGGTGGGCGTCCTTTTCCCGGTGATCTGCCGAAAGCGGCCTGCCCGAACGGCCTATTCGCGGCGTGACGGCGAGGACTCCGCGACACCGTTTCCGCCACACCGGAACTCGCAACCACTACTTCTGGTGACCATGTCATGTTCTACTCGTACCTGCGTGCCGGGCCGGGCCCGGCGGGCTGAGGTACCGACCCGACGACACTCCGCGCAATCAGGGGTAAAGAGATGACCGCCATGCCGCTGGAAACACTGGCGCAACTGGACGTACTGGCACAGCAGACGCAGGTGGGCACCGGAGGCATTCAGAGCTGGATCCTCGAGAACCTGCTGCCGCTCCTGCTGCTCACCGTCGCGGTCCTGCTGCTTTGGCTGGGCGGCGGCAAGGGCGACAACGCGGGCGTCATGCGCCGCGTCGGCGGGGTGATCGTCGCGCTCGCGATCATCGGCCTGGCGGTGAACGGGGCGGGCGTGAACATCGGCACGTTCATCGCGGGCCTGTTCAGCACCACCGGCGGGTGATCCGGCGTGCGAATACGGACCGACGACGAGATCTACCGGGTCGACGCGGTCTGGCTCGGCCCGCCCAAGGCGACCTTCCCGTGGCGCGCCCGCTACGTCGCCTGGGGCGTGGGCCTCGTGGTGTTCCTGCTCGTGCTCGCCGTGGAACGCCGGATGAACATCGGCTTCGACTTCTTCTCCACCGCGTGGGCCGTGATCATCACGATCGTCGTGACCCGGATCATCTGCTCCCGGATCGGGCACGAACGACCGCTGGGCGCGGTGCTGGTGATGTGGCTGCGCGAACTCACCGCACCCCGGGAGAAGACGTCCGGCACCGGCGGCGCCGCCAGCGCCGCCCGGATCAAGGTGCGGGCGCAACGGCCTCGGCCCAAGAAGTCCAAGCGGGGACGCCCGGTGCCGCCGCAGCAGCGGCCCGCCCGGCCCAGGCAGCAGCCGGCCGCCCGCAGCACGGTTCCCAGCAGGCGCACGCGTAGCAAGGAGGTTCGCGGTGTTCGGTCGCCGGCCAGGCCGTGAGCGCAACACGCACCAGGTTCCGGGTCCCCGCGGCTCGAACGGCAAGGTCCGCAGCGCGAAGGCCAAGCCGGGCAAACGCGGCCGCGGGCCCGGCGACGAGCAGTCGATCCCGAACTACACGCCGTCGATCGCCGCGCGGTCCATCGACGGCCACCTGCTGCGCACCGGTCAGGACGTGTTCGCCTGGTACCGGCTCTCCCCGCAGCGCTGGTCCTTCCGCTCCGACTCGCAGCGCCAGGACCTGATCGCGGCGATCGCCGGCCAGTACGCCGAGCTGCAGGGCCGCTGGATGCACCTGCGCGTGACCAACCGGCCGTACCCGATCCGGATGTGGGCCGAGGCGCACGTGCACAACTCGCGCTACCCGCTGCCGGACACGCCCGGCGCGCTGTCCTTCGACGACTACATGGTCGGCGAGCAGCAGCAGCTGATGGGCCGCTCGATGGCGGAGAAAGAGGTCTACCTGGGCGTCCAGGTGCAGACCCGCAACGTGGTGGACCGCGCGGTGGAGCGCGCCGCGCCGCTGCTGCGCCGGTTGTTCCCGGAGGCGGTGGACGCCGAACTCGTCGCGCTGGACAGCGAGGTCGAGCACCTGGACCAGGTGATCGGCTCGGCCGGGCTGGACGGGCGCCCGGTGACCGCCGAGGAGATCTCCTGGCTGATGCACCGCTCGTGCTCGCTGGGACTGCCCGCGCCCCGCAACCTGCCCGCGGTGCCCGGCGCGCCGTGGGAACCCGAAGACCTCGCGTCCTTCACCGACGCCTCCGACATGCACCAGGACCCGTACGCGCCGACGGTGACTGTGCGCGGCCGCACCGGCTCGAACGCGGGCGTCACCCGCCACCTAGCGGTGCTCACCGTCGGGCAGACGCACGGCCTGCAGATCCCGGAGATCGACGACCCGTGGGTGCAGCACTCCGACCGGCTGCCCGCGCCGGTCGAGTGGTCCGCGCGCATCTACGTGCGCCGCCCCGAGGACGTCGGCGGCGAGTTGCAGCGGCAGATGAACAAGGTGCGCTCCCAGGTCCGGCACTACACCGAGGAGCACGGCCTGGAGCCGCCGACCTCGCTGGCCCGGCAGGCGGGCCGGGTGCTCGAAGTCGACGACGAGATGACCTCCGGCTTCACCGCGCTGGCCACCCGCGTCAAGTCCTGGTGGCGGCTGGCGGTGTCCGGCCCCACCGAGCGGGACGCGCTGCGGCTGGCGCAGCAGATACTCGATCTCTACAAGCCCAAGATCGGCATAGAGCACCCCGAAGCGCAGTACGCGATGGCGCGCGAATTCATCCCGGGCGAGCCGCTGGCCAACAGCGCCTACCTGCGCCGCGGCTCGGTGGTCTGGGCGGCGTCCGCGGTGCCGCAGGCGACCGCGGAGGTCGGCGACCGGCGCGGCGCGCTGCTCGGCGAGACCTGCACCGCGACCCGGCGTCCGGTGGCCTGGGATCCGTGGATGGCGCAGGAGATCCGCGATGCCTCCGGCCTGACCGCGATGGTCGCCGGGCTCGGCGGCGGGAAGTCCTTCCTGGGCGGCGGAATCGTCTACAAGACGCTGCGCTCCGGCGCGCACTGGACGCTGCTGGACCCGTCCGGCCCGCTCGCGGAGCTGTGCACGCTGCCCGAGCTGAGGCCCTATGCCCGGCCGATCAACCTGCTCAACGCCCAGCCCGGCATCCTCAACCCGTACCGGGTGGTGGCCGAACCGGACCTGGAGCACTTCGTCGACGAGGAGGATCCGGAGCGCAGCTGGCGCCGCGAACGCGCGCTGGCCGCGGCCACCCGGCGCCGCCTGGTGCTCGACGTGCTGACCGGCCTGCTGCCGTACGAGGTGGCGAGGCTGCCGCAGACCCGGATCGTGCTGCTGCGCGCGGTCCGCGCCGTCGGCGGGCGGCCGGACGCCCACCCGGGCATGGTCTTCGAGGCGCTTCGCCGCGACGCGAGCGAGCACCACGAGCACGCGGTGGTGGTGGCCGACTTCCTCGACGAGATCCGGGAACGGATGTCGCTGCTGATCCCCGAGGTCAACGCCGACCCGTACTCGGAGCGGCGCGAGGACCGGCTCACGGTGCTGACCATGGCCGGCCTGACGCTGCCGAAGGACGGCGTCGGCCGGGAGCACTGGACCGACGCGGAGGCGCTCGGCGTCGAGATGCTCAACCTGGCAGCCTGGCTGACGCAGCGGTCGATCTACGAGCGGCCCAAGAACGAGCGCAAGGGCGTGTGGATCGACGAGGCGTTCTTCCTCTCCGAGGTGCCGACCGGCCGCGTGCTGATGAACCGGTTCGCCCGCGACTCCCGGAAGTGGAACGTCCGGGTCCTGCTGTCCAGCCAGATCCCGGCCGACTTCCTGCGCATCCAGGGCTTCGTGTCCCTGCTGGACTCGGTGTTCATCGGCCGGCTGGACGACGAGCAGGCGCAAGCCGACGCGCTGCGGCTGCTCAAGGTGCCGGTCGGCGCCGGGTACGAGCAGGTGGTGGCGGCGCTCGGCCGCCGGCCGGGCCCGGCCCGCAACGCCACCGAACGCGACCGCTCGCCGCGCCAGTTCATCTTCGGTGACGGAGCCGGCGGCGTGGAGAAGATCCGCATCGACTTCTCCGGCCCCCACCTGGAGCACCTGCGCGACGCGCTGGACACCACGCCGGCCGCCGAGGACTACGCCGAGCACCGGTCCCTGGCGCCCGCCGCCGACGGGGCGAACTCCGACTCCGGCGTCCCAGCGCTGGGGTCGGGCGACGAATACCCGGACGACTACGAATCGTTCGACGAGTTCGAGCTCGAAACGGTCGGCATCGGCTACGCCGAGGACGGCAGCGAGCGCTCGACCGGCCGGCCGGGCGAGCGGGGTGGGGAAGACGCGCGGTGAACGGCCAGATCAGCGGCGCTGCGCTCGCGACCGCGCTGTTCGCGCTGGTGGTCGCGATGCTCTTCCGCCGCCACCGGAAGCGGCGTGAGCGGCTCGCCGCGGGAGCTCCGAAGCGCCGCGCGTTCGCGCTCGTCGCCGGGCTGATCGCCATCCAGGCGCTGGTCGGGGCCCCGGCCTGGGGGCAGGGCCTGGACTGCAAGGAAGCACCGAACCCGGAGCGCCCCGGCTCGGGCATGGTCGGCGCGCTGGACCCCGCGCCGATGGGCGTCGGGAACCCGGGCAGCGCCTACGACGAGGTCGGCTATGCGGGGCTGGTCTGGCACACCTACGACCTGGGCTGCGGCCCGCAGGGCGTGACCAACCCGAACGCGCTGGTCGACACGTGGCTCGGCAACGAGATGTTCAACATCGCCAAGAACCTCGTCGGCGCGACCAACGGCCTGCACTACGCGCTGCTCAACGGCGACCTGATGGACCCGCTGGACGACGTCATCGCCACCGGCACCGTCGCGCTCTACGACAGCGTGTTCACCCCGTGGTTCGGGCTGGTCGCGCTGGTACTGGCGATAGTGCTGTTCCGCTACATCTGGTCGGGCGACCTGGCCTCCATCGGCAAGCGCGGCATGTGGGCGCTGGCCGGGCTGTGGTTCGCCTCCGCGACCTACCTGACGCCGCTGGTCTACACGCACGCGCTGGACGACGTGGTGATCACCGGGACATCGGCGGTGCAGGCCGGGTTCCTGCGGGAGGTCGGCGTCGACGAGAGCAACGCCCTGCCCACGCTCCTGCACGACCAGGTCATCTACCGCAACTGGTTGCGCGGGGAGTTCGGCTCTCCCGATTCGCCGCAGGCCCAGGAACTCGGCCGAGAACTGCTGCGCGCCCAGGCGTGGACCAAGCAGGAGGTCAACGCCGGGGCCGACGCCGGTTCGCCGGAGCCGAAGAAGCAGGCGTTCGAGGACGTCGCCGGGAAGATGGGCAGCTCCTACGGTTACTTCCAGGGCGTCGACGGCAGCCGGGTCGGCGCCGGTGTTCTGGCGCTGGTGCAGGGTTTCTCCTACGCGGCGTTCCAGCTGCTGGCCAAGGCGACGATCCTGCTCGCCCAAGTGCTGCTGCGGGTGCTGATCCTGGCGGGGCCGCTGATCGGCCTGGTGGCGCTGATCTACCACCAAGTGCTGCGCACGATCGGCCGGGTGGCCGGCGCGGCGGTGCTCAACGTGGTCATGATCTCGGCGCTGGCCGGGTTGCATACCCTCATCCTGACCTGGGTCTTCGATCCGCTGCGCAACTTCTCCGTGCTGACCCAGATCCTGCTCGCCGCGCTGGTGACGATCGTGTTCCTGCTGGTCGCCAAGCCCGTGCGGCGGATCGGCCAGATGGTCCAGCTGTCGGTGGGCACCGTCAGCCGCGCCGTGCCGCGCGCCCCGCAGGGGTTGTTCTCGCGGTTCCGCGGGCGCCCCAAGCAGGACGAAGAGGACGGCAACTTCTGGGAGCAGGTCCGCGGCATGGACCCCGACGAGGAGTCCGGGACGCCGCAGCGCGGCCGCTGGCGGAGCCGGCCGGAGGCGCAGCACATGTCGGTCGCGACCGCGCAGCGGTTGGACCGCGACGCGCCGTCGGCGGTCGCGTCGGGCGCGAGCGCCGCTCTGCCCATCGGAGGCGCGGTGCGCCGACCGGGTGGTGCGGCGGCGCTGCCGGAGGCGCGGAGCACGAGCCGAGTCGTCGACACCAACCCGGTGGCGGATGCCAAATGGGATGGGATCGACGAAGATCCGGTGCTGATCCCGTCGCGCACGGCGGGCTCCCCGGTGCCCGGCCCAGCGGCGGAGCCGCCGGGACCGCGCCGAGCGGAGATGGAGGTCGTGGCCGGACGTCCGGTCTACGTGGTCTACCGGCCGTCCCGAGGCCTGGAGGTCGCAGATGGCTGAGGAATTGTCGACGGGCTCGTCTTGCGTGGCGGTGCGAGTTGCGTAGGCGGGCCAAGCGGCTGCGCCGCTTCGAAGGTGGCACCTGGCGCAGGAGGGGGAGCTGATGCCGATCCGCACGCACCGCGGGCGGGCCGCGGTGTACCGCAGGTTGTGGGGCTGGCCGCTGCGCTCCCCGAAGCACCTGGTGGGCGCGGTGGTCGCGCTCGCCGCGGTGGCCACGGTCGTCGGCTACCTGCTGCCCGAGCCGGCGCCGAGCACGAACATGGCCGCCTCCCGCACCAGGGCCGCCCAGCACTCGGCGGTCGTGCCGCCGCCGACCCGGGCGAAGGCGCCGCCGACGATCTCGGTGCCGCAGGCCGCCCCGACGCCCGTCGCCCCGGACCCGGCCGGGCTGGTCGTCGTCGAGCAGTGGGGCAAGGCGTGGGTGGACCACCCCGTCGGCGCCGACCGCCAGCAGTGGCTGGCCAAGCTCCGCCCGTACACCACCGACGAGTTCCTCACCGAGATGTCGTCGGTGGACCCGAGCAACGCGGGCAACGTGATCACCGGCGCGGCCAGCGCGGTCAGCTCCACCTCGGGCTCGATGGTGGTGCGGCTGCCGACCGACATCGGCGCGCTGGCGGTGACCGTGAACAAGACGCCGGCCGGTTGGCGAGTCGCCCAGTACGACAAGGAAGGCTGACATGCGGAAGCTCGTGGTTGCGGTCGTCGTGCTCGCGGGTTTCGCAGGTCTGATCGGCGTCGGCGCGGTGACCGCGCTGCTGGTCGGCAGCGGTGGTCGCGGCGCCGGCTGGTCGAATTGCAGCGCCGACCTGGGGCCGTGGGGCGACGGCGAGGGGCGCGGGGAGCGGGACGCCTCGACGCTCACCGACGAGTCGGTCGGCATCGCCCAGCGCATCATCGAGATCGGCAAGCAGCGCGGCCTGCCGCCGCGGGCCTGGCAGATCGCCATCCAGGCGGGCAAGACCGAGTCGAACCTGGCGAACCTGTTCCACGGCGACCGGGACTCGCTGGGCATCTTCCAGATGCGGCCGTCCATGGGCTGGGGCACGGTCCAGCAGGTCACCGACGTGGACTACCAGATCAACAAGTTCTACGACGTGCTGCTCAAGGTGCCCGGCTGGGAGGAGATGCGGCCCGGCGAGGCCGCCCAGCGGGTGGAGCGCTCGGCGTTTCCGCTGCGCTACCACAAGTGGGAGCCGATGGCGGCGCACCTGGTGAGCGTGGAGGGCGACGTCGAGGGCATCAGCGGCTGCGAGGACCTGCCCAGCGCGGGCGTGCTCGCCGATCAGGCCATCAAGTACGCCCAGACCCAGCTCGGCAAGCCGTACGTGTGGGGCGCGGCGGGGCCGGACTCCTTCGACTGCTCGGGCCTGACGCAGCAGGCGTGGAAGGCGGCCGGGGTGGAGATCCCGAAGTACTCGCAGACGCAGTACTTCCAGGGCGGCGTGCACGTCCCGCTGGCCCAGGCGCAGCCCGGTGACCTGGTGTTCTGGGGCTACGGCCGGGACCCGAAGGGCATCCACCACGTGGCGCTCTACCTGGGCGACAACGAGGTCCTGCACGCGCCGCAGCCCGGCGAATCGGTCGAGGTGACGAAGCTGTGGGACGGCGGTCAGCTGCTGCCCACGGTGGTGCGCCCGGCCACCGATCCACCGCCGGCGGCCGAGACCGCGCCGCCGTCGACCGCGCCGGTTCCGCCTGCCGACGCGCCCGCCGACACGCCGTCGACGGGCGTGCAAGCTCCAGCCGCTGGGGGTGCGCGGTAGGTAAGAATGGCGACGGCCTGCTGACCTTCGGAAAGGGTTGACCATGTTCACACCAGACCCGATTCCGCGGCCGTCCGGTCCGCCTGCGTCGAGCACTCCGCTCGGGGACTACCTGGCCCGGCCCCTGCCCGGCGTGGACGCCGGGTACGCGGTGCTGCCGCGATCGCTGGCCGAGGCGATGCCGCTGCCGTGGCAGCACCAGATGAGCAACCTGCTGGCGGAGTTCCACCAGGCGTTCGGGCACCTGCAGTGGCCTGTGTACCGGGTGGTCCCGTCCCGCTACGAGCGGCTGGTGGACCTCGACGACGACCAGCTCGCCGAGGTCGGGTGCACCGTCGAGGTCGACGACAACGGCGAGCTGGAGTACCGGATGCGGGACGGGCGCCGCATCGACAACCCGGAGACGCACCAGGTGCTGGTGTCCTGCCTGGACCCGATCCCGCGCCAGACTCCCGGCGGCTCGCAGCCGACCCCGGCGGCGCCGCCACCGCCGGCTTGGTGAGGTTGGGACATACCGGTCGTGTCGCCGCCTGGCGCGTGACAGGTGCGCGCCGTCGTGCGAGGCTCGATGCATGGGGCGCGGAAGCTGGTACTTCTGTTTGACGCATCGGCAGGTCGAGCCGAAGGCGGGCTGCCGGGCTGCGGAGCGCCTGGGGCCGTACCCGGACCGGGAGACCGCGGCCCGCGCGCTCGAGATAGCCGAGGAGCGGACCAAGGCGGCCGACGAGGCCGACCAGCGCTGGAACAGCGAGGACTGAGCTCGTGGCGGCGGCGGGGACCTCACCGGGTGGCACCGGAGTTGCCGCCGCCTTACCGACCGGCCGAAGCCGGCCGGAACTGGGCTTGGACTTCTCGGCGATCCGCGCCGAGCTGGGGTTGCCCGTCGACTACCCGACCGCCGCGCTGGCCGAGGTGGAGCAGACCGTCGCGCAGCAGGTGCCGACCGGCGCACGGGTGGACGCCACCGACCTCCCGCTGGTGACGGTCGATCCGCCCGGCGCGAAGGACCTCGACCAGGCGGTGCTGGTCCGGCGGCGGCGCGACGGCTACCAGATCCACTACGCGATCGCCGACGTGGCCGCGTTCGTGGTGCCCGGCGGCGCGCTGGACGTGGAGGCGCGGCGGCGCGGGCAGACGCTCTACCTGCCGGACGGCAACATCCCGCTGCACCCGACGCGGCTGTCCGAAGACGCCGCGAGCCTGCTGCCTGATCAGGTGCGAGCGGCGGTGCTGTGGACGATCGACCTGGATTCCGACGGTCTGCCGGTGCGCGTGGACGTCCGGCGGGCGCTGGTGCGGTCGGTCGCGCAGCTGGACTACGACGGGGTGCAGCGCTCGCTGCGGCTCGGCGTCCCGCATCCGTCCATCGAGCTGCTGCCGGAGGTCGGGCGGCTGCGCCGGGAGCAGGCGGTGCTGCGCGGCGCGATCGAACTCGGCCTGCCCGAGCAGCAGGTGGAATCCGACGGGGGCGGTGGGTGGCGGCTGGTGCTGCGGCCGCGGCTGGTGGTCGAGGCGTGGAACGCCGAGATCTCGCTGCTCACCGGCATGTGCGCGGCGGAGATGATGCTGTCGGCCGGGATCGGCGTGCTGCGCACGGTGCCCGATCCGGAGCCGGAGACGGTGGCCGGGCTGCGCCGGTCGGCGACCAGGCTCGGCGTGCACTGGCCGGTGGACACGCCGCCCGCGGCCGCGCTCGCCGGGCTCGACCCGATCCGCCCGGAGGCGCTGGCCGTGCACGTGGCGGCGACCCGCCTGCTTCGCGGCGCCGGCTACACCGCCTTCGGCGACGGGGCGCCGGCGAAGGCCAACCACGCGGGCATCGGAGCCTCGTACGCGCACGTCACGGCCCCGCTGCGGCGACTGGTCGATCGCTACAGCGCCGAGGTCTGCCTGGCGGTGGCATCGGACCGGGAAGTACCGGAGTGGGTGCACGAGGCGCTGGCCGGGCTGCCTTCGGCGATGGGCAGCTCCGACCGGGTGGCCGGGCAGGTGGAGCGGGCCTGCATCGCGCAGGCGCAGGCCTGGTCGCTGGCGTCGCGGGTAGGCGAGGAGTTCGCCGCGACGGTGCTGCGGGTGCCCAACGGCACGGCAGGCGAGGTGTTCGTGGCCGATCCGCCGGTCATCGCGCGGTGCAGCGGCACCGGCCTCGGTGAGGGCCAGCAGGTCCGGGTGCGGCTCGTGGAGGCCGATCCGGTGCGCCGCGACGTCGCGTTCGAAGTGGCCTGACCCACACCCCGTGGCGAATTGCTCTCCTCGGGTCGATCGTGGATTGAGCACGGTCGATGGCGACGAAAGGGGCCGAGGGTGGCTGAGGTGCGGGAGATGACGGTCGGAGTGCTGGGCGGCACCGGTGCGCAGGGCCGGGGGCTGGCGATCCGGTGGGCGAAGGCGGGCCTGAAGGTCGTGATCGGCTCGCGCAACGCCGAGCGCGCCCAGCAGGCGGCGGCCGAGATCGTCGAGATCGCGGGCGGCGACGTCTCCGGCCAGGACAACGCGGGTTGTGCGGCGGCATCGGACATCGTGCTGGCCGCGCTGCCGTGGGAGGGCCACGCGGAGACGCTGAAGTCGTTGCAGGCGGAGCTCGCCGGCAAGATCGTGATCGACTGCGTCAACCCGCTCGGCTTCGACAAGAAGGGTCCGTACGCGCTGCCGGTGCCGGAGGGCAGCGCGGCGGAGCAGGCCGAGCAACTGCTGCCGGAGTCCCGGGTGACGGCGGCGTTCCACCACGTTTCCGCGGTGACCCTGGCCGATCTCGCGGTCACCCACGTGGACCTGGACGTTCTGGTGCTCGGCGACGACCGCGAGGCCACCGACGTGGTCCGCGAGCTGGCCGACGTGATCCCGGGCGTGCGCGGCATCTACGGCGGGCGCCTGCGCAACGCCCACCAGGTGGAGGCGCTCACGGCGAACCTGATCGCGATCAACCGCCGCTACAAGGCGCACGCGGGCCTCCGCATCACCGACGTCTGATCGGGCGACGCGCCCACCGCGCGTCACTACTATCGGCCTCGATCACCCGGAGCCGGCGCGATTCCCCGGGGAGTCGCGCCGGCTCCGGGTGATCGGCGTCGTGCGGCGCGAAATTGTCCCCCGCTGCCGGGCACGGCACCCTGAGCGGCGGAGGTGGTTCGTGGTGCTGCCGGACGAGGCGAGCAGTTGGAACGACGACGAGCGGGAGCGGGCGGACGCCCTGCTCGACGGGCACACCATCGTGGTCAACGTGCGCAAGGACGGTCCGCACAAGCACCTGGTGCCGTGGCTGGAGGAGCAGGGCCTGCTGACCTACGTGGGGCACGCCGGACCGCGGCACCACTGGCCGGAGTCGGAGTTCGCCAGCCCGTTCCTCAAGGAGGCGAAGATCGATCGCGAGGCGATGGTCCGGCACTACGAGCAGTGGCTGGACGAGCAGCCGAAACTGCTCGCGGAGCTCCGCGAGGGCGTGCTGAACGGCCGCGCGCTGGGCTGCTGGTGCGCGCCCAAGCCGTGCCACGCCGACGTGCTCGCCAAACGCGCGGGCTGACCGGGCGGTCCCGCGCATACCCGCCTCGGCTGGGCGGCGATTTCGCGCGAAATCGCCGCAAGGCGCACGGCCCCGCCGGAGTCCGGGCTCGACGAGCACGGCGTCGTCTGATCACATCTCGGCGCGTCGCCCGCCGTCCACCGTCCAGGCCGCGCCGGTGACGTAGGAAGCCTTGGGGGACAACAGGAATGCGGCGACCGCGGCCAGTTCCGCCGGGTCGCCGGACCGGCGCAGCGCCGCCGCCTGCTCGGCCTGCTCCTGGGCTTTCGGGTTCTGCGTGGCCAGTTCGCGGGCTCGTTCGGTCTCGAAGCGGCCGGGCAGCAGCGCGTTGACCCGGATCCCGCGCGGCCCCACCTCGTTGGCGAGGTCCTTCACGAAGCCCTGCGTCGCGGGCCGGGCGACGTTCGAGCTGGCCAGCCCGGTCAGCGGCTCCGCACCGGAGGTGGAGGTCAGGACCACGATCGAACCGCCGTCGCCGAGTTCGGCGGCGACCTCGCGGGCGATCCGGATCGGGGCGATGGTGGCGATCTCCAGGCCGCGGCGCAGCGCGTCGTCGTCGAGCCCGCTGGGCAGCCCGGCGGGCGGGCCGCCGTGGCTGACGAACAGGCCGTCCAGCCGCCCGAACTGCTCCCGCGCGTAGTCGATCAGGCGGCGCGGAGCGGCGGGGTCGGTGAGGTCGGCGGCGAGCCCGCGAGCGCGGTCGCCGAGCGCGTCGACTGCGGCAGCGGTGTTGTCCTCGGACGAGGACGACACGACGACGTTCGCGCCCTCGTCGACGAGCGCGCGGGCGGTGGCGAAGCCGAGCCCCTTGCTGGCGCCGGTGACGAGGAAGCAGCGGCCGGAGAGATCGAGATCCATGCCCGGCACCCTAATCCGCACCGCCGGAACCCGAAATCTTCCACCATCCGGAACCGGGCTCGGTGACCCGCGGTTTCAATTGAAACTGCGCCGGAACCCCGACGGGCGCGTCCACTTGCTGGGAAACACCTGTTTCAACCGAAACCGGGTCCGCGCCGGGCCTAGGGTGGGTGCATGGCTGAAGCGCAGTTCGCGGCGGAGACCTCGACTCGGGGCGAGTGGGTGCGGCAGGCGAACCGGTTCACCGAGCGGATCACCGCGGACGGCTCGTCCCGGTGGCCGGTGGAGCCGGGCCGGTACCGGCTGGTGGTGAGCCTGGCGTGCCCGTGGGCGCACCGGTCGGTGATCGTGCGCCGCCTGCTCGGGCTGGAGGACGTGCTGTCGCTGGGGATCGTCGACCCGATCCGCGACGAGCGCGGCTGGCGCTTCACCCTCGATCCGGGGGAGAAGGACCCGGCGACCGGGATCGCCTTCCTCTCCGAGGCGTACCTGACCGCCGATCCCGAGTTCGCCGGCCGCTACACGGTTCCCGCGGTCCTGGACGTCGCGGAGCGCAAGGTGGTCACCAACGACTACCCGCAGCTGACGCTCGACCTGTCCACGGAATGGGCCGCGCACCACCGCGAGGGCGCGCCGCAGCTGTACCCGGAGCACCTGCGCGCGGAGATCGACGAGGTCAACGCGGGCGTCTACGCCGACGTGAACAACGGCGTCTACCGCTGCGGCTTCGCCACCTCGCAGCAGGCTTACGAGCAGGCCTTCGAGCGGCTTTTCGCGCGCCTGGACCGGCTTTCCGAGCGCCTGGCGGATCGCCGCTACCTGGTCGGCGACGCGATCACCGAGGCCGACGTCCGGCTGTTCACCACGCTGGTGCGCTTCGACGCCGTCTACCACGGGCACTTCAAGTGCAACCGCCAGAAGCTCGCGGAGATGCCGGTCCTGTGGGCGTACGCCCGGGATCTGTTCCAGACGCCGGGCTTCGGCGACACGGTCGACTTCGACCACATCAAGCGCCACTACTACGCGACGCACCACCAGATCAACCCGACCGGCATCGTCCCGGCGGGCCCGGACCTGTCCGGCTGGGGCACGCCGCACGGCCGGGAAGCCTTGGGCGGCAAGCCCTTCGGCACCGGCACTCCGCCCGCCTAGAGCCGCAGGCGTGCAGGGGCAGTGCGCACAGCCCCTGCACACACGCGGATCAGAGCAGGGGCCGGAGGTGCGCGTGGGCCCAGGCGGCGAGAGCGGTCGGCGTCGTGGTGAGGATGCTGCGCTCGTCCTCGGGGACGAAGTTCTCGCGCTGCCCGATCGACATGCCGACGATGCCCTCGACCTGTCCGTTGGTCAAGCCTGCTGATCGCAGCGAAGCGCGGAACTCGTCATCGGAGATCCGCTCGGCGCGCACCTCGCGTCCCACCGCGCGGCTCAGGATTTCGGCCACCTGCGGGAACGTCAGGTCTTCGGGCCCGTGCACGGCCTGCACGTGGCGTCCCGACCAACCGTCCGAGAGCAGCCGCGCGGCCACCACTTCGCCGATGTCGCGGGGATCGACCCAGGGCATCGAGAAGTCGAGGGGCCACGTGGTGCGGAGCACGCCCTCTCGCAAGCCGTCGAGCTCCATGAACAGGTTGGTGAAGAAGTACCCGCAGCGCAGGTGCAGCACGTCGGCGCCGGTGGCATCCAGCTGCTCCTCGGTCCGGGCCAGGCCATCGATCTCGCCGGCTCCGTGGCGCTTCTCCGCGCCGACGCTGCTGAGGAACACGGTGCGGGCGATGCCGTTCTCCCGCACCGCGCGCGCCGCGTTGGCGCCCATGCGGGCGTAGCCGGCGGCCGGGTCGTCGTCCGGCGTGGGCGGGTCCACCCAGAAGAGGCGGTCAGCGTCCTTCGTCGCGAGGAGGACGAAATCGGCATCACCCTGGTCGCCCTGCACGACGTCGACCCGGTCGCGCGTCGCCGCGTCGAGCTTGGCGGGTTCGCGCATCAGCAATGTCGGGCGCACGCCCGCCTGCACGAGCAGTTGCACGACTCGGGATCCCACGTGTCCGGTGGGTGTGGTGACGACGATCTTCTCGGGTTCATGTGCCATGTCCGGGACGCTACGGTCGGTTGTGGTCGAATCCTGGCCACAATTCCGGTTAGGTTCGAGTGCGATGACGGATCCGAGCACACGGCTGTTGGAGTTGCTCTCGCTGCTGCAGAGCGGCCGGAGCTGGGCCGGGGCTGAACTGGCCGCGAGGCTGGGCGCATCACCGCGCACCCTGCGGCGCGACCTCGACCGCCTGCGCGAGCTCGGCTACCCGGTCTCCTCGACGCGCGGACCGGGCGGGAACTACCAGCTCGTCGCCGGTCGGGCCATGCCGCCGCTGCTGCTCACCGACGACGAGGCGGTCGCCACCGTCGTCGGCCTGCGGATCGCCGCGCTCACCCAGATGGGCGGGGCCGGCGATGCTGCCGAAGGTGCCCTGCGCAAGCTCGAACGCGTCGTACCGACCCGGCTGCGCGCCCGGATCCAGGCGCTCACCTCGGCGACCGAGACGACCTCCCGCGCCACCCAGGCACTGGATCTGCGAACCGTGCAGCTGCTCGCGACCGCAGCGCACATGCACCAGGACGTGCGATTCGACTACACGAGCCGCAGCGGGGAGCACACCGAACGCCGCGTCGAGCCGTACCGCCAGGTGCTGTTCGACCGCCGCTGGTACCTGCTGGGCTGGGACCGCGACCGAGCCGACTGGCGCACCTACCGGATCGACCGGATCGGCGAGCTCGGCGTTCCGGGCACCACCTTCGCTCCCCGCGAGCTGCCCGCCGACGATCCGGTGAGCTTCGTCCAGGACAGCGCCCGGTTCTCCCGCGGGCGGCGCGGCGTGGTGCGCTTCGCGGCGCCGGTCTCGGTGATCTCCGATCGGCTGATCGCCGAAGCCGGGTCGCTCGAAGCCATCGACGACACCAGCTGCCGCTACGTCACCAGCGTCGAGTCCTGGGAGTGGTTGTCGGTCGCCCTCGCCACGGTCGGCGTGCCTTACACGATCGAGTCCCCGCCCGAGCTCATCGACTACTCGCGGGAGCTGGCCGATCGCATCGCCCGGGCCGCCGGCGGCTGATCCGGGGTGCGCGACCGACGCCGCGCACCCCGGCGTCACCTCAGTGGAAGGAGTGCTCCGCGGCGGGGAAGGCGTGGCCGCGGACTTCGTCCGCGAAGCGGCCGGCGGCGTCGGCCAGGATCCCGCCCACGTCGGCGTAGCGCTTCACGAACTTCGCCGTGCGACCGGTGTTCATGCCCGACATGTCCGTCCAGACCAGCACCTGGGCGTCGCAGTCGGGCCCGGCCCCGATGCCGACCGTCGGGATGCGCAGCTCCCCGGTCACCCGCTTCGCCGCGTCCGCCGACACCATCTCCAGCACCACGGAGAACGCGCCGGCCTCCTGCACCGCGAGCGCGTCCGCGAGCAGCTCGTCGGCCTTGTCGCCGCGGCCCTGCACCCGGTAGCCGCCGAGGCCGTGCTCGCTCTGCGGCGTGAAACCGATGTGGGCCATCACCGGGATGCCCGCCGATACCAGCGCCTCGATCTGCGGGGCGTAGCGGCGGCCGCCTTCGAGCTTGACCGCGTGCGCGCGGCCTTCCTTCATGAACCGCGTCGCGGTGGCCAGCGCCTGCTCCGGCGACGCCTGGTAGGAGCCGAACGGCAGGTCTGCCACCACCAGGGCCCGCTCCGCCGACCGGGTCACGGCGCGGACCAGCGGCAGCAGCTCGTCCACGGTCACCGGTAGCGACGACTCGTAGCCGTAGACGTTGTTGGCGGCCGAGTCGCCGACCAGCAGCACCGGGATGCCGGCCTGGTCGAAGATCCGCGCGGTGTACATGTCGTAGGAGGTGAGCATCGGCCAGGGCTCGCCGCGCTCCTTCAGCTGCTGGAGGTGGTGGATGCGCACGCGCCGCTTGGCCGGCGTGGACCCGTACGGCGCCGCCGTCTCACCCTGGTTCTGGGCAGCAGTCATCGTTGACCGTCCTTTTCCTCGAGGCCCGCATCGCGGGTCCCCGGGTAGTTGCGGATGGTTGCGGGGGAAAGCGTCGCACGCGCCCAACCCCGCCGACACACCCCGGAGGCCAACATCACCATTCAGCCGATCCAGGGCTCCGCGATGCGCGCGTAGGTGCCGTCGCGCAGCGCGAGGTTGAGCCACTGGTCCACGTACTGCTGGAACACGACGTCGCCCTTCGGCAGCAGGTACGCCTTCTCGCTGAAGGTGAACGGCTGGTCGGGGTGCACCGAGCACAGCTCCGGGTGCTGCCTGGCCTGCCACTTGGTCTCGGCGGCGTCGGTCATCATCAGGTCGGCCTTGCCGTCGAGGATCTGCTGGAAGATCGTGTTGTTGTCCGGGTGCTCGACGATGGTTGCCTGCTTGAGGTTCTGCTTGGCGAACTGCTCGTTGGTGCCGCCGGGGTTGACGACGGCGCGGACGCCGGGCTGGTCGATCTGCTGCAACGTCTGGAACCGCGGGGCGTTCTCGCAGCGGGTGATCGGCGTCTTGCCGTCGACCACGTAGGCGGTGCTGAAGAAGGCCTGCTTCGCGCGGTCCAAGGTGATCGACACGCCGCCGACGGCGATGTCGCACTGCGCGTTGAAGTCGGCGACCAGCGTCTTCCAGGTGGTGGGCACGATCGTCGCCTTGACGCCGAGCCTGCCCGCGAGGTCGTGCGCCATGTCGATGTCGATGCCGCTCCAGGCGCCCGCCGCGTCCCGGTAGGTGAACGGCCGGTAGTCCCCGGTGCTGCACACCCGCAGCTCACCGCGCTGGACGACGTCGTCCAGCCGGCTCGCCGCGGGCTTCGCCGGCTCGACCGGCGTCGCGGAGCACGCCGTGCTCAGGGCGACGACGGCCGCCGCGGCCAACCCGGAACCGAACTTCTTCCACTGCATGACGCCCGCCTTTCGATCTTCGCGGAACATGCATAACCGCTCGGACCCGGGAAGACCAGAGCGATGAGTTCCGCGGCACCGCGAGGTCTGCACATCCAGGAGCGGTTCGCGAGAGGAGCACACGATGGACGAGCAGTTCACCGCGACGCTGCAGAAGAGCCCGAACCGGGGCGGCTGGACCTATGTGGTCTGGCCGCGATCGGCCGAGTACTTCGGCACCCGCGGCCTCGTGAAGGTCCGGGGCACGATCGACGGCCGGCCGTTCCGGAGCTCGTTCATGGCGCTGGGCGACGGCACGCACAAGCTTCCGGTGAAGGCCGACGTCCGCAAGGCGATCGGGAAGGAGGCCGGCGCCGAGGTGACCGTCCGCCTGCTGGAGCGGATCTTCGACTGAGGCCGGTCGGCACAACCGCATCCCGGCTCGCGCGGAAGCGGTGGCGCCGGGATGCGGCGCTGGGATCGGTGATCCCGGTCGGCGGTGCTCGCATCGGTCGTGGTCATGGGCGTTGCGAAGGCCCGGATCCCGCCTGACTACCCGACGACCTGCAGCGACCTCGGCGCCGGCGGCTCCTGAGGCTCGACCTCCGGCAATAACGGGAAAAACAACGATGCAACCAAACGGCCTTCCGGGCGTCTAATGACCGGGAGCGCGTGGGAGCGCGGGAGGGAGGCAACTGGGGGTGCCTCCCTCCCGCCGGCCGAGCTCCTCGAGGCGATACTGCCCCGATGACTGCCTTCTACCACGTGTGCTTCGTCGTGCCCGACGTCGAGAAGGCGATGCGCGACTTCGAGTCGTCCGCGGGCGTCGAGTGGAACGAACCGCAGGCCGCCCGGCTCGGGGACTGGGACTACCGGATCGTCTTCACCAAGGGCGGGGCGCCGTTCATCGAGCTGATCGAGGGCCCGCCGGGCAGCCCGTGGGACGCGTCCGCGGGTGCCAGGTTCGACCACCTCGGCTACTGGACGAGTTCGCTGGAGGCCGGCGCGCGCCGGCTCGCCGACCAGGGCTTGCCGGAGGAGTTCTCCGGTTGCCCGTACGGCAGGGCCTTCGCGTACCACCGGATGGACTCGATCGGGGCCCGCATCGAGCTCGTCGACGCATCCCGCCAGCCGCAGTTCCTGCAGGCGTGGAACCCGACCGGTGCCCCGATGCCCGCCATCGACGAACATCCCTGACGAGACGAAGGCGCCCTTCGGGCCGGACGCCTGTGGTTGTCCGCGCCGGTAGCGATCTTGGTGGATGCGGCCAGCTTCCTGTGGTCGGCGGGGTGGCTTCGCTCGATCCCCTCTCACCCCTTCGCCGAATCCGGGATCTTCCGCTGGCGGCCGGGCCGCCGGTGACGGACGAGGACCAGAAGGGCTGAAACCCGGTCCCCTGTGGACGTTCGCAGGAATGCTCACGAGCCCCGCATCGCGCGATAGGCGGGGCGGAGCGCGTCGGTCGCATCCGTGCCGCCGATCTGCACCGGCAGCGGGTCGAGCTCGTCGAGCAGCGCGTCCGGCGCGGTCGGCTCAGTGCCGGGAGTCGCGGGCGCCGCCGGGGATTCCGGTGCGCTCCAGAAGGTTTCCGGGCGTTCCGACAGCGGCATCGCCTCGTCGGGCTCCTCCGCCGCCGGACCCGACACGCTGCCGCGCAGTGCCCGCAGCCGGTCCAGCAGCTCCTCGCGCCCCCGGCCGCGCCAGGCGAGGATCTGGAACGGGTCCTCGTCGAACGACTCGGCCACCAGGTAGCAGGCCGCCGCCAGGTGCTTGCACGGGATTTCCCAGTCCGGGCAGGAACAATCCATCGTCAGTTCCCGCATCGTCGTCGGGAACAGCTGCAGCCCGAGCTCGTCGAAGACCCGCTCGACGTCCGTCGGCATCTCCCCGGCCAGCAGCTTCGCCGCGTACAGCGCCTGCCCGGCCAGCGCCCGCTCGATCCGCTCCCACTCGCCCGCGGTGAACGCCTTGATCGCGATCCGAGCCCGGTAGGGCTCCGGACGGGAACCCTGCACCAGCGCGACCACCATGCTGGTCGACAGCGTCAGGTTGAGCACCTGCCCGGCGCGTGCGTACCGCTTGCCGCGCTGCAGCCGGCCACCCATGCCGAAGGACTCCAGCACCTCGATGAACCGCCGCGACCACCAGGTCTGCGCGATCTCGCCGCGCTTGCTGCGCGCCTTGATGCCGCCCTCGACGCGGATCGGCTTCGCGCCGGGCGGGAACCGGCGCCACTCATTCACCGATGGCCTCCGCCTCCAGCGCGACCAGGTCGCGCAGCTCGCGCGTGGACAGCTCGGTCAGCCAGTTCTCGCCGGAGCCGACGACCAGCTGCGCCAACGCCTTCTTGTCCTCGATCATCCGGTCGATCTTCTCCTCCAGGGTGCCGATGCAGGTCAGCTTGCGGACCTGCACGTCCCGGCGCTGGCCGATGCGGAACGCCCGGTCGGTGGCCTGGTCCTCGACGGCCGGGTTCCACCACCGGTCCAGGTGGATGACGTGGTTGGCGGCGGTGAGCGTCAGCCCGGTGCCGCCGGCCTTCAGCGACAGCAGGAAGATCGACGGCCCGTCGGACTCCTGGAACCGCCGGACCATCTCGTCGCGGGCCTTCTTCGGCGTCCCGCCGTGCAGGAACAGCACCTCGGTGTCGAACCGCGCCGACAGGTGCGGCACCAGCATCCCGCCGAACCCGGCGAACTGCGTGAAGCACAGCGCCTTGTCGCCGTCGGCCAGCACCGATTCGAGGATTTCCTCCAGCCGCAACAACTTCCCCGACCGGCCGGGCAGCGGCGAGCCGTCGCCGAGCAGCTGCGCCGGGTGGTTGCACACCTGCTTGAGCTTGGACATCGTCGCCAGCACCAGCCCGCGGCGCTCCATGCCTTCGCTGTCGTCGATGCGCGCCAGCATGTCGTCTACCACCGCCTGGTACAGCGACGCCTGCTCGGCGGTGAGGTTGCACAGCTGCTTCATCTCGATCTTGTCCGGCAGGTCGTCGATGATCGCCGGGTCGGTCTTCAGCCGCCGCAGCACGAAGGGCCCGGTGATGCGCCGCAACCGGGCCGCGGCGTCGGTGTCGCCGTCGCGCTCCACCGGCACCGCGAACCGGGCCCGGAACGTGCTCAGCGAGCCCAGCACGCCGGGGTTCGCGAAGTCCATGATGGACCACAGCTCGGCGAGCCGGTTCTCCACCGGCGTGCCGGTCAGCGCGATCCGCTGCCGGGCCGACAGGCCGCGCACCGCCTTGGCCTGCCGGGAGGCGCTGTTCTTGATGTTCTGCGCCTCGTCGAGCACCACCCGCTCCCAGCGGATCTCCCGCAGCACGGCCGAATCCCGCGCGGCCAGCGGATACGTCGTGATGACGAGGTCCTGCCCGCCGGCCTCCTCCATCAGGTCCTCGCCGCCGAGCCGCCCGCCGCCGTGGTGCACGTGGACCTTCAGCGCCGGCGCGAACCTGGCCGCCTCCCGCTGCCAGTTGCCGACCACCGACATGGGGCAGACCAGCAGCGTTGGGCCGCGCGAGCCCTCCGAGCGCGCCAGCGCTTCCAGCGCCAGCAGCTGCACGGTCTTGCCGAGGCCCATGTCGTCGGCGAGGCAGGCGCCCAGGCCCAGCCGGTCCAGGAACGCCAGCCAGGCCAGGCCGCGGCGCTGGTACGGGCGCAGCGTCGCGGCGAAACCCGCAGGCGGCTCAACGGGTTCCAGGTATTGCTCGGCCTGCCCGGACAGCAGGTCCCCGAGCCACCCGTGCCCGCTCACCTCGACCACCGGCATCGGCAGGTCGCCGTCCTCGGAATGCATCCCGGCCTGCAGCAGCACCTCGCCGGCGGTCATCTGGCCGGTGCCGGAGCGCTGCAGGAACGCCAGCCCGGCGGCCAGCCGCTTGCGGTCGACCTGGACCCACCTGCCGCGCACCCGCACCAGCGGGACCTTCGCGGCGGCCAGCTCCGCCAGCTCGGACTCGGTCAGCCGCTCGTTGCCCAGCGCGAGGTCCCAGCGGTAGTCGACGACGGCGTCCATGCCGAGCCCGGACTCCTTCGACACGGTCCCGGCGGTGCCGGAACTGGTCGCGGTCAGCTTCAGCCCGAGCTGCTGCGTGCGGCCCCACCAGGACGGCAGGAGCACGCCGAAACCGGCCTGGTCCAGCAGCGCCGCGCTGGTGAGGAACTCGTACGCCCCGTCGGCGTCCAGGAACAACTCGGTCGGGTGCGGGACGACCAGCGCCGCATCGAGCCCGGGGAAGACCCGGCTCGCCTTGCCGAGGTCGGCGAGCAGCAACTCCTGCGGCTGCGCGACCCACCGCTGCAGGACCCGGCTTTCCTCCCGCCACACCTCGTTCGCGGACACGAGGACGCTCGGGTCGTCGACGGCCTGGAGCAGGAACTCCAGCCGCCACTGGTCGTCGCCCTCCGGGGCGTGCAACCGGAAGCAGGTCCGCACCGGGCTTTCCCGGGCACCGCTGGCGCGCCAGGTCTCCAGCCGGCGGGCGAGCTTCCGCACCTGCGCGGGATCGCCGTCGAACCGCGGCTCGTGGGCCAGCGCGTTCAGCCACGCCGCGGCGACGGTCCGGCCGCCGGGCATCCCGACGTCGGCGACCCGGGCGCGGGCGATGCCGTCGACCAGCGAATCGAGAGCCGTGCGCAGGACGTCGGCGGGTGGGTCGCCGCGTTCGCAGCGGAAGGCCTGCGGCATGGAATCCCGCAGCGCCACGAACCGCGCCGAATCCGTGCCGGACAACGCGGCACGCCAGCGCGCTGCGGGCCGCTCGGCCTCGAAGACCAGCGCGGGCAGCACCCGACCCTGCGACACCACCTGCTCGGCGAATCCGGCGACGCTGTGCAGGAAATGCGCGGACGCGCCCAACCGGGAGCCGGGCACGCCCTCATCGAGCAGCGCGAGCACGGCCGCGGGGCTGCACGACACGGCAGGAACCAGCCATTCCCGCAGCCGCAGCTTGCCGCGCGGCGTCGGCCCGGCCGTCAGCGGATCCCGCACCAGCTCGGGAGATGCGACCGGTGCGGAGGCGTAGGAGGGCAGCTGGAGCCGGACGGAGTCGACCTTGAGCTGATCACCGGGCAGCGCGTCCCGAAGCGCCTCGCCGGGCACGGCGAAGGGATGCGCCACGGTGCCGCCCGGCGCGCGCCCGGCCACCCGTGCCGGAAGCCCGGAATCCTCCGCCCACAGCACCAGGCGCCCATCCACAGTGCACAATCCGTGCACGGCCCACACGGCCGAACCTCCTTCGGCGGTCGCGAAACGTCACCGACCACGCCCGCGGTTCCAACTGGCACCGCGGATGATCCCCCCGGTGTCCGCGGTTTCAATTGAAACCGCGGACACCGGGGACCGTCACGGCGCGATCTCCCGCCAGCGGTTGGTCAGCGGCAGCCGCCGGTCCCGGCCGAACGCCTTGAACGTGATCTTGGTGCCCGGCGGGTACTGGCGGCGCTTGTACTCCGCCCGGTCCACCAGCTGCAGCACCCGCTCCACCAGCTCGGCGTCGAACCCGTCCGCGATCAGGTCCGCGTAACCGCGGTCGCCCTCCACGTAGCCGTCCAGCACCACGTCCAGCACGTCGTACTCCGGCAGCGAATCCTGGTCCACCTGGTCCGGCCGCAGCTCCGCCGACGGCGCCTTGGTGATCGAGTTCTCCGGGATCGGCGGCACCTCGCCGCGCTTCTCCGCATCGGCGTTGCGCCACTTCGCCAGCTTCCACACCAGCGTCTTCGGCACGTCCTTGATCGGGGCGAACGCGCCCACAGCGTCCCCGTAGATAGTCGAGTAACCCACCGCCAGCTCGGTCTTGTTCCCAGTGGCCAGCACCAGGTGCCCGCGCTGGTTCGACAGCGCCATCAGCAGCACGCCCCGGGCGCGCGCCTGCACGTTCTCCTCGGCGAGCCCGGTCAGCTCCAGCTGCCGCACGTACACGTCGACCATGTCGGCGATCGGGTGCACCTCGAAGTGGCAGCCGATCCGCTTCGCCAGCTCGGCGGCGTCCGACCGCGAGTGCTCCGACGAGTAGTTCGACGGCATCGACACCCCGTGCACGGCGTCCGCGCCGAGCGCATCGGCGGCCAGCGCGGCGACCACCGCGGAGTCGATCCCGCCGGAGAAGCCGAAGGTCACCGACCGGAACCCGTTCTTGTGCACGTAGTCGCGCAGCCCGGTGACCAGCGCCGACCACACCTCGGCCACGTCGTCGAGCCGCTCGGCGGGCGGCAGCGCGGGCACCGGCTCGTAGTGCGGCAGCGGCTCCGGCTGCAGCACGATCCGCTGGACGTCGAAGGCGGGCATCCGCATCGGGCCCGGCTCGGCGGGCACGGTGGTCGAGGTGTGCCCGCCCGCGGTCAGCTCCAGGTCCAGCAGCGTGAGGTGCTCGGCGAACTGCGGCGCCCGCGCGAGGATCTCGCCGTCCGGCGTGGCGACCATGGAATCGCCGTCGAACACCAGCTCGTCCTGCGCGCCGACCAGGTTCACGTACGCCATCGGCGCGCCTGCCTCGGCGGCCCGCCGGATGACCAGCGGGGTGCGCACGTCGTCCTTGGCGCGCTCGTACGGCGAACCGTTGATGCACACCACGAGGTCCACGCCGACCTTGCCCAGCGCGGCCACCGGCCCGCCGTTCTGCCAGATGTCCTCGCAGATGACCACGCCGACGTCCAGGCCGTGCAGCCGCACGATCGGCAGGTCGAAGCCGGGCGCGAAGTAGCGGGCCTCGTCGAACACGCCGTAGTTCGGCAGGTGGTGCTTGTGGTAGGTCGTGACGACCTCGCCGCCGTAGAGCAGCGACGCCGAGTTGCGCGGCCCTTCGTCGTCGCGACCGAGGTGCCCGATGACGACCAGCGCGTCACCGCAGCCGGCGTCCTGCAAGCGCCGGGCCAGCACCTCCAGCTCGGAGAGGTTCGCGGCGGCGAACGACTTGCGCAGCGCGAGATCCTCGACCGGATAGCCCGAGAGCACCATCTCGGGGAAGGCCACGAGGTGGGCGCCGTCCTGCACGGCGCGGCGGGTCCAGTCCAAGACCATCGAACTGTTGCCGGCGATGTCGCCGACGCATGCGTTGACCTGTGCGAGTGCGATGCGCAGCTGGGGCATGCACCCATCTTCGCGCACGCCGCACGCCTGCGTCGTGCTGCCCACTGTGAGCCGCGCCGCGCGATGCGTGTCACGATTCGTGAGTGAACCGCCTACTGACCGTGCTGTCCGTGGTGGCCCTGCTGGGCGCGGCCGCGTGCAGCCCGCCCACGCGAGATACAGCACCGCTGCAGCCGCACACCGAGCGCAAGGGCCCGGCCGGGCCGGTGCCGGCGGGCTTGGAGCGGTACTACGGGCAGACATTGTCCTGGGGGGCCTGCGCCCCGTACGCGACGTCCGACAGCGACCGGACCGCCTTCGACGACACCGGCCTGGAGTGCGCGCGGCTGGAAGTCCCGATGGACTACGCCGAACCCCAGGGGCAGGCGATCACGCTCGGCATCCTGCGCAAGCCGGGCACCGACCCGGAGCACCGGGTCGGCTCGCTGCTGCTGAACCCGGGTGGCCCGGGGGCCTCCGGGATGAGCGCGGCCGCGAGCGTCGCCTCGTCGGTCGAGCAGACCGACCTGGGTGAGCGGTTCGACCTGATCGGGTTCGACCCGCGCGGCATCGGCGCTTCCGAGCCGAGGGTGGGCTGCCTGACCGGCCCGGAGCGCGACGCCGAGCGGCTCGACTCCGACGCGGACACCTCGCCCGCCGGGATCGCCGCGACCGAGCAGGAGGAGCGCGACTACGCGGGCAAGTGCGCGGAGCGCACCGGCACCCAGATGCTGGCCAACGTCGGCAGCCGCGAGGTCGCCAAGGACATGGACGTGCTGCGTTCGGTGCTCGGCGACCAGAAGCTGACCTACCTCGGCTACTCCTACGGCACCCGGATCGGCGCGGAGTACGCGGAGACCTTCCCCGGCAACGTGCGGGCGATGGTGCTCGACGGCGCGGTCGACCCCGGGCAGTCCACGGTCGACCAGCTGGTCGCCCAGGGCGCCGGTTTCCAGCGCGCCTTCAACGACTTCGCCGCCTGGTGCGCCAAGCGTCAGCGGTGCTCCCTGGGCTCCGACCCGGCGCAGGCCGTCGCGGTGTTCCAGCAGCTCACCCGCCCGCTGGTGGACCACCCGGCCCCGGCGGGTGACGGCCGTGAGCTGTCCTACAAGGACGCCACCATGGCGGCGATCCAGGCGCTGTACGCGCCGAGCCTCTGGGACCAGCTGGACAACGGGCTCAACGAGCTCCGGCAGGGCAGCGGCCGGCGGCTGCTGGCCCTCGCGGACAACTACTTCAGCCGCGAGAGCAACGGGCAGTACACCAACACCACCGACGCGTTCGACGCCGTGCACTGCGTCGACGACCAGCGCATCGAGGACCCGGCGATCCTCCGCGAGGCGGACCACCGCTACCGCGAGGTGGCTCCGTTCCTGGACAACGGGAACCCGCCCAGCGCGGCGCGCGACAAGTGCGCGTTCTGGCCGGTCCCGGTCACCGGCGAGACCACCGAGCCGGAGGTGGGGGCGCTGCCGCCGACGCTGGTCATCTCCACGACCGGCGACCCCGCCACGCCCTACCAGGCCGGCGTGAAGCTCGCGGATGCCCTGCACGGCCGCCTGCTGACCTTCGAGGGCACCCAGCACACGGTCTTCATGCAGGGCGTCACCTGCGTCGACGACGCGACCACGAAGTACCTGGTCGACCTGACCCTCCCGGCAGAAGGAACCCGCTGCACCTCGAACGGATGACCTAGTTCCGACCGAAGGGCGCCTCCGACCTCGCAATGGGTCAGAGGCGCCCTTCGCGCATCACTCGTCAGGGTAAATCGAAAGGACTCTGGTGAAGTGGATCACATGCGGCCTATGGTCTCGGGCATGGACAAAGCAGACGATTCGGGCCGATCGGCCGCCGCGCAGAGCGTGACATCGGTGCTGCTGTCCGGCAGCACGTACCGAGGTCTGGGCGAACAGGTGCTCTCTCCGGCGGAGGAGCGGTTCGAACGGGCTCGCCGCACCACCGGGCTGCTCCTCGCCCCGGTGCTGACCATCGCGTTCCTCCTGATACCCACCCAACTCGAACCGGCCCAGCACAAGCTCGCCGCGGTGCTACTCGGCGTCATCGTGCTGTGGGTGTGCGAACCCGTGCCGATCCCGGTCGGCGGCCTCATCGGCGTCGCAGCCGTCGTCATCCTCGGGGTCATGCCACCCGACGACGTGCTTGCGCCGTTCGGGTCGTCGACGGTGTTCACCTTCATCGGTGCGTTCATCCTTGCCCAGGCGATGCTCCGGCACGGCGTGGCCAGGCGCTTCGCCTTCAGCATCCTGTCCCTGCCGGGAGTCGGCCGCAGCACCTCGCGGGTGATCATCGCCTTCGGGGTAATCACCTGCCTGCTCTCGTCGGTCGTGTCCAACACGGCCACGGTCGCGATGCTGCTGCCCACCGCGGTCGGCATTCTGGCGGTGATCGCGGAGCTCGTGCGCCAGAAACTGCCGGAGGGCGCCAACTTCGACCCGCTCCGGCTGCGGGTCGGCGTGGCGCTGATGCTGATGCTCGCCTACGGCGCCAGCGTCGGGGGCCTGCTCACACCGATCGGCTCACCACCGAACCTGATCGGCCGCGGCCTCATCGAGGAGGCCACCGGGGAACGCATCTCCTTCCTGCAGTGGATGGCCATGGCCGCGCCGGTGTGCGTGCCGATGTTCCTGGTCCTGGCGGGCACTCTGCTGCTGCTCAACCGGCCGGAGATCAACAAGCTGTCCGGCGTCGAGGACTACGTCTCCGGCGAACGGGCCAAGCTCGGCCCGCTGTCCAGGGCCGAGAAGAACACGCTGATCGCCTTCGGCATCACCGTCGCGCTGTGGGTGACCCCCGGCGTGGTCGCGCTGATCGCGGGCAACGACTCGGCGGCGTACGACGCGGTCAGCGAACGCCTCGACGAGGGCATCGTCGCGGTCCTCGGCGCCGCACTGCTGTTCGTGCTGCCGACCGACTGGTCCAAGCGGCGGTTCACGCTGACCTGGACCGAGGCCAGTCGGATCGACTGGGGAACCGTGGTGCTGTTCGGCACCGGCATCATCTTCGGCTCCCTGCTGTCGGAGACCGGGCTCGCCAAGACCATCGGCGAGGGTGCCGCGAGCAACCTCGGCTTCACCAGCGGCGTCGCCATCACGGTGTTCGCGATCGTGCTGGCGGTGCTGGTGTCGGAGACGACGTCGAACACCGCCTCGGCGGCGGTGGTCGTCCCGATCGTCATCCCGGTGGCGCTGGCTGCCGGGGCGAATCCATTCGTGCCCGCTCTGGCTGCCACCTTCGCGGCCTCGTTCGGGTTCATGCTGCCGGTGTCCACGCCGCAGAACGCGATCGTCTACGGGTCGGGGGCGGTCCCGATCACCAAGATGATCCGCTCCGGCGCGGTCTTCGACGTCGCCGGGGCGATCCTCATCGGGCTGATCCTGCCCCTCCTGGTCGCCGCGGTCGGCTTCGGCTAGGCCGGCTGCCGCTCGGCGAGCGGCCGGATCGGGCCGCTCGCCGAGGCGTCTTTCCCGGGGTTCATGGACCAGTTACGCAATTCGCAGTCGGAACTCTTAGGCTGCGTGCATGAACCGCCAGCAGGAGTTCGTGCTCCGCACCTTGGAGGAACGTGACATCCGCTTCGTGCGGCTGTGGTTCACCGACGTCCTGGGCATGCTCAAGTCGGTGGCGATCTCGCCCGCCGAGCTAGAGGGTGCCTTCGCCGAGGGCATCGGGTTCGACGGCTCGGCCATCGAGGGCTTCGCCCGGGTCTACGAATCGGACATGGTCGCCAAGCCGGACCCCACCACCTTCCAGGTGCTGCCATGGGAGACCCCGGACGGCGAGCACTACTCGGCGCGAATGTTCTGCGACATCCACATGCCCGACGGCTCGCCCTGCTGGGCCGACCCGCGGCACGTGCTGCGCCGCACCCTGGCCAAGGCCACCGAGTCCGGTTTCACCTGCTACGTGCACCCGGAGATCGAGTTCTTCCTGCTGAAGAACCTGCCGGACGACGGCACCGAACCGGTGCCCGCCGACTCCGGCGGCTACTTCGACCAGTCCAGCCACGACGCCGCCCCGCACTTCCGGCGCAACGCCATCGAGACCCTGGAGGCGATGGGGATCTCGGTGGAGTTCAGCCACCACGAGGGCGCGCCCGGCCAGCAGGAGATCGACCTGCGCTACGCCGACGCGCTGACCATGGCCGACAACGTGATGACGTTCCGGTACGTGGTCAAGGAGGTCGCGATCACCCAGGGCGTGCGCGCCTCGTTCATGCCGAAGCCCTTCAGCGGGCAGCCCGGCTCGGGCATGCACACCCACTTCAGCCTGTTCGAGGGCGACCAGAACGCCTTCTACCACCCGGAGAACCCGTTCGAGCTGTCCGACATCGGCCGGGCGTTCGTGGCCGGGATCCTGCACCACGCCCGCGAGATCAGCGCCGTGACCAACCAGTGGGTGAACTCCTACAAGCGGCTGGTCGTCGGCGGCGAGGCGCCGACCGCGGTCTGCTGGGGCCACGCGAACCGGTCCGCGCTGGTCCGGGTGCCGATGTACTCGCCGGGCAAGGCGTCCTCGCGCCGCGTCGAGGTCCGCAACCTGGACTCGGCCTGCAACCCGTACCTGGCCTACGCGGTTATCCTCGCGGCCGGGCTCCGCGGCGTGCAGAAGGGCTACGAGCTGCCGCCTGCCACCGAGGACGACGTGTGGGGCCTGACCGAACGGGAGCGGAAGGCGGCGGGCTATGCGAACCTGCCGCAGAACCTCACCGAGGCGCTGACCGAGATGGAGTCCTCCGAGCTGGTCGCGGAAACCCTCGGCGAGCACGTGTTCGACTTCTTCCTGCGCAACAAGCGCGAGGAGTGGAACGCCTACCGCAGCCACGTCACGCCGTACGAGCTCCGCACCCTGATGCCGATGCTCTGAGCGAGGCAGGAGTTCGGCCAGCTCATGGGGTCGTGAGTACTTTGGATCGCCATGGCGACTCAACGTGCTCACGACCACTGACCTGCGAAAACTCTCGGCCTGTGGGCGCCGGGCGGCACTCGGCGCCGGTCGGCGCGGGCGTGCCCGCCGAAGACCGCGCGTCCCGGTCCGCGAACTCATGGGGTTGGCCGTGTTGCTGCGGCGCGAGGAGCGATAGGTTGCGCCCGTGACTGATTCGCAGGCGCAGCCCGACCCAGTGACTGCGGGGAGCCCCGACGGCAAATCCGCCGTGGAAGCCACCCTGCAATCCGGTGTGCTGGAGCAACCGGCCGAGCTGTTCGGCGAGCCGGAGTGGCCCGCCGAAACGCCGGAGGACCGCGGTGCCCGCACCGTGCTCGGCTGCACCGTCGCGTGCCGCGACCAGCTCCCGGCCGCGCGGGTGCTTCGCGAGACGTTCCGCCGCCACCACCCGAACGCGCAGTTCGCGCTGCTGGTGGTCGACCTGCCGGGCGCGGACCGGCCGGAGGCGGACGGCCTGACCTTCGCCGACATCGGTCTCGACGCGACGGAGTACGCCCGGCTGGCGATGGGCTGCACCGCGGAGCAGCTGCGCAACGTGCTGCGCCCGATGTTCCTGCAGCACCTGCTGAAGTCCGGCGCGACGGTGCTGTACTTCGAACCGTCCGTCCAGCTCTTCGGCCGCTTCGACGATCTCGTCGCGGGCCTGACCCACGAGCGGCCGGTCGCCCTGGTACCGCGGGTGCTGCGCCCGCTGGCGGTGGACGGCCTGCGCCCCAACCCCGCCGACCTCGCCGAATCGGGCACCTTCGATCCCAGCGCCTTCGCCGTCCGCCCGGGTGCGGAGCAGCTCCTCGCGACGTGGGTGGAGCAGCTGCGGGCCGATCCGAGCGCGGCGGCGCCGGTGCTGGACGGCGCGCCCGCGCTGGTCGACCACCAGGTGATCCGCGATCCCGGCGTCGGCCTGTCCGTGTGGAACGCGGCCCAGCGCGAGCTGGTGGCAGTGGGCGACGGCCGGCACACCGTGGACGGCACCGTGTTGCGGAGCGTCCACTTCGACGGCTTCCAACCGCAGCGGCCCTGGCTGCTGTCCACGGCCTACGCCGACCGCCCGCGGATCCTGCTCTCCGAGAACCCGGTGCTCGCCGGGCTCTGCGCGGGCTACCGGAACGCGCTGGTCGGGGCCGGGTACACCCGCGAGCAGCCGCACCCGTTCGACGTCCTGCCCGACGGAGTCGTGCTGCCCGCGACGCTGCGCCGCGAGTACCTCGACGCCTGGCAGGAGGATGGCGAACCACCGCCGAGCCCCTTCGAACCGGACGGCCCGCTGGCGGAGTTCCGGGAGTGGTCGTGCGCCCCGGCCGACGACCGGCAGCGCGCGGCCGGCGGCTCCCGCTGGACCGCTGCGGTGTGGGCGGACGACCCGATCCTGCGGCGCGACTACCCGGACCCGTTCGGCACCAACGCCGAGGCCTTCCACGAGTGGTGCGTCGGCGTCGGCGTGGCCAGCGGCCGGGTCCCGGCCGAGGCGGTGCACCGCAGGATCGACAACCGGGCGGCCCTGGTCGACCAGCTCGGCGTCGCGGTGCTCGGAGACGGGCAACTCGCGGAGCTGATGCGAACCGCGGTCCGCGCATCCGGGCTGCCGTCGGCCGACACGGCCTACTACCCGGTCGTCCTGCGCTGCGAACCGGGCCTGCCGGTGCCCGCGGGCAGGTACGTGATCGACGTCCACAACGGAGCCGCCGACACCGCCGATGTGGCGGAAACCTGGGTGCTGTCGGAGAGCGGCCGCGCCGCGGCCCGCCGCAACGGCACGAAGACCAGGGTCGTCGCACTACCGGCACCGGAACGCGATCGGATCGATTTACCGACGAGGAAAGGCGCCCGCGCCAAGTTCGGGCTGTCCGACGAGTTCGTGTTCGGGGCCTTCGTGGACCACGCGGCAGAGCGCGCGGACAACGCGCTCG
This sequence comes from Saccharopolyspora sp. NPDC045941, assembly GCF_056431445.1. NCBI lineage: Bacteria > Bacillati > Actinomycetota > Actinomycetes > Pseudonocardiales > Pseudonocardiaceae > Saccharopolyspora > Saccharopolyspora sp. NPDC045941. Next base: position 73,604 of record NZ_JBWKKU010000048.1, read on the forward strand.
GCGTGGTCAGCGCGTTCCTGGCGGCGTTCCCGGAGCGCGACGAGGTCCGCCTGCTCATCGGCGTCGTCGGAGCGGTCGACCACCCGGAAGCGGCCGAGCGCCTGCGCCTGGCGACCGCGACGGATTCCCGGGTCCTGCTGGTAGAAGAGGACCTCGGCCTCCACCCGCTGCTGTCCGCCTCGGACTGCTTCGTGTCGTTGCACCGAGGTGATGCCGGCGACGACCACGTGCTGAGGCTGCTGGAGGTCGCCGCGCACGGTGTGCCGGTGATCGCGGGGGAGCACGGCGCGGTGGCCGAGCTCTTCGGCGCCGAAGCCGCGCGCCTCGTGCCCTGCGCGGGTCCTGGAGAACCGGACATCGAAGCCGCCGCGGAGCTCTTGCGCGCTGCCGCCGACGACCCGGACGCCACCGCGGCATTCGGCGCGGCAGCAAAGGAAAACCTGCTCGCGGCCCACACCGTCGCGCGTGCCGGCGCACGCCTGCGCGAGCGCGTCGAGCAGGCATACCGGAACTGGCGCACGAAGTGGTCGCGGGACAGCCACGGCCAGTTCGACGACCCGCTGCGCCCGCTGCTGGTGGCGCGGCACGCGCTGCACCGGGCACCGGACGTGGGCGCCAGCAGCCGGAACTCGATGGCACCGGCGCTGCGCAAGGCCGTGCTCAAGGCGCTGAGCCACTACGACGAGCACATCCGCGACGTGATGCGCTCGCTCGTCGACGGAGTCGAGCAGACCGCCTCCGAGCTGCTCCGCCGCCAGTACGAGGCGGACGGCGAAGGCGACATGGAGGCGGTGCGAGCGGAACTGGCCCAGCTCATCAGGCGCCAGGACCAGCACGGCGCCCAGCTGCTCGGCACCGACGACGGCATGGTCCGAGCCCGGGCCGACCTGGCCGAGCAGCACCGCAGGCTGCGGAAGCTCGAAGCGGGCGAGGGCGGTGATCAGCGCGTGGACGCCCTGGCGGAACGCCTGGACAGCCTGACCGGAGCGGTCGAGCGGATCCTCGACCGGATGGATGCGCTGGAACAGCGCCGAACAGGCGACCAAGACGTGGAGGCGGGCCTCCGCATCGCCTCGCACGATGCGGCGAGCGCCTTGCAACGCACCGACGTCCTGCAACGCATCCTGCTGCGGGAGCACGAGCGCAACATCGGAGGTGGCGACGGCACCACGACGCCTGTCCTCTGCGACGCGGGCCTGCTGAGGCTGCCGGCCGACGACAGCTTCATGCTGCCGTGGCTGTCGTCGCATTCGAGCTGGGACGGCGACGTGTCCGCGCTGATCGATTCCCTGCTCGAACCCGACGGCGTCTTCATGGACGTCGGCGCGTACGTGGGCTACCAGACCGTGCGAGTGCTGAGCAGGCTCGGCAACAGCGGCGCGGTCGTCGCGGTCGAACCGTGCCCGCGAAGCGGCGCACTGCTCAAGCACAACGTCGAAGTCAACGTGCCTGCGGCGTGGGGACACCGGCTGGTGCTGGTGGAAGGCGCGGCATGGGACGGCTCGTGCCAGCTGGCGGCGGAATCGTCGCTCGCGGGCGGCCTGTCGGTCAGCCCGCCGGAAGGCGACAAGCCACCGTCCGTGCGCGGCGTCCGGCTCGACCGGGAGCTGGAGAACCACGAGGCGCTGCAGAACCTGAAGCTCTCGGTCGTGCACGTCGACGTGGGTGGGCGGGTGCACCGGGTGCTCGGCGGCCTGGTCCGCCTGCTGCGCCGCGACCGTCCTTCGATCGTGTGCTCCTTCACACCGGACGCGATCCGCCAGCTGGGTGACGATCCCGGAGCGGCCCTGCGGGAGTTCGGCACCTGGGGCTACGACCTGGTCCCGGTGGGTCGAAATCGGCCGGTATCCGCCCCTGACCTGCTGGAAGCGATCAGCTCGGCGGGTTCGGCGAGCACCGTGAAGCTCTGGCTGCGCCCGAAGCAGAAGTGACCCGAGATCGCCCGAAGGAGCGACGTCAAGAGTCTGACCAGGCGATTTGACTTTGACGCAGGGTGTGCGTAACTTTCTCTTCGCCGCACGGACGGCCGGACGGAACAGGACGCAAGAGCCTGGCGAGGACGGCCGCGGGAGCGCCCTGGAGATCGGGAACGAACTCCGCGGAGCGCACACCGATCGGGGCGCGCGGTTTGACACCGCGAAGCGCACCGGGTAACGTAAGGCAGTCGCCAAGTAGACGTCAAGACTACGAGGCGCGTCGATAACACAAGCAACGAGCTCGATCTTCGGAGCGATCAGCGCGGGGTTGACCCCCCTGAAAACGCCGAAAAGAGGGCCTGCTAGAGTTACCGACACAAGGAAGCGGAAGGAAATGCTCCCCGGAGCTTCGATCCCTGGTTTAGGGGTCGGGGTGATGGTGTGGGTGTGTTCTTTGAGAACTCAACAGCGGACTGTTTTGGTTAGTGTTCTTTTATGCCCCCGACCATTTCGGTGGTTGGTGGTTT
>NZ_JBWKKU010000049.1:0-72483 GCF_056431445.1 Saccharopolyspora sp. NPDC045941
CCGCGAGGTCTACCGCGCCCTGACCACCACACCAACCGAACGAACCAGTCAAAACGACCTTGCTCCTGCCGCTTGACATCTATAGGAGCATCCCAGAGACACAGGCATTCCGCACAGAGGATGAAAAACGCTCACTGGAACGGAAGGCGGCAAGCCCACGGCGGAAAGCATCCGCGGCTACCTCCGCGGGCTCAAAAGACCTTGCTCACGGTCCCTTCTGGACAGTCGGGAATTTTCCCTGTGCGTTCAACCGATTCCGATTGCGAACCGCGGCGGCCACGAACGACGCGACCAGCGGTCGGCGGTCCTGCTCGTTCCAGGCGAGCACGAGGCGGCTGGGTGGTGCGTCGGTGACGGGGATGCAGATCAGGCCGGTCGGGGCCGGTTCGACCAGGGAGCGGGGCAGCACTCCGATCATCCGGTTCACCGTGATCATGTGGAGCAGCTGGATGACGTCGGCGACTTCGGGGCCGGTGCCGTCGCCTCCGGGGACGCCTTTCCATCGCGGCAGTGTCTCGCCGTCCAGGTCGGACATTCGCACCGCAGCGTGCCCGGCCAGCCGGTGGCCGTGCGGGACGATGACCACGCGGTCCTCGGTGTGCAGCGTCTCGTGGGCCAGGCCGTTGAGATCGTCGAACGGCGCGTAGAGCAGGCCGACGTCGGCCCGGCCGTCACGCAGGAAGTCGGTGCGGTCGGCCGGGCCGCTGAACAGGATGTCCACCTGGCGGGCGTCGGGCTGGTGGGCGTACTCGGCCAGGACCGGTGACAGCAGGCCGGCGTCGCCGCCGGGCTTGATCACGAGCCGCAGGTGGGCTTCGGCGTCGCCGGCGCGCCGGGCGTTGCGGACGGCGGCGCTGACCGCGTTGAGCGCGTGCCGCCCGTGCTCCTGCAATGCCTGCCCGGCCGGGGTGAGTTCGACGTGGCGGCTGGAGCGGATGAACAGCGGGACGCCGAGCCGGGTCTCGATCCGCCGGATCGCCTTCGACAGCGCCGGCTGGGCGATCGAGAGCCGGGTGGCGGCCCGGCCGAAGTGCAGCTCGTCGGCGACCGCGATGAAGTACTCGAGCTCGCGGGTCTCCAGTTCAATCATGCCTCCAGGTTATCGCCGAATACCGAACAGATCTTGGACATCGGCCAAGAGCGCCGTCGAGAATTGAGGCATGATCAACCACACGATGATCGTTTCCTTCGATCAGCCCTTGCCGGAAAGCGAGCTCGATCAATATCTGGCAGACATCGAACGGATCATGATCGACACTGGTCTCACCCGGTCGGTCACGACCCGGCGACACCTTCCGATCCCCGGCGAGGAGGCCATCCCGGCGCTGATCGCGACCGCGATCGTGCAGGTCGCCGTGGCCGACACCGACACGCTGGCGAAGGCGTTCGCCGCGCCCGGTATGCACGAGGTCATCGAGCACTGGCAGTCGCGGCACCCGTACAAGGTCGCCTGGGCGAACCACGAGCCGCTGGCATGAGCGACGTGGCCCTCATGCGCGACAACACCCGGAAGACGGGTCTGGTCACCGGCGCGGGCAGCGGGATCGGCCGCGCGGCGGCGATCCAGTTCGCCCGGCAAGGCGCCGCGGTCGCCGTGCTCGACGTCGACGAGACGACGGCGGCCGAGACCGCGGAGATGATCGAGGAGGACGGCGGCGAAGCGCTGGCCATCGTCGTCGACATCGCCGACGAACACTCCGTGCGGTCGGCCGTCGAGCGCACGGTCGAGGCCTTTGGCGGCCTCGATTTCGCCGTGAACAACGCCGGTATGGCCTCGCACCACCGGCAGCTCGACCAGATGACCCTGGACGAGTTCGAGCGCGTGGTCCACGTCAATCTGGCCGGGACCTTCCTGTGCATGAGGTACGAGTTGCCCCTGCTCAAAGGCGGCGGCGCGATCGTCAACGTCGCTTCCAACGGCGGCCTGTGCGCGATCCCGCACGCGCCCGCCTACGTAGCCGCCAAGCACGGCATCGTCGGGCTCACCAAAGCCGCCGCGGTCGACTACGCGGCCGACGGCATCCGGGTCAACGCCGTCTGCCCCGGCCCGACCCGCACTCCCGGGTTCGAAAAGGTGGCAGCCGACACCGACATGATCGCGATGCAGGAGGCGATCACGCCGCTCGGCCGATTGGCCACCCCGGAGGAGGCTGCGGCGGCCGCGGTCTGGCTCTGCGCGGACGCCGCGGCCTACATCACCGGGATCGCGATGTCGGTCGACGGCGGGCGGCGGGCATGAGGGTCATCGCGGTCGAAGAGCACATGTCCACCGAGGTGTTTCTGCGCATCGCGCACGGCTGAATGCGCGCGTTCGCCATCGCTCGGGCCCGCGGTGCTACCCGGTCATGCGGGGTCATCCGCCTCGTTGCCCCCGATCTCGGTACTCGTCGAGCAGCAGCTTCTTGATCGCCATCGGGTTGAATTACCGTGATCACGCACAGGAAGCCAGGCTCGGACTTCCGGATTCGCCTGCCACTTTCACCAAGTTCGTCACTTCCCTCACCGGCCCGGACACCCAGCTGACGCTGCCCAGCGCGTTCGTCGATTGGGAAGCGGAACTCGTGGTCGTAATCGGCCGCCGGGCAGAGAAGGTGACGGCCGAAGACGCTTGGCGCCATGTGGCGGGGTTGACCGCAGGGCAGGACTTCTCCGAGCGAGTCGTGCAGTCGATGGGGCTGGTCCCGCAGTTCTCGCTGGGCAAGTCGTTTCCGGGTTTCGCCCCGACCGGGCCGATCCTGGTGACCGCCGACGAGTTCGCCCACGAAACTATCCGCGTCGTGGAACTTCCTGGGTGTGGTCGCGGATTTCCCCTGTGAGCTCTGCGCCGCATCGGCATGGGCGACCACCCCGAACTCGCCGCACCATCGGCGCCTGGCCGACGAGCTCACGCTGTAGGCACTACGCCGCAAGCCGCCTTCACCGTGGGCTGTCAGTAGAGGTAGACGTCTACGAGGAACGCAGCGACTCCGGCGAGCAGCGCCAGCGCCATGGTGGGGCGTGCCGGGCGCGATCCGAGCGGCCCCAGCCCGAGCAGAAGCGCGGTCGCGGCGATCGAGAACACGCCGGAGCCGGTGTCCTGCCAGCTGGCCGGAATGACGCGCACAGGAGCGTCGACGAAGAACTGGTGTGCGCTGGTGGCGTGCAGGATCGCGTTCCACGCGAATGGCCCGATGAACGCTCCCGCAGCAGCGCCGAGGGCGGCACGCACCCGCAGCTCGCGGGCGGCGAGAACGACCGCGATACCTGCGAGCAGAGCGGAAAGGATGGCCCCGTAGGCGATGGTCGTCCAAGTGAGCATGGCTCCCCCTCGAACCTGAATTTGAACGGAACGTCGCAAGACGCTCAGTGCCAGCGTGGCCGATGGGATAAGTGGTGTCGATGCGAGCTGGTCGACGATGAGCCGGAGCATCGGCCTCCGAAGCTCCGGCGGGTGCTCGACGAGACGGACGGTCGGTCAGGGGCACACCGGAAGGTTGCCGTGGCCGCCCGTTGGTGGCCTTTGCCGCGCGTGCGCGGGATCGACTTGGTAGGCAAGTGTGCATTGGCCAAGGAACTTCAATCGGGTGCCGGGGCGCGTTGGTTCAGGTGGCGTGGTGCCGTCCCGCCGCAGGTCAGCAGGCTGATCTGGCTTGCGCCCCGGTAGGATTCGAACCTGCGGCACCCGCTTCAGGAGATCTCGCTTCTGGTCCTTTTCGGACAGTCGCGGAGTTTTCCCATGATCTCAACGGATTCCGATTGTGAACGCCGGTTGATCAGTGTCCGCGACGAATGTTTCCCGTTGATTCATGGGGGTAAAGTGGGGGCTCGTATCAGCGGCAAGGCAGTCGCCTTGCGGCTCTCCCGCCGAACCACTCATGCCCAGAAGAGGGCAGGCCCGACCCTGCCTGCAGCAGCCCAGCGCGTAAGCCGGGCTTATCCGCACGTGGTCGACTACGGCGCGATCGGGAGTGCGGCATGTGGTGCGACGTGCCAACGAGAAGCCGTCCGGAACGTAGCCCGATGGGGGCTGGACAGACTGGGGGAAGACATGGCAAGTATCAACAGGATCGTCGCCACGGTAGAGACTGCGGACGTCAAGTACGCGGGGACCGGTAGTTGGGTCTACCTGGGGCTCGCCGGCCGCGAGTTCTCCCTGGACACCGACAAGACCGACTTCGCGCAGGGAGCGAAAGACGAGTTTGTCCTGGGTGAGGGCGCCAACGTCGAGCAAGCCGACTACAACGACCCGCGTCGGCCACAGCTCAGCACCTCGGATCTCGAAGACTTCCCTGCGTACATCCGTATGGAGCCTGCGGACACGGATCCGGAGTGGTGCGTGGAGCGGGTCATCGTGAACGTGTACGCGGAGAACGCCCAGGGCGTCACGAAGCACACCTTCGACAATCCGATCTTGGAATCGAAGTCCAAGGACAACAGGATCTGGCTGGACCAGAAGTACGGCAGCACCTCAGGCTGCGCCAGGTCTAAGAGCCTGTCTTTGATCTCGGTGACGTGCACGAGGAGGGGCCCCTGCAAGTGATCTGACACCACATCTTGATCACAACCGCAGGGGCCCGGCTCGCTTCGTAGGCCGACCGCAGCCAGGCACCCCACTACGCCGCCGCTGTGTTGGCGCGCCCGCAGGAACTGGCAAGCCGATCACCCCGGCAGCGTGCAGCACCGTTCTTCGACGGCTCGCCCAGGCGGCCAATGGAGTCGGGACATCCGTGGTGTGGTTCAAGCGAGCAAGTGTCACCGAGCGAACGTCAACGGGGGCACTGCGGGACCCGGACAACACCCGTTCCCACATCCGGGATGTCGCGGGGGAGACGGCCTGGGAGGGGCTACACCCGTACGCCTTCCGGCACTTGATCGCCACGGAACTCGACGAGCGAGGATCGTTCCTAGCAGCTCGGCGTCCGAAGCGCTGGGGTGTGGATCGATCAGCCGACCAGCGAGCACCAATGGAGCCTGACCGCATAGCCGCGCCTGAAACGACGAACGCGCCCCCCGCACCCGGTGAAGGCTGTGAGGACACGTTGGTGTTGCACTCTCAATCCATGTCGGCGACCGCAAGTAGCCACAACACCTGTTCCTGTCGATCGTGAACTGCCCATGTGATATTGAAAAGCCCTGGGAACCATGCACACCAAGGATCTGGGCTCGTCGCGAAAGAGATCGTGCTGTAGCGGTTTCCGAACAACTCGAAGTATAGGCTACTCGCGCTCTCCAGGGCTCGGTGGGCGCGGGCATCTTGCTCCTCGTCGGAAAGATTGGGCAGATCAGATTGAAGGCCGCCTGAATACATGGCTCGGGCCCACTGGGCCGCGAGCTCCAGTGACGTCCCGTAGTGCCAGCCCCGCAGGTGACGCGAACTTGTGTAGCTGAGCGGATCGGTAACATCAAACGAACCGGGCAGCAACGTACGCAGATCCGGATGAGGAAGTACGTACGCGATCATTCCGGGGAGATGGTCTCGCGCAAACCACTCAAACTCGCTGGATCCGTGAATTTTGAAGCCCTGCAGGTGTGCCCCGCCTTTTGGGCGATCGTGCTGCAGCCAGTTCAAGACTGGTTTCGCATGGGCGACGGTGCGGTCCACGTCAGTGAATCGAACTTGGTCCCAGAGCGTTCGAACCTGGTCAGCATTCGGAGCTGGATAGGTGGTTGTGTTTGCGCTCATGCCGTCGAGTATGGCGCACCCTCCATGGATGCGGAGGGTGCGCCACGCGAGTTCGTCACGGGATGGCCGCTGAGCACCCGTCCCAGTCGGCACTGTTGGGTCCCTTGGTCCAGGCGCTTAGGACGAACGGGGAGAAGTCATCAGTGGCAACCTCAACCGTCGGCCCACCCACAGGTGTGTAGCGATAAAGTGACGAGTACTGCTGGTTGATTTTTTCGCCAAATCTCAAAGCGGCGGAGTAACAGCGCTGAAAGGTCACCGCGTTGTTAATTCGATGGTCTGCATGAATGTGGCGAGCCCCGGCGATTTCCATAGGTCCGCATTCGAGCTGGAACTCTTTTTGTGGGGTATCTGGCCTGTTTACGGGAACCCTGTCAACGATGGCCTCATTGGGGATCGCTGAATTCGCCAGGCATTCGGCAATCTCTCCGGCGGTGCGCGGCTTGGCGGTATTCTCGTCTGCTGCGGCGGCGGCCGGATAGAAGGAGAGCGACATGGACGCTGCCGCGAGAGCGACCACTACCTTACGAGCTGATCTCATGGCTTGGACGTTAGCTCGGAGGTCGGATCGGATTCAGTGGAACTCACTGATCGTCACCCGAAATGGCTAACGTGTGCCAGCTTGATGCTGCATGGTTTCACCTGGCAACCAACTTTAGTTGGGTCAATCTCGACAATTTTGACGGATAGTGCACTGTTAGTTGAGTAATACTACTTGGCTAACGGTGCGGGGCTTTGCGGTTACGGTCTTGCTGATACTCAGGCGGTTTATTGGAGCTGAGCACGATTTGCGTCAGCCACGCGGGCATGCGTGGTTCGAGCGCGCGGAGCCCTGAGTACACGGCCCCGAGGATCAGCGGCACGACCAGGGCTGGCCCGGCGTCGCCGAGCGCGTTGACGAGCCAGTCCGGGGAAGGGCGAGCGTGACCAGGTACGCGACGAGCGCGGACCAGGCGGCGGGAACGATCGTGCGCAACCAGGCGGTGAGTTGGTCGCTCATGCTGCCCTACCTTTCTGATGCGCCTCCGGTCGTCCGGAAAGATCGGGGTGTGCAGGTGGGGCCGGCATGGCTTTCATGCTGGCTGCCCTTGATGGCTTAGGTCGCTTGGTCGCCGGTCCCACCACCTTGTCCTGACCGCTGATTAGGCACTGCGAACGATCGCTATGTAGGGCGTTGGCGGTCGGCGTTTTTGGGCCACAAGTCGTGGACGACGACCATGCGATATGCGCACCTGGCGGATGCCAGTTGGGCGAAGGTACGCGACATCATCGGGGGTCCGGAACCGACTTCGGACGGGCTGAGTTCCGATGCGATCGCCGCGGCGGTGCGCGCACTGGCCGAGGCAGAACCCGAGCGGTGGGCGGCGGTCGCTGCAGCCCTCGACGGGGAGCAGGCTCCGATTTCTGCTCCCATTTTGCTCCCTTCGGGGGGATCCGAAGGGAGCGCCAAGATCATCCACTTGGCGTCCCGCCGCAGGTCAGCAGGCTGATTGGTGTTGCGCCCCCGGCAGGATTCGAACCTGCGACACCCGCTTTAGGAGAGCGGTGCTCTATCCCCTGAGCTACGAGGGCCTGGTCTTCGACCTCACTCGGAGCGTACCTGGCTCGCCGGGGTCGTCTGACACCCGGTTGGCGTCCCCTACGTCCCGCCTGTCGCAGGCTTCCGTCGCGTATCGTCAGGTGATCGTTACCGTTCGGCGCCACTGGGGTGGGTATGGGCAACGAGAACAGCGGTCCGGTGCGCAACCTCGTGCAGGCCGGGGCCATTCACGGCGGCGTGCACTTCCACGAGCCGCAGGCGCCGGAGGCGCCCGGGCAGCTGTTGCCGGAGCCGGTCAACTTCGTCGACCGGGAGCCGGAGCGCGAGGCGCTCGACGCGCTGCTCGCCGAGGCGCGCGGGGCTAGGGCCGGGTGCGCCGTGATCAGCGGGATTCGCGGGGTCGGCAAGAGCGCCCTGGGCACTTACTGGTCGCATCGGGCGATCGACTCGTTCGAGCACGGCCAGGTTCGGTTCGACTTCGGGCTTGGACAGCGGTCGCTCGGTGAGGCCGCGGAGCACTGCTTGCGTTCGCTCGGCGTGGCCGGGGACCGGATTCCGCTGTCGGACGACGACAAGATCGCCCTGCTGCGCACGAAGACCAAAGGCCGGAAGCTGCTGTTCTTCTTCGACAACGTGGGCGACCTCGCGCACGTTGCGAAGCTGTTGCCCGCCTCGGCGGAGAGCGTGGTGCTCTGCACGAGCCACCACGACGCCGCAGACCTCGTGCTGGACGGCGTTCGGCCCATCCGGCTGGCCGCGCTCGAACCCGGGCATGCCCTCGACTACCTGCGGCGCAGCGGCCTCGGGGAGCGGATCGACGCCGAGCCGGTCGCTGCCGCGGAGCTCGTGGGCCGGTGCGGCAGGCTGCCGCACGTCCTTCGCCTGGTGGCCGGGATGCTCCGGCGCCGGACGTCCTGGAGCATCGCGCGGGCGGTTCGGGAACTGTCCGACAAGAGGAGGCGGCGCGATCACCTCCACGAGGCGTTCGCGGCGCTCGACCTGGCGGTCGAGCAGCTCTCCAGGGCCGAAGTGGAGCTGTATGCGTGGCTGGGGGTGTTCCCCGGGCCGGTGTTCTCGGCGGGGGCGGTGGCGGCGTTAGCCGATCTCGCTGAGATCGATGCCGAACTCCGTCTCGACGAACTGCACAGGACTTGTCTGGTGGAAAAGAACGATCAGGATCAGTACTTCCTTCACGACCTCGTCCGCGAGCACGCCTCCGAAACTCCTAGCGAAGCCGCGGAGAAGCTAGACGCCGCGAGGCAGGGCGACGATGCGTTGCGGCGCCTCGTCGGGTGGTACCGGCGGCAGGGCGCGTTCGCCGATCGGATGGTGATGGAACCCAGTCGGCTCCGCGTCGTCGACGACGAGGTCGACGGGGAGAACCCGTTCGGCACGTGGGAAGAAGCGCTGGAATGGTTGGAGCGCGAGCGCGTCAACATCCTCGGCATGGTGGATCTGGCTAGCGAAAACGATATGCACGTCGACGTGATCGCGCTCTGCGACGGTCCACTGTGGGCACTGCACAACCGGCACAAGCACTACTCCGACACGTTGCCGGCGCTGGCATCGGCCATCGCGTCCGCGGCTGCGATCGAGGACCCCGTCGCGGAAGCGCGGATGCGGAGCCTGCGCGGTCAGCTGCTGATGGAGTGCGGCGAGCTCGACGAGGCGCACGAGGAGTGCGCGAAGGCGGTCGCCGCGGCCGAGCGGGCCGGGCACCGGCGAATCCTGGCCTCCGCGCTGGAGTTCCAGGGCAAGGTGCTGCACGCGCGCGACGAATTCGCCGAGGCCATCGGGAACTTCGAGCGGGCCCGGCGGCTCAACGAGGAGCTGGGGCGGCGTCGCGGCATGGCTCTGCAGGAATACCTGATGGGCAAGTCGCTGTCCGGGCTCGGCCGGCACGATGAGGCCCTGGCCGTGCTGCGGACCGCCCTGGACCGGCTCGCGGAATTCCCCGAGGACAAGCGGACTCCCGGCCGGATCGCGGTCGCGACGGCTCGGGCGCACCAGGCGCTCGGGCAGCACGAGCAGGCCGTTTCGGCGCTTCGCGAGGTCATCGCCGAGACGCGGGAACGGCAGGCCTCTTTCGACCTCGCCGAACCGTTGGAGCTGCTCGCCGACTCGCTCACCGCGACCGGACAGCCGGGCGCGCGGGAATGCCTGGCGGAAGCGCTGGAGATCTACGAGCAGGCGGAGAGCCCGAAGGCGGATCGGGTGGCCCGCAAGCTCGGTGACGGGTGAGGTGCGTCAGCCGGGACTGAACAGATCCACCGGCGCCGCCTGGGCAGGCCACGGCGGCTCCGGGAGGTCCAGCTGCCGGTAGATCAGGCTGCGCAGCCGTTCGCAGGCGCGGTCTTGGAAGGCCAGGTCCGCGAGCTGCTGGTGGTCGGGGACCGGTCGCGCCGCGTCGATCTGCGCCCGCGCGTCTCCGGTCGGGTCGAGGCGCTTCGCCCGCTCGCCCAGCAGCGCCATCGGGGAGCCGGGCACCACCTCGTCGGTGCCGAAAGCCGCTAGCAGCAGCGGCTTTCCCAGCGCTGTGGCGTAGCACGACAGCGAGCCGTGATCCGAGATCACCACGTCCGCGGCGACCAGCGCGGCCTGCCACTTGCGCAGCCTGGGCACCAGGACGAGCCCGTCGCGCAGGGCGGTCTGCAACCAGGTCCGGATCTGCAGGCCCTCGTGCCTGCTCCAGATGTTCGGGTGCAGCACCAGCGCGACCTGGTAGTCGGCGGGCAACGCGGCGACCAGATCCCGGGCCAGCCCACCTTGTCTGCCGAAAAGCGAATGCGGGCCCCAGGTCGAGGCGAGGACCACGAGTTTTCGCCTGCCGGTGCCGAGGGCCGCGCGGTAGTGCTCGCGCATCGGCAGACTGGCCTGCAGCCGCGCGAAGCAGGGATCGCCGATCACCTCGGCGCGCGGGACCGCCTCCGGGCAGTCGCGCCGCAGTGCGACCAGCTGGCTCGGGTGGGAGAGGCCGACGACCGCCGGAACCACCCGGCCCTCGTGCATCAGCTGCGCGGCGGACAGGCCCGAAACTTCCTCCGCCACACCGGATTCCGTGGCGCGGAGCTTGTGGTGCCCGGCGCCGTGCGGCAGCGTCAGCACCGGCATCTCCAGCTCGTGCAGCCGGCCGTTGCCGCTCGGCGAGATCGCGAGGTCGAAGTCCTTGCCAGCGGCCTGCTCCCAGTCCGCGACCCGGGCCTGCGAGCGGTGCAGCTGGTCGGCGAGGTTCGCGGCGAACTCCGAACCCGCCGCCACCGCGAAGCGCGTCTCCACCCGCATGTCGTCGGCGAGCACCGGGAGCACGTCCAGCAGGCGATCCAGCGTCGTCAGGGTTCGCACGACGCCGAGCACCCGCCGCTCGACCGGTGCGGTGTCCCAGCGCTCCGCCCGCTGCGGCTCAGCGCCGGGCTTCCGGGCTTCCGGGCTTCCGGGCTTCCGGGCTTCCGGGCTTCCGGGCTTCCGGGCTTCCGGGCTTCCGGGCTTCCGGGCTTCCGGTGTCGATTCTACCTTGCTGCGCAGGGGAAACCCGTCAATAGGAGATCGCAGCGCGGTGGACATGGCGATCGATCCTAATCGAGCCGGGTGCGCCTCAACTCGTGGTCGAGCTGTCCGCGGTCGGCCGGTCCCCATCGATCTCCCACCGATTGCGCCCGGCCCGCTTCGCCCGGTACAGCGCGATGTCGGCGGCGGCGAACAGGTGCTCCAGGTTCGCCGGACCCGCCGCGACGCCGATGCTCACCGTCGGCGCCTTGGTGAGCCGCCCGAGCACCAGCCGCCAGTCGTGCCGCTGCACCGCGGCGCGGATCCGCTCGGCGACGATCGGCCCGGCGTCGCGGGACTCCTCCGTGGCGTCGACGAGCAGCACCACGAACTCGTCGCCCGCCCAGCGGCAGATGAGGTCGTCGCTGCGGCATTCGCGGCGCAGCAGGTTCGCGACCTCTTGGAGCACCACGTCGCCCGCGGTGTGCCCGGCGAGGTCGTTGACGTCCTTGAACCAGTCCACGTCCAGCAGCAACAGCCATGGCACCCGGCCGGCCACCGCGGTGCTCTCCAGCAGCACAGGTGCGCGCCGCTCCAGCCCGAGGCGGTTGGTGAGGCCGGTCAACGGGTCGCGCAGCGCGGCTTCGCGGGCGGCCACCGCCATGCGCTGGGCCTGCACCGCCACCCGGCGCTGCTCCAGCGCCTGCCCCAGCCCCTCCTGCAGCACGTCCACCGCCGTGCTGCTCGCGGCGACCGTTCGTCGCAGCGCGGCGGATTCGCCGACCGAGTCGGACAGCTCCTCGCAGATCGCCGCGAGGTCCAGGGAGAACTGCATCATCAGCATGGTGTCGCGGATCGTTTCGGCGCCTTCCAGGGCACGGCTGGCGAACGTGCGGGCTTCCTCCAGCCGGTTCTGCTCGCGGCGCACCACCGCCAGCACCCAGTTCGCTATCGCCGTGGTGAACCAGTCGTCGGCGCCGCGCCCCAGCGCCAGCGCCTCCAGGGCGGCCCGCTCGGCGGCGGCCGTCTCGCCGACGCCGGCCAGCGACCGCGCGAACCCGGCCAGCGCCGAGCGCTTCACCTGCCCGGGCTTGGCCAGCCCCTGCGCCTCGTCGAAAAGGCCGCGGGCCAGCTCGAACTGCGCTCTGCTGGTCTCGTCGGGTCGGGTCACGGCGCGGAACACCCGCGCGTTGCCCTCCCGGTTCAGACAGTGCGCCAGCGCCGCCTGGTCGTCGGAGTCGCGGGCGATCTGCACCGACAGCGCCATCAGCTCCAGCGCCGGGCCGCGGTGGCCGATGGTCTCCAGCAGGTAGCCGAGCATGCTGATGGTGTGCGCGGCCGCCGGGCCTTCCGGGCGGTCGACGTCGAGATCGGTCCAGCCCTCGGCGATCAGTTCCAAGGCGAGCGGGATGCGACCCAGCCGCCACGCCAGCGACGCCCGGTGCACCAGCACGGTCGGGCGGTTCCAGTGCTCGCCGACGTCGCTGGTCCCGGCCTTGATCAGCTCGTCGAACGCCGCGTTCGCCTCGGCGAAGCGGCCGGAGTCCAGCAACAGCCGCACATGGCGGTCGTGGGCCGGCAGGTGGCCGACCATCAGCGGATCATCCTGCTGCACCGCGTCCTCGCAGGGAGCGCAACTTGTAGTGGAACCGCGTGCCGACGGTTTCGTGCCGTCCAGGCTACCGGCTGCGACCCTGCCCGTACTTGTCGTAGTGCACGACCTGTTCCAGCGGCACCCGCTGTCGCCAGCCGTGCCGCTCCAGGTCCGGCGTGTCGGCCAGGGATCGCACCGGCCCCACGCACAACCATGCCACCGGACGCACTCCCTGCGGAATGCCCAGCAGCCGGCGGAGGAACTCCTCGCGGTAGAAGCTGACCCAGCCGACGCCCAGGCCCTCGGCGGTGGCGGCCAGCCACAGGTTCTGGATGGCCAGGCACACCGAGTACAGGCCGGCGTCGGCGATCGCGTGGCGGCCGAGCACCTGCGGTGCGCCGCGGTTCGGGTCGTAGGTGACGGCGATGCCCAGCGACGATTCCACGATGCCCTCGACCTTGATCTTGGCGAAGGTCTCGGCGCGTTCCCCGTCGAGCCCGGCGGCGAAGACGCTGCGCTCGGCCAGCACATGTTCGCGGAAGGCGCGGCGGGTGGCGTCGTCGCGGACCAGGACGAAGTCCCACGGTTGGGACAGTCCGACGCTGGGCGCGCTGTGCGCGGCGGTCAGGACGCGACGCAGCACCGGTTCGGGGAGCTCGCCGCCGGTGAACTCCCGGCGCACGTCGCGGCGGCGGTTGATCACGTCGTAGAGGTCGGCGGCGGGGGCGGTGTCGGTCAACTTGGAGGCTCGTCCGGCGATCGTCATCGCCGACCATCCTGCCGCTGGCGCCGAGGGTCGCGGGGCGAGGGGCACCGGCGGAGGGTTTTGCCTGATCAGGTGTCGTGAGCGTTTTGGAGCGCTCTGGCGATCCAAAACGCTCACGAGCATCTACCTGGGCAAATGGTTCATTTCCGGCCGTTCCCGGGGTAGGGGAGCAGGGCCATCTCGCGGGCGTTCTTGATCGCCCGCGCCACCTCGCGCTGCTCCTGCGTGGTCAGGCCGGTGACGCGACGGGAGCGGATCTTGCCCCGGTCGGAGATGAACTTCCGCAGCAGCGCGGTGTCCTTCCAGTCCACCTGGACGACGCCTTCGCGCTGGAGCAGGTTCGGCTTGCGGCGCACGCTGCGCCGGTCGTTGTACACCACGGCTCACCAACTCGACTTCGTCACGCCGGGCAGCTCGCCGGCGTGCGCCAGCTCGCGCAGCCGCACCCGGGAGACGCCGAACTTGCGGAAGTAGCCGCGCGGACGCCCGTCGACGGCGTCCCGGTTGCGCAGGCGAACCGGGCTCGCATCGCGCGGCTGGCGCTGCAGCTCGCGCTGAGCGGCCACGCGTTCCTCGGGGCTGCTGCCGGGCGCGACGATGATCTGCTTCAGTTCGGCCCGCCGCTGCGCGTACCGGGCGACGATCTCGCGGCGCTGCTCGTTGCGCGCGATCTTGGATTTCTTGGCCACTCGGCCGTTCCTTTCACTGCTCGAAGATCGTGAGCGAAAGTTCCGGTAAGAACCGGAGCGACCGCTCACGAGCAGGGGGTAAGGGGATAGGAAGATCGGCAGCGAGCGCGCTCGACCATGACTCCCGTCGAGCAAGCTGCGCAGCCGCCGCTGCCTTCCACGAGCGCAATCGCCACCGCGACGCTTGATTCCTTCAGCGTTCTTCGCGGAACTCGACGTGCTTGCGGGCCACCGGGTCGTACTTGCGCAGGACCAGGCGGTCCGGGTTGTTCCGGCGGTTCTTGGTGGTCACGTACGTGAAGCCGGTGCCTGCCGTGGATCGCAGCTTGACCACCGGGCGGACGTCGGTGCTCTTGGCCATCAGACGCGTTCCCCTCGCGTTCGCATCGCGGCCACCACGGCCTCGATGCCTTGCTTCTCGATCGTCTTCATCCCCTTCGTCGACACCCCCAGCCGGATCCAGCGGCCTTCGGACGGCAGCCAGTAGCGCTTCCGCTGCACGTTGGGCAGCCAGCGGCGGCGGGTTCGGTGGTGGGAGTGGGAGACCTGGTTGCCGTAGCCGGGTTTCTTCCCGGTCACCTGGCAGCGGATGGACATGACCTTCCTTTCGATAATGACATCCATTTTCATTTCGTCGCCGACGAGGGTAGCGTGTGTTCGCGTCAGATGAAAACCGTTGTCGATTGAGGTGGGGATGGGAACCGAGTCGTCCGCGAACCGGCGGACTCCGCTGATCATGGTGGCCGGGATCCGCGCGGAGCAGGTCGCGGCGGCGGCCGGAGCGGCGTGGCGGGAAGACCCGGCGGGCACCGCGCTCGTGCACCACGACCTGCGCGAAGTCACCCAGGGCGTGGTCCGGCGCCTGGTCCGGCACGGAGACGCCGAGACCACCGAGGTGCTGGAGCTGGCGCACGGCTGCGTGTCCTGCACGCTGCGCCTCGACATGCTGCCGCTGCTGCGCAGGCTGTCCGCCGCGCCTGACGTGACGCGGGTCGTCGTGCAGCTCGATCCGGCGCTGGAACCCGAAACGATCTGCTGGGCGCTGCAGAACGTCCTGGTGGACGACCACCCGCTGGTCGACGACGTCGAGGTCCGGGCCGTGGTCACCACCGTCGACCTGGCCACCTGGCTGGCCGACGCGACCGGCGAGGAGGAACTCGTCGAGCGCGGCCTCGGCGGCAGCGCGGACGACGAGCGCACCGTCGCCCAGGTCGCGGTGGGGCAGGTCGAGTTCGCCGACGCCATCGTGCTCGCCGGCCGCTCCGGCGACCAGTGGAACCGGGTGCGCACCGAGGCGGTGATCGCCCGGCTCACGCCCAACGCACCCGCCGCGCACCTGGACGACCTGGACGTTTCCGCGCTGCTGGGGAAGGTGCCCGCCGACGCGCGGCGCGGTGCGGTCGACGGGCCGCAGGGGCGGTTGCTGCGCGGGCAGCCGTCGCTGGACACCGACGCGGGAGTGTCGGTGGTGCTGTTCGAGGAGCGGCGGCCGTTCCACCCGGAGCGGCTGCACGAGGCGATCGACGTGCTGCTGGACGGCGTGGTGCGCACCCGCGGCCGGGTCTGGGTGGCCAGCCAGCCGGACGTCGCGCTGTGGCTGGAGTCCGCCGGCGGCGGGCTCGGCGTCGCGCACGCCGGGCCGTGGCTGGCCGCGCTGGAGCCCGGCGACTGGGCGGACGTCTCGGCCGAGCGGCAGGTCAGGGCCTCGCTGACCTGGGATGACTACTACGGCGACCGGATGCAGGAGCTCGTCGTGATCGTCCACGAGGCCGATCCGCGGGACATCGTCCACGCCCTGCGCCGCGCCCTGCTCACCGACGACGAGCTCGCGGCGGGGCAGCGGGCGTGGGCGAGCTACGACGACCCGTTCGGCGAATGGCACACCGATCCGTGCGGGGACGACCCGGCGGAGACCACCGCGGACGCCACCGGCGAGACCGGCAAGGCGTAGCGCCCGCTGGGCGCATCACCGGGACGGCGTTTTCGCGCGAAACCGCCCCACCCCGCACGGGGCTCGTGCCGCAGGGGACCGATTTCGAACGACCTTGGAGGAGAACTCGTGAAACCCGGGATCCATCCCGAATACCGGCCGGTCGTGTTCCAGGACCGCACCACCGGCGACCGCTTCCTGACCCGCTCCACCGCCACGTCCGACGTGCGGACGGAGTGGGCGGACGGCAACACGTACCCGCTGATCGTGATCGACGTGACCGCCTACTCGCACCCGTTCTGGACCGGCAACCAGCGGGTGCTCGACACCCAGGGCCGGGTCGAGAAGTTCCGCCGCCGCTACGGCGACCGGACCCGCTGACCGGCGGCCTCGCGCCCGAGCCGTTCCGAGGTGAACGGCCCGTTCGCCTCGGTAGCAGAGGTGAACAGGCCGTTCACCCCACCCGAACCACGAGAGGACCGACATGGCCGTCCCCAAGCGGAAGATGTCCCGCAGCAACACCCGCCACCGCCGATCGCAGTGGAAGGCGACCGCGCCCGACCTGGTGCCGATCGTCGTCGACGGGGAGCGCAAGCTGGTGCCGCGCGCGCTCATCCGGCACTTCCAACAGCGGTGACCGAACCGGCGCGCGCGATCACCCAGGGTGATGGTGCGCGCCGGAATGGCACTCGGGTGGAGATGGATGTCACGCAGTGCCGCGACGCACGGCGGGTTCTCAGCTGCTTCTCAGGGCCAGGGGTAACACTGTGCCCATGCGCATCCTCGTCGTCGACGACGATCGTGCCGTGCGGGAATCCCTGCGAAGGTCGTTGCAGTTCAACGGGTACCAGGTCGAGCTCGCTGCGGACGGTCAACAGGCATTGGACTTCCTGGCGGGCAACCGCCCGGACGCCATGGTGCTCGATGTGATGATGCCCCGCCTGGACGGGCTGGAGGTCGCGCGCCGCCTCCGCAGCACCGGCGACGATCTGCCGATCCTGGTGCTCACCGCGCGCGACGCCGTGTCCGACCGGGTCGCCGGGCTCGACGCGGGCGCCGACGACTACCTGCCCAAGCCGTTCGCGCTCGAAGAGCTGCTGGCCCGGCTCCGCGCCCTGCTGCGCCGAGCCAGCCCGCCGGATGCGGGCCTGGACGAGCTGCCGCCCGCGCTGCGCTTCGCCGACCTGGAGCTGGACCCGGGCACCCGCGAGGTCCGCCGCGGCGAGCGCCCGATCAGCCTGACCCGCACCGAGTTCGCCCTGCTGGAACTGCTGATGGCGCACCCGAAGCAGGTGCTGACCCGCAGCCGCCTGCTGGAGGACGTGTGGGGCTACGACTTCCCGACCTCGGGCAACGCCCTGGAGGTCTACATCGGGTACCTGCGCCGCAAGACCGAGGCCGAGGGTGAGCCGCGGCTGATCCACACCGTCCGCGGCGTCGGCTACGTGCTCCGCGAGACGCCGCCGTGACGGTTCCCGCACCACCCCCGCCGGACCTGGAGCCGCACGAGCGTCCGAAAGGCCGGTTCCAGCGCGTCTCGTTGCGCAACCGCGTCACCTGGCTGGCGGCGGTCTGCGTCGCCGGCGCGGTGGCGCTGGTGTCCGTCGCGGCCTTCGTCACCGTGCGGGACAGCCTCTACCAGCAGCTGGACGACAACCTCGTCGAGCGCGCGGTGGAGGCTGCGGAGGGCCCGCTGGTGCGCACCGCCGACCTGCAGCAGGTGCCGGTGGCGTTCTTCGTCGCCCAGAACTTCAAGATCAGCGTGCTGTCCGCGGACGGCGTCGTGGTAGGCCCGGCCGACCGGCCGCCGATGAGCATCGACGAGCTCGCGGTCGCCAAGGGCGAGTCCCGGGAATCGCTGCGCACCGATCAGCGCACCAACAGCCGGGTGGTGGCGGTGCCGACCGGGCAGAACGCCGCGCTGGTGATGTCCACGTCGATGGACCCGACGCAGCGGACGCTCGCGCAGCTGAGCGTGGTGCTGGTGGTGATGGGCGGCGCCGGGATCCTGCTCGCGGCGGCCGCCGGGACGGCGGTGGCCCGCGCCGGGCTGCG
Organism: Saccharopolyspora sp. NPDC045941; assembly: GCF_056431445.1. Classification (NCBI taxonomy): domain Bacteria; kingdom Bacillati; phylum Actinomycetota; class Actinomycetes; order Pseudonocardiales; family Pseudonocardiaceae; genus Saccharopolyspora; species Saccharopolyspora sp. NPDC045941. The sequence continues at coordinate 17,720 of NZ_JBWKKU010000049.1, forward strand.
GCCGGTGCAGCGGCTCACGGCGGCCACCGAGCGCGTCGCGCTCACCGGCGATCTGCGGCCGATCCCGGTCGGCGGCGATGACGAGCTGGCCCGGTTGACCACCAGTTTCAACCGGATGCTCGGCGCCCTTGCCGAGTCGCAGGAGCGGCAGCGGCGCCTGGTGGCCGACGCCGGGCACGAGCTGCGCACCCCGCTGACGTCTTTGCGCACCAACTTGGAGCTGCTGCTGCTGATGGCCTCGGCCCGGCCGGACGCGCCGGAGCTGTCCGAGCAGGACCGGGCGGAGATGTTCGCCGACGTGCAGGCCCAGGTGATGGAGCTGTCCGCGCTGGTCGGCGACCTCGTCGAGCTGGCCAGGGAGGACACCCCGCAGGCCGTGCACGAGCCGGTGGACCTGGTCGACGTCGTGGAGCGCGCGTTGAACCGCGCGCGGCGCCGCGCCCCGCGCATCGAGTTCGACGTCCGCCTGGAGCCGTGGGTGATGATGGGCGACGCGACGGCGCTGGAGCGCGCGGTGCTGAACCTGCTGGACAACGCCGCGAAGTGGAGCCCGGACGGCGGCCGGGTGCGGGTGGACCTGCATCCCGAGCCGGCCGGCGGCACCACAGTGCTGGAGGTCGCAGACAGCGGGCCCGGCATCGCGGCCGGGGACCGGCCGTACGTGTTCGAGCGCTTCTACCGGTCCTCCGACGCCCGGACCTTGCCGGGCTCCGGGTTGGGCTTGTCGATCGTCAAGCAGGTCGCCGAGCGGCACGGCGGCACGGTCTGGGCCGGCGAGGCCCCCGAAGGCGGCGCGCTGCTGCGCATGACGCTGCCGGGCAGTCCCCAGTACATCGAACAGCAATGAACAGCAATGCCCCGGGCGCTGCTTCGGAGCAAGCGACATGCGCCGAAAGCCCGTTCGGGTAGTGTTGGTTCTTGTTTGCTTGGGTCGCGCGGGTGGGCTCGTGAGTGTTCGTTCCGATAAGAACCGGAGCGAACACCCACGAGCCCCGCGCGGCCGCTCGACGGTCTGAGGGGACGGTGCTGTGCTCGCGCGGCAACGCCAGGAAGTGATCCTCGACGAGGTGCGGCGCACCGGAGCGGTGCAGGTCGGCGAGCTGGTGCTGCGGCTCGGCGTGTCGGACATGACGATCCGCCGCGATCTCGACGCGCTCGCCCGGCGCGGTCTGGTGGAGAAGGTCTACGGCGGCGCCACCTCGACGATCGGCCGCAGCACCGATGAGCCGGGCTTCGAGGCCAAGTCGGTGCGCCAGCTCGCCGAGAAGGAGGCGATCGCGCGACTGGCCGCCGAGCAGGTCCGGCCGGGCACCGCGATCGGCCTGTCCGCCGGCACGACCACCTGGACGCTCGCGCGCCACCTCGACGACGTCGCCGACCTGACGGTGGTGACCAACTCGGTGCGGGTCGCCGACGCCCTGCAGCAGCGCGGCCGCACCGACCGCACCGTGGTGCTCACCGGCGGCGTCCGCACCCCGTCGGATGCGCTGGTCGGGCCGGTCGCCGTGCAGGCGCTGCGCTCCCTGCACCTGGACCTGGTGTTCCTCGGGGTGCACGGGATGGCGCCGCGGGCCGGCTTCACCACCCCGAACCTCAACGAGAGCGAGACCAACCGGGCGCTGGCCGAGGCGGCCGGGCGGCTGATCGTGGTCGCCGACAGCGCCAAGTGGTCGACCGTCGGGATCTCCACGATCGTCGATTTCGACGAGGTCGACCTGCTGATCAGCGACCAGGGGCTGCCGGCCGACGCGCGCGAGCTGCTGGCCGAGCACGTCGAACTCCTGCTGGCCGATCAGCGGGATGTGGAGGAGGAGCGGTGAAGCGGACGGCGCGACGCCTGGCCGACGGCCGGGAGATCATCTACTTCGACGCCGACCCGGCGCCGGAGCGGGTGGCCGAGGACACCAGGGCGCTGCCGCCGCAGGCCCCGGCTTCGGAGATGCGGCGCGACCCGCTGACCGGCGAGTGGGTGGCGATCGCGGCGCACCGGCAGGCGCGGACCTACAAGCCGCCGGCCGAGCTCTGCCCGCTGTGCCCGAGCGTGCCCGGACGGCCCACCGAGATCCCGGAACCGGACTACGACGTCGTCGTCTTCGAGAACCAGTTCCCGTCGTTCGCGCAAGGCATTCCCGGCGATGAGTCCACTGTGGATGGCATGCCGATGGTGCCGGTCGCGCCCGCGCGGGGCCGCTGCGAGGTGGTGTGCTTCACCGCCGACCACGACTCGTCGTTCGGCGCGCTCAGCCCGGCCCGGGTGCGCACCGTGGTGGACGTCTGGGCGGACCGCACCGCCGCGCTGGCCGGAACGCCCGGCGTGGAGCAGGTGTTCTGCTTCGAGAACCGCGGCGAGGAGATCGGCGTCACGCTGCACCACCCGCACGGCCAGATCTACGGCTACCCGTTCGTCACGCCCAAGACGGAGAAGATGCTGCAGGTCGCCGAGAAGTACCTGGCGCAGCACGGGCGGCACGTGCAGGGCGACGTGCTCGCCGCCGAGCGCGCCGCGGGCGAGCGGGTGGTCGCCGACTCCGAGCACTGGACCGCGTTCGTGCCCGCGGCCGCGCGGTGGCCGGTCGAGGTGCACCTCGTGCCGCACCGCCAGGTGCCGGACATCGCCGCGCTCTCCGACGCCGAGCGCGACGACTTCGCCGTGACGTACCTGGACGTCCTGCGCCGCCTCGACGGCCTCTACGACCGCCCGCTGCCCTACATCGCGGCCTGGCACCAGGCGCCGGTGCGCACCGGCCGGGAGCTTTCGTGGCTGCACCTGGAGGTCTTCTCGGTGCTGCGCTCGGCGGACAAGCTGAAGTACCTCGCGGGCTCGGAATCCGGCATGGGCGTGTGGATCAACGACGTCACGCCGGAGCAGATCGCCGCCCGGCTGCGGTGAGCGCTGGCCCTCGGCCAGTCGCAGATCACAGTTCCCCGGCCGGTTTTCAGGCTGTCGCACAGCCTAGTCTCAGGCACTTCTCAGACGTCTGGAGCAGAGTGGAGTCATGACCGATCACCCCCCGGGCTACTCCGGCGATCAGCCGGACGAACCGAAGCCGCAGGCGGACGGGCCTGTCGCGGGCACCGGCGACACGCCGCCTGCCGGGGTTCCGCAGCAGCCCTACCAACAGCCCCAGCAGCAAGCGCACGCCCAGGCCGCGCAGCAGCCCCAGCACGCTGCGCAGCCGCCGCACGCGACGCAGCAGTTCTCGCACGGGCAGCCCTGGCCGTCCGGCGGCTACACCGCTGCCGCCCCGGTGCCGCAGCAGCGGAACCGGCACGTCGGGCTGATCGCGGGCGCAGCGGTCCTCGCGCTGGTGGCGGGCCTCGTCGGCGGTGGCATCGGCGGATTCGTCGGATACCAGCTCGGCGGTGACAAGGGCGCCGTGACGTCGCTGGACCAGTCGCGTCCGGCGCGCAGCGCCAGCACCGCACCGGCGGGCTCGGTGCAGCAGGTCGCGGAGAAGGTGCTGCCCAGCGTCGTCCAGCTGCAGCTGGTGACCGCGCGCGGCGGCGGCGAGGGTTCCGGGATCGTGATCAGCAGCGACGGCTACATCCTCACCAACAACCACGTCGTCGAGGGCGGCCAGAACGGTCGGCTCACGGCGCTGTTCCACGACAACCGCTCGGCGCCGGTGCGGGTCGTCGGCACCGACCCGAAGTCGGACCTCGCGGTGGTGAAGGCCGACATCACCGGCCTCACCGCGGCCGATCTCGGCCGCAGCGACGACCTGCCGGTCGGCGCGCCGGTCGTGGCCATCGGCTCGCCGTTCGGCCTCTCCGGCACCGTGACCAGCGGCATCATCAGCGCCAAGGACCGCCCGGTGCGAGCCGGTGGCGAGTCGGGTAGCCAGGACACCGTGCTCAACGCCCTGCAGACCGACGCCGCGATCAACCCCGGCAACTCCGGCGGCCCGCTGGTGGACATGGACGGCAACGTGGTGGGCATCAACTCCGCGATCTACAGCCCGGGGTCGGGCCAGGAGCAGGCCGGCTCGGTCGGGCTGGGCTTCGCGATCCCGATCGACCAGGCCAAGCGGATCTCCACCGAGCTGAAGGACACCGGCTCGGCCACCCAGACCACGCTGGGAGTGGTGATCACCAACTCGCAGCAGCAGGCGGGCGCGCAGGTCCGCGACGTCACCCCTGGCGGGCCTGCCGAGCAGGCCGGGATCCGGTCCGGCGACGTCATCACGAGGATCGGCGACCGGGTGGTCCTGGACACCGACTCGCTGATCGCCGCGGTCCGCTCCCACGCGCCCGGTGATCGGCTGCCGATCACCGTCACCGGCCCGGGCGGGGACCGGACCGTGGACGCCACCTTGGCCGGCCAGAAGGGGTGATCCGAACGCGCGGCCGTTCGCCGGCCGCGTTCCGCGTCGGCCGTGCCGGGGCCGCTCTGCCCCCTCCGGGCGGCTCGGCGCGGTCGGCGGCGCAGGCTTCGCAAAACGGTCGAAAACCGCTCGGGGGCATTGCAGAACTGGGAGGAACATGTCCGACGAAACAGGCACCGTGGTTCCGCGACGGGCCGTGCGAATGGTCGATCTCACCGGCTCGTTGGATCTGAACGGGGCACTCCTTGGCACTACGGTTACCGGCATGGAACGCAGCGCGCAGCGGTTGGGCCGGGCCCTCGTCGTCGTGGTGGACGACCGGGTCGCCCAGGGCGAGCAGGAAGACAACATCGGTCCGCTGGTGACCGAGTTGCTGGAGGAAGCCGGTTTCATCGTCGACGGCACCGTCGCGGTGGCCGGGGAAACAGTGGACATCCGCAACGCGCTGAACACCGCGGTGATCGGCGGGGTCGACGTGGTGATCACGGTCGGCGGCACCGGGGTGTCGCCGCGGGACGTCACGCCGGATGCGACGGCGGGCGTGCTGGACCGCCCGATCCCGGGCATCGCGGAGGCCCTGCGGGCCTCCGGCCTGGCGGCGGGCGCGGTCGAGGCGGGCGTGTCGCGCGGCCTGGTCGGGGTCTCCGGCAGCACGCTGGTGGTGAACCTGGCGGGTTCCCGGGCCTCGGTCCGGGACGGCATGGCCACCCTGACGCCCCTGGTGACCCACGTGATCGAACAACTCTCGGGCCTGGAAACGGCCTGAGCCGGGTGAGAACGGCGGTGGCGGCTCCCGTTGGGGGCCGCCACCGTCGTGTTTCACGGGCTTTTCGTTCGGGTCAGGGGGTTTTCGGCGGTTCCGCGCCGCCTTCCGGGCCCTTCTCGTCGGGGCCCTTCGGGGGCTGGCCGTCCGGGTGGTGGTCCCGTTTGATCATGCCCTCGACCTTGTGGCTGACGTTCTCGATCTTGTCGTGGTACTTCCCGCCGGTGGCCTTGTCCAGGCTCGACTTGGCCGCGTCGAGCCCCTTCGCCGCGCTCGGACCCGCCTTCTCGGCCAGTTCCTCGGCCTTGCCCTTGGCCTGGTTGGCCAGTTCCTTGGCCTTGTCCAGGAAACTCATCTCTCGCCTCCCGTGGCTTCGACACCCGGTGAGCCACGCCTGGCGCCGCTCCCGCCGCCTCGACGTCTAGCAGTCTTAACTGTAACCGACTTCACACCTGCGTCCTGCGGTCCGCACGCGCACTCGCGGCGATGGGGGACGATGGGGGCGTGACCGCGAACGATTCCGGCAAGACCTCCGATCCCGCCGAGCGGGAACGGCGGCGCAAGCTCGCCGAGATCTTCGGCGACGTCCTCCCCGAGACCACCTCCGACGACCGCCCGGACCGGGCCCCCGCGGGCGACGACGAGCGCTGGTACCGGGAGAACCGGCCGCCGCACCACGACGCGCGCTGAGCCCGGCGGCCGGCTTACTTCTGCTGGCCGTTGCCCGAGGCGCTCGTCTTCTCCTCGCTCACGGCGAGGCCCTCGATCTTCGGCAGGCCCTGCTCGCGGCGCAGCAGGTCGCGGATCTCCTGCAGCAGTTCGACGTCGGTCGGGTCGACCGGGGCCTCCTCCTGGCCCTTCTTGCGGCGCTCCGTGAGCTTCTTCATCGGCAGCACGAACAGGAAGTACACGACCGCCGCCGTGATGAAGAACGTGATCACCGCGTTGATCACCGCGGCGAAGTCGATGATCGACGCCTCGTTGCCGACGCGCAGCTGGATGCTCAGGCCGGTGACGTTGCCGCCCCCGGTAGCGGCGATGACCGGCTTGATGATGCTGGTGGTGAACGACGTGACCAGCGCGGTGAACGCGCTACCGACGACCACGGCCACGGCCAGCTCGATCACGTTGCCGCGCATCAGGAAGTCCTTGAAGCCCTTGAGCACGCTGGGAGCTCCTCTCCACATCATGGGTGTTGTCCGGGCGAACGCCGGTTCGAAAGGTGCGACGTCTGCGGCACGGATGGATGACGCGCCGAATCGATAGAGATCGGCGCGTGACGTGTACTCAGCGGAGGGTAACGGTGACCGATTGGCTCAGAGCGGCCGCGGCGACTGTCGCAGCGGCCTGCTCCGGCAGCCCCACGAAGATGAGTCTGCCCTGGTCCCGATGGCCCTGCGGGGCTTGCACCGCGACGACCCGTACGTCCTCCGCAAGCACCGAAGCCGCACCCGATCGAGTGAGGTTTGTGACGAGGTCCACTCGTCTGCCAGGCACCAGGAAGTCCGCTACCTCGGGGTCGGCGAGGCGGATCGGCGCGGCCGCCGTCCCGCCTCCGCCGGAGGCCACCGCGGGACCGTTGAACCGGGCGTCGGTCAGCGGCTCGCCGCTGCGCGCGGCGCTGCCGAGCACCCGGCCCTCGGCGGTGGCGATGTCGCGCAACGCGCCGTCCGGCACCAGGTCGGCGGGCAGCTCGCGGCGCGCCACGTCCGCCTTCGACAGGATCCGGCCGGGCGGCAGATCGCGGGCGGCGACGAGAACCGCGACGCGTGACTCCGGCGGTCCATGACGTGGCTGCACGGACAGCCCGGCGGCGAGCAGCAGCAGGGCCACGGCGGCCGCCCTGCGCAAGGCGTGCAGGCGAAAGCCCGGCCGGCCGAGGAAAAGCGCGCCGATGCGGTGCGGCACTGTCGAGTTGAGACGGTCCTTCGTTGCCATGATCCACTCCTCGCTCGCGGCGGTCGACGAACTCCGAAGTTAAGGAGTCGCCGGCCCGGGCGGGAGGGGGAAGCGGAAATCTGTGGACAAACCGGTCCTCTGTGGACAACTCGGTTCACCCGGACGGATTGCCCTCCCGGCGGAGGGGATCACACTGCGCGCACACGAAAATCGCCGACCGCGTGACTGCGGTCGGCGAACCGGAGGCGGGGATCAGGAAGCGGCGGCCGTGGTGGTCGAGGAGCTGCTGCTCGAAGACGACGAGCTCGACTCGGAGGACTTGCTGCTGCTCGACGACGAGGAGGACGACGAGCCGCTGCTCGTGGTCGAGGACGACGAGTTCGACCGGTTGTCGGTGCGGTAGAAGCCCGAGCCCTTGAACACGATGCCCACGGCGTTGAACAGCTTGCGGAGCCGGCCGGTGCACTTCGGGCACTCGCTGAGGGAGTCCTCGCTGAACGACTGCACCGCCTCGAACCGGTGATCACATTCGGTGCAGGCGTACTGGTAAGTGGGCACGGCCGTGAACCTCCGACATCTTGTCCTGGCACTCGAACTGCAGGAGTGCTAATACGATAATGCGTCACGTTGGGTGCCCAGCGCAAATACTCCTATGTCACATGGGTAGCGCCACGATCCCACGACCGGGTGTCAGCACGCCCGTCATCCGCACGTCGTGCGGTTCCCCGGGCAGTTCGGCGACGAACTCATCGTCCCGGACGATGCCGATGCGCGGCGCGTTCGGCGCGGCCAGCGGCAGCGACCTGTCGTAGTGACCGGCGCCACGTCCCAGCCGAACACCCCGGTGGTCCACGCCCAGCGCGGGCACCAGCAGCGCGTCCGCCTCGCCGATCGCGGCCGGGCCCAACCGCTCGCCTGCCGGTTCCAGCAGGCCGAAACCCGCAGGTCGCAGCGAGTCCGGGCCGGTGAACTCCGCCCACTCCAGCGGCCCGTCGCGGACCACGACCGGTAGCAGGACCCGCAGCCCGGCGTCGCGCAGCGCGTCGAGCGTGCCGGGCGCCCCCGGCTCGCCGCCCACCGGGACGTACGCCGTGACGGTCCGCACCTGCTGTCCGTCCAGCCAGCGCAGCAGCGCCTCCTGCAGCGCCGTGGCCTCGGACGATCGAGCGTCCTCGGCGACGTTCCGGCGCGCTTGGAGCAACGCGCGGCGCCACTCGGACTTGGTAGTAAGCGATTCGTCCAGTGAGCTCACAAGTCCACTCTAGGGCTGCCCGATAGGCTCCCTGGCCATGAGCAGCCCGACGAGCACGCCCAAAGCGTTCCGGACCGCCATCGTGCCCGCAGCCGGCCTGGGAACCCGGTTCCTGCCGACGACGAAGGCGGTGCCGAAGGAGTTGCTCCCGGTCGTCGACACCCCCGGGATCGAACTGGTGGCTGCCGAGGCCGCCGAAGCCGGTGCGCAACGCCTGGTCATCGTGACCTCGCCGGAGAAGCGGGCGGTCGCCGAGTACTTCCGGCCGCAACCCGAGCTGGAGCAGACCCTGAAGGACCGCGGCAAGGACGAGTTGCTGGCGAAGGTCCGCCGCGGGCCGGCGCTGATCGCTGCGGAGACGGCGGTGCAGGAGCGGGCGCTCGGCCTCGGCCACGCCGTGGGCTGCGCGGAACCGAACCTGACCGATGACGACGACGCGGTCGCGGTTCTGCTGCCCGACGACCTCGTGCTGCCGAGCGGCGTGCTCACGCGGATGGCCGAGGTGCGCGCCCGCTTCGGCGGCAGCGTGCTGTGCGCGTTCGACGTGCCGCGCGAGCAGATCTCCGCCTACGGCATCTTCGACGTCACCGACACCGATGACGACGATGTCAAGCGGGTCCGCGGCATGGTCGAGAAGCCGGCGCCCGACGAGGCCCCGTCCACCTTCGCCGCCGCCGGTCGCTACCTGCTGGACCGCGCGGTCTTCGACGCGCTCAAGCGCATCGAGCCAGGTGCCGGAGGCGAGCTCCAGCTCACCGATGCCGTAGCGTTGTTGATCTCCGAAGGGCACCCGGTGCACGTGGTGGTTCATCGCGGTGGGCGACACGACTTGGGAAATCCTGGCGGTTTCCTCAAAGCTGCGGTGGACTTCGCGCTGGAGGATCCCGAGTACGGGCCGGACTTGCGAGACTGGCTCGTCCAACGGATGAGCAGGAGCTAACACGCTGCGCCAGGCCACGGCTCGGGCACGCGGGAAGAGGTCAGCCATGAGGTCAGTGGACGAGCAGCTCGCACGCGTACTCACGGCGGCCGTCCGGCCCGCGCCCGTCCGGGTCGCGATCTCCGAGGCGCAGGGCCTGCTGTGCGCCGAAGAGGTCGTCGCCGAGCAGGCGCTGCCCGGATTCGACCAGGCCGCGGTCGACGGTTACGCGGTGCGCAGCGTCGACGTGCAGACGGCCGTCGACGAGTCGACAGTGCTGCCGGTCGTCGGGGAGATCCCGGTCGGGTCGCGGCAGCCGCGCCGGTTGCAGCCGGGGCAGGCGGTGCGGGTGGTCACCGGTGCGCCGCTGCCGACGCTGGCCGACGCGGTGGTGCCGCTGGAGTACACCGACGAGCACCCGGCGAAGGTCACGGTGCGGCAGGCGGTGCCATCGGCGGCGTTCGTCCGCCGCACCGGCGAGGACGTGCAGACCGGCGACGTGGCGGTGCGCCGCGGCGCACCGATCGGCGCGGCGCAGGTCGGGCTGCTGGCGGCGGTGGGCCGCAACAAGGTGCTGGTGCACCCTAGGCCGCGGGTGTCGGTGATCTCGGTCGGCGACGAGCTGGTGGACGTCGACCGCACGCCCGGGCAGGGTCAGGTCTACGACGTCAACTCCTACGCGCTGGCCGCCGCCGCCCGCGATGCGGGCGCCGAGGTGACCCGCGTCGGCATCGTCAACAGCGACCCGCGCCGGCTGCGCGAGGTCGTGGAAGGGCGGCTGCTGCTGTCCGAGATCGTGGTGATCGCCGGCGGCGCGGGCGGCGCGGCGGGCAACGAGGTCCGGGCGGCCCTGGCCGACCTGGGCGAGCTCGACGCGACCCGGGTGGCCATGCAGCCCGGCTCGGTGCAGGGCTTCGGCCGGCTCGGCCCGGACGAGATCCCGACCTTCGTGCTGCCCAGCAATCCGGTGAGCGCGCTGGTCGTCTTCGAGGTGCTCGTGCGGCCGTTGATCCGCGCCGCGCTCGGCAAGATCAACCCGCACCGCCGCACCGTGTCCGCCGAGCTGCTCACCCCGATCGGCTCCGCGAAGGGGCGCCGCGGCTTCCTCCGCGGCCAGCTGCTGCGCGACCCGAAGAACGGCTCCTACCTGGTGCAACCGCTGGGCACCTCCGGCTCGCACCTGCTGGCGTCGCTGGCCGAGGCGAACTGCCTGGTGGTGGTCGACGAGGACACCACCGAAGTCGCGGCAGGCGAAGACGTGCAGGTCCGGTTCCTCTCGCAGCGCGCGTGAGCCACCGATGCAGCCCGCCGACGCCGATGGGTTCCCGATCGGCCGCCACCCCGGCTGGCCGGCGCGCCTCGGCCCGCTGATCACCGCGCGGGGCGCCGTCGCGCTGCGCCCGCCTCGGCTGCGCGACGGCTCCGCCTGGAGCCGGATCAGGCTGCAAGATCGCGTCTACCTGCAGGAATGGGAGCCCACCGCGGTCGGCGGCTGGCAGGAGCGGAACGCGCGGATGGCCTGGCCCGCGCAGTGGAGCGCGCTGCGCGGCATGGCCCGCCGCGGCCAGGCGCTGCCGTTCAGCATCACCGTCGACGGCGATTTCGCCGGCCAGCTGACCGTCGGCAACATCGTCCGCGGCGCGCTGCGCTCCGGGTGGATCGGCTACTGGGTGGCCGCGCAGCTGGCCGGCGGCGGGATCGCCACGGCTGCCGTCGCGCTGGCCGTGGACCACTGCTTCGGCGCGGTCGGACTGCACCGGCTGGAGGCCACGGTGCGGCCCGAGAACCAGCGGAGCGTGCGGGTCCTGGAGAAGTCCGGTTTCCGCCGCGAAGGGCTGTTCCACCGGTACCTGGACGTGGCGGGCGCCTGGCGGGACCACTACGTGTACGCCCTGACCATCGAGGAGATCCCCGGCGGCGCGGTGCACCGGCTGATCGAGTCCGGCGGCGCGAGGCGGCCCTGAACGCCGAGATCTTGATCACGCACCGTCACCGCGGAACCCGCGATTACCGGCCGAAATTGACCCGAATGGACGCAAGATCGTAGGCATTCGGCGGTGCGGAAGCCGACACGCCGGTGTCGATGTTGCCGCTGGCTGCTCTGAACGTGCGGTTTTCTTGTCCCTGGGGAACCACTGTGACTCGGCGTGGCTCCGAGACAGAAGTGGGCTGATGTGATTAGCGTGGCGATCGCAGACTTGTGTGCTGCCGGTGGCCAGGGGGAGGTGGCGAGGCATGCCCAGCTCGTTGATCTTCGCTGCACTGGCGGCGGCGTGGCTGGTGGTACTGGTTCCGATGTTCGCCCGCCGTCGCCAAGAAGTGTCCAAGACCACCGATTCCGCGCTCGCCGCACGAGTTGTGCGGCGAGGCAGCGGGCGGCGACCGGCGACGCCCGGAGCCGCGACAACCGACGAGGTGGAGGAGGCTTTCGGGATGCCTGACACCGACCGGGACGAGGCCCTCGAAGGGATCGAAGAGCACGAGGCCGACGGCTCGTGGCGACGCGTGCACAGCGACGACGTCCGGGCCGGGCGCCGGTACCGCCCTGGCCGCGGTGGCTTCGATCCGGAAGCCGCCGCGCTGGCCGCGCGCGTGAAGTACGCCCGTCGGCAGCGCATCGTGCTCGTCATGCTGCTGCTGGCCGTGACGACCGCGCTGCTGGCCGCCATGGTGTGGCCGGTCCTGTGGTGGGTGCACGGCATCACCGACCTGTCGACCGTGGGCTACCTCACGTACCTGCGCCGCCAGGTCCGCATCGAAGAGGACGTCCGCAGCCGGCGGCTGGCCCGGATGAGCGGTGAGCACGGCGAGTACGACGAGTACGACGACGCCGAGGTCGACGACCAGCTGGTCGACGAGTACGACGAGGAAGACGACCGCGAAGACGGCCGCCCCGCGGACCGCCGACCGGACTCGAACGCCGTGCGCGTGGAGATCGACGACGAGGACCCCATGTTCGATGAGCTGGACGAACGCACCTGGGAGCCCTACCGGCGAGCCTCCGGCGAGTAGGCCGTGACCCTTTAGAGGGGGGTGCTGCGAAGGCTGATTTCGGGCCTTGCTAAGCTTTCGTCAGCACTCAACAAGGGGCTGTAGCGCAGTTGGTAGCGCGTCTCGTTCGCATCGAGAAGGTCAGGGGTTCGATTCCCCTCAGCTCCACGGACGATCTGGAAGATCCCCATCTGCAGAAGGCGCAGATGGGGATCTTCCTTTTTTGCTAGGGGCCGACCCCCCCAAACCCCCCACGGTGCGGTGGATTCTTCGCGCCGGCTCCTTGCGGTGGGAGCGTTCCCGGCTTGCTCACCTACCAGCCGTCCGATGTCGACTCCGAGACTCGCTGGGCTGCGGCTGATTGCTGGTGTGGTCGGGTCCTGGCTTTTTGGCGATCCGACTCCCTTCCTCCGTCGCTGCCGGAGCAGGTCGCCACGATCTACCGCCATCTGACCACATCGGACTACCGCAACCCGGACGCGCTGCTGCTGGCCTCCTATACGACGTCTTCCGCCACGGTCTGTCCGTGCGTCCCTGGGGGAATCCGGGGTACGAGTTCTCATCTCCGCCGCAGGGCGGGCAGGTTGAGCGCGATCGCCGCGGCGTACGCGGCCGCGGCGATCGTGAAGGCGAATCCGTAGCCGTCGGCCGTCGCGGCGGCGGCGTCGGTTCCGCCGCTCATCAGCCCGCTGGTGCGGGTGCCGGCGATCGAGACCAGCAGGACGAAGCATCACCGCGAAGCTCGTCGCCGCGGCGTTGGCCATCGACGCCAGCCCGAACACGACCATGCCCACGACGAGCACGCGGCGCAGCCCGAGCAGATCGGCACGCGAACGAAGGCTGTCCGTCGCGCGGGTGCGCGCCGCGACGGGCGCCGTCGTGGGGAGGTGCGGCGGCTAGGATCGGCCGACCATCGGGAGTGGAGGGACGCCGTGAGCACGCATGCGTTCGAGGACTGGTCCGTCCACCGCGGTGCTCCGGCGGAGGTCGCGCTCGCGGTGGACTTCGCGAACACCGTCGACCAGCGGGACTTCGGCCGGTTCACGCCGCAGGAGTTCCTCGTCACCCCCGGCGACCTCGCCGACTGGCTGCGGGACCGCGGCTTCGCCGTGAACGCGTGCTCCGAGAAGGACTTCGCGCGGGCGTTGGCCCTGCGCTCGGCGATCCGCGAGATCGCCGCCTCCCACCAGCCCGGCGTTCCCGTCCGGGGCGACGGGCCGAAGCTGTCGGCCGCGCTCGACTTCCCGCTGTGCCCCAGCCTCGACGAGAGCGGCGCGATCCGGCTGCGGGCCGTCGAGGACGGCGTGTGCGGGGCGCTGGCGGACATCGCCTCGGCGATCGTGATCGCCGAGGCCGAAGGTTCCTGGTGCCGGGTCAAGATGTGCTCGGCACCCGACTGCCGCATCGTGTTCTACGACGGCGCCAAGGCCCGCAACAGCAGGTGGTGCGCCACGGCGGGCTGCGGGAACCGGATGAAGACCCGGAGCTACCGCGCCCGCCGCCGCGCCGACGGCGCTTGACGGCTCGTTCTGCGTGGCCGAATCTCAGCGGCCGCCCACCGCATCCGGGACGGTCTCTTGATCTGTCGCCCGTAGTGCAGCCGCTGGACGAGCGCGCGGTTCACCTCGCCGGGCCGCTCCAATGTTCGTCGCCAACGATGTTCCGCCGAACTCCGGAATCCAAGGTTGTGCACGCGCGACGACCATCCGACTCGCGCAGGGGGTGCACCGTGACGGCCGCGCCGACGAGAAATCACCGGATTTCCGGAACGCGGCCGATCGAAGTGCGATCAGGATTCGATCCGACCGCGCCACTGCGGCCGGAATTCAACGTAGGACCGCCGCAACAGCGTGTCCCTACGGTATTCCGCAGGAGTCGGCGAATCTCTCCCGGTGGCGTCCGGAGAATGCGGCGAACCCGCCGCTCGGCGTTGGGTGGCGGGTTCGGTTGCGGTGAAGGGCGATGAGCCGGGGATTGCGTTACGCGCGGTTCACCGCGGGTTCGAATCTCGTTCCGAAAGCCGGGTCAACGCGTCGGGCAGCTGCACCCGGCGCGATATTCCCAGCTTGCGGTAGATATTTGTGATGTGGAATTCGATGGTTCGTTGTGCTACCCGCATCTCGCCGGCGATCTCGCGGTTCGACCTGCCGTTGACGATCGACTCGGCGATACGCATTTCATGAGCGGTGAGTATGATGGGACCACCCTTTCCTGTGGAACCCCCACGAGTTGGCCGTCGTGCAATCTACCGCGCCGTGCGGAAAGGAATCCATTGCCGTCGCCACGCGTACCCGAACGGAGCAGCTGGCTTTAACGGCATTGCTTCCCGGGGGCGTGTTTCGCGTGTGCATCCGGCTGAATAAATTCGACCGCGGAGCTTATCGGGAATGCGCTGGGTGGTTCCGGCATATGTGGCGAAGATTGCCGGCGCCGTTTTCGGGAGCTCGGCGGCGTCAGCGCCCCGGGGTGCCGCCGAATCTCCCCGTTTCGCACCACGTTTCGCATGGCTCCACCATGCCGCCCGCGCTGCTTCGTCCGGCCGCCCCGCCGTCGCAGCCCGGGCTCGATGGCGCCGGGTGTCGTCGCGGCGGGGCTAGGATCGAGGTGCTGCTTCCGGCTGGCGGGCTCAGCCGAGGGGAGGCTTCCGTGGGGACGCGCGAACGGGTTAAGGCGGCCGTCCGGTTCGGTGTCGCCGAGCTGATCCCAGATGGCCTCCGGGCCGGCGGGTGGACCGTTTCCGTCGACGGCGTCTCCCAGTCCTATGTGGATCTCGATGATCCGGCCCACCTGAAGATGCCCTACACGGACTGGATCGCCCAGGCGATCGACCGGCACTGGCCGCCGCGTGCGGTGTCCGCACTGTTCGTGGGCGGCGGTGGTTTCGCGCTGCCCCGCTACCTCGCCGTGACGCGACCTGGCTCGGAGCAGCTCGTGTTCGAGCTCGACGGGAAGCTGGTCGAGCTGGTGCGCGAGCACCTCGGACTCGACGAGGTGCCTGGCCTGGAGGTCCGGGTGCAGGACGGTCGGGCCGGCGTTGAGGGCGCGCTGGACGGCAGTGCCGACCTCGTCGTGCTGGACGCCTTCCAAGGCGGGGACGTCGTCACCGGGCTGGCCACCGTCGAATTCTTCACCGAGGTTTCGCGGGTGCTGCGGCCCGGCGGGTTGTTCGCGGCGAACCTGTGGGATGCCGCCGAGCTCGGTTTCGCCCTGCGCGCGATCGCCGCGGCCTGCGAGGTGTTCGCGCACGTGCTGGTCTTCGCCCACCCCCGCGTGCTGGCGCGCCGTCAGTCCGGCAACGTCGTCGTTGTCGCTTCGGAGAGCCGCCTCCCGGCGGCGGAACTGGCCGACTGGGCGGTCTCGGCGCCGGAACGGGCCTACTGCCTGACGCCGGAACGGCTGGCCGACGTGTGCGGAACAGCCGCGCCGCTGACCGAGGCCGATCCGCTGCTCGACCCGGTGCCGCCCGTTCGCGGCTGGTGGTCCGGCTCCCGCCTCGCCTGACCGTTCGAGCTCACCCAGCAGCGGTACGCGGCCCACGCATGCTGCAGCGAAAGAAAATCTTTCTCCGAAGCGCAGTCTTTACTGAAGGATGTTGCTTATCTGCGGAATCCTGATGTAATTCTTATTGACAAGTGATGCTCGACACCGCACCACACGGCGCCGGGAGGCCGAATATGACCGCTCAGCACGAGACCGTTCGCGACGTCGTACCGACCGAAGTCCCGAGCCAGCGAGACGCGGCGACCGACGTCGTCGCGGCGCTGAAAGCGCACGTCACCGGCGACCTGATGGACATCGTCGTGGACCTCGACGCCGGCGACGGCTGCCGGCTCCGCGACGCCCGAGACGGCACCGAATACCTCGACCTGACGATGTTCTTCAGCTCCGCGCCGCTCGGGCACGGCCACCCCGGCCTGCGCACGTCCGAGTTCGAGGCGGACCTGGTGCGCGTCGGGCGCGTCAAGCCGTCCAACCCGGACTTCGCCACCGCCGAGCAGGCCCGCTTCGCCGAGACCTTCCGCCGCGTGGTCGGCGTCCCCGAGCTGCCGCTGCTGTTCTTCATCGACGGCGGCACCCTCGCGGTGGAGAACGCGCTGAAGGTCGCCTTCGACTGGAAGACCAAGGTCAACGCGCGCAACGGGATCGCGGTGCGCGGCAGCCGCGTGCTGCACCTGGAGCGGGCCTTCCACGGCCGCAGCGGCTACACGCTCTCGCTGACCAACACCGATCCGTCGAAGATCCGCGACTACCCGATGTTCGACTGGCCGCGCATCCCCAGCCCCGCGATCGAGCCGGGCGAGCGGTGGGACAGCGCCGAGCTGCTGCCGGAGGAGACGATCGCGCTCGACGCCGCCCGCGCCGCGCTGCGCCGGTACGGCAACGAGATCGCGTGCTTCGTGTACGAGCCGATCCAGGGCGAGGGCGGCGACCGGCACCTGCGGCCGCAGTTCCTGCACGCGGTGCAGGAGCTTTGCCGGGAGCACGACGTCCTCACCGTCGCCGACGAGGTGCAGACCGGCGCGCTGACCGGGCGGGCCTGGGCGCACGAGGCGCTCGGGCTGGAGCCGGACCTGGTCGCCTTCGGCAAGCGCCTGCAGGTGTGCGGGGTGATGGGCGGGCGCCGCGTGCTGGAGGTCGCCGACAACGCCTTCCGCGAGGCCAGCCGGATCAGCTCCACCTGGGGCGGTTCGCTGGTCGACATGGTCCGCGCGACCAGGATCCTGGAGGTCGTCGAGCGCGAGGGCCTGTTCGAGCACAGCAGGCAGATGGGCGAGCTGCTGCTGGGCGAGCTCCGCGACCTGGCGGCGGAATTCCCGTCGGTGATCCGCGACCCGCGCGGCCGCGGCCTGATGTGCGCGATCACCTTCCGCGACCCGGCCAAGCGCGACCGCGCGCTGGCGATCGCCCGCGACAGCTACCGCACGCTGTTCCTGCCGTCGGGTCCGGACGCGCTGCGCTGCCGTCCGCCGCTCTCGGTCCGGCCGGAGGAGATCGTCGACGCGGTGGCCGCGCTTCGCAAGACCCTGGCCGACCTGGCCTGAGGGGCGGGACCCGCGCGTGGTCGTCCCAGCCCGGAGCGACCACGCGCGGCTTCACCCACTTCGGGCGCCGGCGGTTTCGCGCGAAACCGTCGGCACCCACCCGGGCCGGGCGGCGATTTCGCGCGAGATCGCCGCTAGATCCAGCCCTCTTCCCAGGCGCGGCGGGCCGCTTCGTGCCGGGTTTCGACGCCGAGCTTGGTCATCGCCGCCGACAGGTAGTTGCGGACCGTGCCGGGCGCCAGGTGCACCGCCGCCGCGATGGTGGCGATCGTGCCGCCCTGCAGGGTGTGCCCGAGCAGTTCGAGTTCCCGGTCGGTGAGCGGGCAGGCGCCGCCGGTCAGCGCGCTGGCCGCGATCTCCGGGTCGATGTAGCGGGCGCCGGCGTGCACGTCGCGCAGGATCACGGCCAGCCGGGATGCGGGCGTGGTCTTGGGCACGAAGCCGCGGATGCCCGCGGCGAGCGCCCGCTTCAGCACCCCGGGGCGGGCGTGCCGGGTGACCAGCACGATCGGGAGCTGTCCGTCGAGGCGCTGCGCGGCCTGCACGCCGTCGAGCTCCGGCATCTCCAGGTCGAAGACCGCGATGTCCGGCGCGTGCTCGCCGACCGCCCGGAGCGCTTCCGCCCCGTTGCTGCACTGGGCGACCACTTCCAGGTCCGGCTCCAGGTCGAGCAGCGCGGCGAGCGCGCCCCGGATCAGGTCCTCGTCGTCGGCCAGCACCACTCGGATCACGAAGTCCTCCCGGGTTCGTCGGCGGAACCGCGCAGCTCGAACCGGTCCGCCACCCGGTTCGCGTCGACCCGCCCGCCCAGCGTGCCGAACCGCTGGCGCAGCCCGTCGATGCCGGACCCGGCGTCGCCGTTCGGCGGGTTCGGGCGGTCGTTGCACAGCACGACCTGCGTGCGCGGGCCGTCGACGGCGATGACGAGTTCGCAGTTCTCGGCGCGCGAATGCCGGAGGATGTTGGTGGTGCCTTCGCGCACCAGCGCGCCGAAAAGCGGTTGCAGCGGCGGCGGAACCATCGTCGCGTCACCGCGCACCGTGGTCCGGACGCCGGCGGCCTCCAGGATTTCGCGCGCGTTGTCGAGTTCTGTGATCAAGTTGCTGCGCCGGTAGCCCTGCACGACCTCGCGGGTGTCCTTCAGCGCGGTCCGCGCGAGCTCGGCCACCTCGGCGGCCTGGGCGCGCACCCGGTCGTCGTCGACGCCGACCAGGCGCTCGGCCAGCTCCGCCTTCAAGGCGATCGCCTGCAGGTGGTGGCCCTGGATGTCGTGCAGATCGGCGGCGAACCGGAGGCGTTCCTTGGCGACGGCGAGCTCGGCGCTGACGGCACGGGCCCGGTCCAGCTCCAGCACGATGTCCCAGAACCAGGCGGCGACGAAGACCAGCAAGATCACCGCGGCCACGGTGACCACGGCGGTGAAGCCGGTGATGACGGCGAGCATCGGGTGCGGCATCCGCGGCAGGGCCGCGAGCCCGGCGACCGTGCTGATCAGCAACGTGGCCGCGACGGCCAGCTGCCAGCGGAACCGGTGCGGGCTGGCCGCGATGTGCGCCGCGGCGAGCCCGCTGACCAGCACCGACCAGGTCATCCCGCTGCCGTCCTGGCTCAGCGCGTACGCCATGGCGGCGAGGGCGAGCACGAAGACCGCACCGTGCAGGACCGGGCGTGAGGTGCCCTGGCCGAGACCACGCATCAGGCTGATCGACAGGATCGTGCCGTCCACCGCGATCACGACCATGGCCAGCGCCAGGGCGACGATCTGGGGCGTGCCGTAGAAGCCCTGCCGCGCGCCGGCGATGAGGTTGAGCACCGGGAACAACGCGTACACCGGCATCAGCGGCACGAGCGACCACCACGTGTAGCGGCGCAGTCGCACGATGCGGCGCGGATCGAACTGGACGGGGTCGGGATCGCTCACCGGTCCAGCATCATGCATCCGTCCCGCCCCGTTCGCCGATTCCGGCATGACATCAGTCATCAATTTCCCTGACATGACTCGCGATCGGGGCTGACGGAACGCTCTACCGGCGCGAATGCGATCCGGCGAGCCTTGACGGCATGACGACACCAGTGATCAGCGTCAACGGACTGCGTTGCCGCTACGGCGATTTCGAGGCGGTCCGCGGGATCGACTTCGACGTGCACTCCGGTGAGCTGTTCGCGCTGCTCGGCACCAACGGGGCGGGCAAGACGACGACCCTGGAGACCATCGAGGGGCACCGGGCGCCCACCGCGGGCGCGGTGCGGGTCTTCGGCCAGGACCCCCGGCGGGATCGCTCGGTGCGCCGCCGGACCGGGATCATGTTGCAGGAGGGCGGTTTCGCCGGCGATCTGACGGTCCTCGAAACCGCCCGGCTCGGCGCCGCGCTGACCGCCCGAAAGTCCGATGTGGACGAATCGCTGGCGGCGGTGGGGCTGGCGGCCCGGCGCGCGACGCGGGTGAAGCAGCTCTCCGGCGGCGAGCGGCGCCGGCTGGACCTCGCGCTCGCCCTGCTCGGCGATCCGGACCTGCTGTTCCTGGACGAGCCGACCACCGGCATGGACCCGGAATCCCGCCGCGCCACCTGGGAAATGGTGCGCGCCCGCCTCGCGCGGGGCACCACGGTGCTGCTGACCACGCACTACCTGGAGGAGGCCGAACGGCTGGCGCACCGGCTGGCGATCATGCACCAGGGCCGCATCGCGGTGTCCGGCAGGCTGGTCGACGTGCTGGCCTCCCAGCAGGCGCGGATCAGCTTCGATCCCGGCGACCGCGTCGAGCTCCCGCCGCTGGCCGGGACGGCGACGTGGACCGGCACCCGCGTGGAGGTCCGGACCCCGGCCCTGCAGCGCGACCTGCACGCGCTGCTGTCCTGGGCCGACGGACGCCTGGACCTCGCGGGCCTGCGCGCGCACCAGGCGTCGCTCGAAGACATCTTCCAATCCGTCCGCCAGGAGGTGGCCGTCCCATGAGCACAGCCGTGCTCGCATTGAGCAGCGCCGAGTGGAAGCTGCTGATGCGCAACAAGACCGTGGCGCTCAGCGCGACGCTGATGCCGCTGCTGCTCGGCCTGTTCCTGGGCACCAGCGTGCCCGGCAGCGCCGACCTGCGGGTCTGGTCCGCGACGCTGACCACGCAGCTGCTGGCGGTGCAGGGCCTCACCGTCTACTTCACGGTGACCACCGCGCTGACCAGCCGCCGCGAGGACCTGTACCTGAAGCGGCTGCGCAGCAGCGAGCAGTCGGCCGCGACGATCCTGACCGGGCTGCTGAGCCCGGCGGTCCTGCTCGGGTTCGGCCAGATGATCGTGCTGTTCGGGATTTCGGTGGGCCTGGGCGCGCCGCTGCCGGCGAGCCCGGTCGCGCTGGTGCTCGCGATGATCCCGGGAGTCGCGCTCGCCGTCGCGGCGGGGGCGGCGACGAGCGGCCGGACGTCCACCGCGGAGCAGGCGCAGATCACCACGATGCCGTGGCTCCTCGTGCTGCTCGGCAGCGCGGTGTGGGCGTCGTTGAGCAGCTCGCCGGCCGTGGTGCTGCTGCCCGGCGGGGCCTTCGGGGACCTGGTGCACCGCGCGATGTCCGGGGTGGACCTGCTGGGCGGGCTTCCGGCGCTCGGCGTGCTGGTGGCCTGGACCGCGGTGCTGGGCCTGCTGGCCCGCGCCTGGTTCCGCTGGGAGCCACGCGCCTGATCCTGTTCCGGCTGGTCACGGGCCGTGAGTGTGGTGGAGATCACCCCAAAACGCTCACGGCCTCGCAGCTGCGGGCTCAGCGCCAGGAGGGGAGCCAGAGCTCGGCCTGCCAGTGCTCCTGGGTGATCGGCTCGCCGTTGAGGATCGGCCACAGCCACACGAAGTTCGCCACCACGAGCCCCACGTACAGCGACACCGCGAGCAGCCCCGTCTGGCGCCGTTCCAGGTGGTCGCGCGCCGTGCCCAGCACCTCGCCCAGCACCAGCACGATGCCCAGCACCAGGAACGGTGCCAGCGGCGTCGCGTAGAAGAAGTACATCTGCCGGTCCAGGTTGGTGAACCACGGCAGGTAGCCCGCGCCGTAGCCGACCAGGACCGCGGCGTAGCGCCAGTCCATCCTGCTGGTCGCCCGCCAGACCGCCCAGCCCGCGACGGGCAGCGCCAGCCACCACATCGCCGGCGTGCCGATCAGCATCGTCGCCCCGATGCAGTTGGACCGGCCGCAGCCCGAGATCCCGGACTCGTAGTAGTAGAGCATCGGGCGCATGCCCATCGGCCACGCCCACGGCTTCGACTCCCACGGGTGCGGGTTCTTCGGCGTGACCAGGTGGGTGTGGAAGTCCAGCACGTTGAGCTGGTAGTACAGCAGCGACCGCAGCGCGTCGGGCAGCGACCCGAAGCCTACGTCGTCGGCGGTGATCACGGCGTGCCGGTCCGTCGCCGTCTCGCTGGCGAACCAGCCTGCCCAGGTCGCGAAGTAGACCAGCAGCGGGATCGCCACCAGCGACCACAGCGCCGGCGCGGTGTCGCGCACCAGCGCCGCCCGCCACGGCCGCCGGACCCCCGCCGCGCGTCGCGCCAGCGCATCCCAGATGACGCTGAGCAGGCCGAACGCCATGATGTAGTAGATGGCGTTCCACTTCACGCCGCAGGCCAGCCCGAGCATCAGCCCGGTGCCGAACCGCCACCAGCGGAACCCCAGCCGCGGGCCCCAGCCGCTCGCGTCCAGTCGGCCCTCGACGCACACCTGCCACAGACGGCTGCGCACCTGGTCGCGGTCGGCCAGCAGGCAGGCGAACGCGGCGAGCAGGAACATCGCCTGGAACACGTCGAGCATCCCGACCCGGGACTGCACGTGGCTGAGCCCGTCGCAGATCAGCAGCACGCCGGCCACCGCGCCGAGCAGCGTGGATCGGGTCATGCGGCGCGCGATGCGCACGACGAGCAGCACCATCACCGTGCCGCAGAGCGCGGCCATGATCCGCCAGCCCCACGGGTTGTAGCCGAACAGCCACTCGCCGATCGCGATCAGCTGCTTGCCGACCGGCGGATGCGCGACCAGCTCGTAGCCGGGGTTGTCCTCGTAGCCGCCGTTGCGCAGCATCTGCCACGCCTGCGGCACGTAGTGCTTCTCGTCGAAGACCGGGGTGCCCTCGTTGGTGGCGCGCCCGAGGTCCCACAGTCGCACGAGGCCCGCGACGACCGTGACCGCGATCGTCACCAGCCAGCCGCGCAGCCGGTCGGTGGGCATCGTCACGTCGAGCAGCGGACGCGGGTCGGTCTCGCCCGGCTGCCGGGCCGGTGGCCTGCGGCCGACGTTGACGAGTTCGTCGGCGCTGCGGCCACCCGGATTGGGGACGAGGACGCTCACAGCCCCCGATCGTAGGAGACCAGCCGCGAAGTCGGTGGCCCGCCGCCCCGGGCGGCGCGCCCGCGGAAATACGCTGTGCGGTTATGGACTCCGGCACGCTCCTGCTCGCCGCCACCCCGCTCGGCGACGCCCGCGACGCTTCGGCGCGCCTCATCGACGCGCTCAGCTCGGCCGACGTCATCGCGGCGGAAGACACCAGGCGGGTGCGCGCGCTCGCCAGCGCGCTGGGCGTCACGCCCGGCGGCAAGGTGGTCAGCTACTACGAGGGCGTGGAAGCGGCGCGGGCGCCGATGCTGCTGGACGCCCTGCGCGAGGGCCGCACGGTGCTGCTGGTCACCGACGCCGGGATGCCCAGCGTGTCCGACCCCGGATACCGGCTGGTCGCGGCCTGCGTCGCCGAACAGCTGCCGGTGACCTGCCTGCCGGGGCCGTCCGCGGTGACCACCGCGCTCGCGGTGTCCGGGCTGCCGTCGGACCGGTTCTGCTTCGAGGGGTTCCCGCCCCGCAAGCAGGGCGAACGCCGCCGCTGGCTCGGCCGGCTGCTCGCCGAGGAACGCACCTGCGTGTTCTTCGAGGCGCCGCACCGGCTCGCCGACACCCTGGCCGACGCCGTCGAGGTGCTCGGCGGCTCGCGGCGGGCGGCGGTCTGCCGCGAGCTGACCAAGACCTACGAGGAGATCCGCCGCGACAGCCTCGCGGAGCTCGCCGCCTGGGCCGCCGAAGGCGTGCGCGGCGAGATCACGGTGGTGCTCGGCGGAGCCGAGCCGCCGGCGGCCACCGACCCGGCGGAGCTGGTGGCGCAGGTGGAGGAGCGCGCCGCCGAAGGCGTGCGGCTGAAGGACGCGGTAGCGGAGGTCGCGGAGCTCGCGGGCGTGCGGAAGAAGGAGCTGTACGACGCGGTCCTCGCCGCCCGGCGGTAGAGACCCGGCCGGGCTCTCGGGCAAGATCGAATGATGCGATGTGCGGTGCTGGGCCTGCATTGGCAGGTCAACGTGATCGAGCCCGAGGGATTCTTCGGCGGGATGCTGGCCGAACCGGTTGCCCGCAGCGGCGTGGTCGAGCGCGCCGCGCGGTTCCACCGGGCGGCCGGCGAGGCCGGGGCCGAGCTGGTGTTCACCCGGTTCACGGTGCCCGTCGGGGAGGGTGAGCTGGTGCGCAACACGGCGTTCATGCGCGCCGTCGGCGATGCGCAAGAAGCGTTCCGGCCGGACGCGCCGGGCTCCGGGCTGATCGCGGCGATGGCGGACTCGGGCGGCCGGGTGGTGGACAACCAGCGGCTCTCCGGCTTGGCGGGCAACGACCTCGTGCCGTGGCTGCACGAGCAGGGCATCGACACCCTGCTGATCACCGGGGTGGCCACGAACCTGACGGTCGAGCAGACGGCCCGGCACGGCACCGACCTCGGCTTCACCGTGCACGTGGTGCGCGACTGCGTGGCGGCGGCCGACGAAGCGGTGCACGCCGCGTCCCTGGCGAACCTCGACCTGGCGACGGCGGGTTGCCTCACCGCCGAAGAGGCTCTGGCCCTGCTCGGCTGACACCCCCTGCCGGGTGGCGTTTTCGCGCGAAAACGGCGTCGCCTGCGGCTAGCTGTGCCATCTCATGACATTGGTTCCTCGCGGTCAGGCTTGGCGAGCGTAGGACGCAAGGCGATCGGCGAGCGCGGTGACGAGGTCGCGCAGCTCATCCGGGCGCTCGATGACGAACGGCCGGTCGAGTGAGGCGAGCACTGGAGGCAACCAGTCGAGCCGCTCCGCCCGCAGATCGACGCGCAGCCAGCGCTCGGTCGCCCGGTCCTGGCCTGCCGCGGACTCGTGCTCCTCCAGGCTCGCGACGCTGGCGGGCAGGTGGGCGCGGATCTGCTCAACTGTCCCGTGGATCCGCAAGGTCACCTCATGCCGGTACTCGGCCGTGGCGAACGCTGACAACACGCGCTGTGCCGGATCGGGACCCACAGGCGCTTCGAAAAATCCGGGCAGGGCCCGCGCGTCTGCGATGCGATCGAGCCGGAAGGTTCGGTCCTCGCCGATCTGGGCGTCCTTGCCCGTGACGTACCACCGGCCCGCATGGGCGACGATCCCGTACGCGTGCAGCGTGCGTTCGCTGCGCCGTCCGTCGCGGTCGGTGTAGCGGATCGAGACCGGTCGGCGGTGGCGCACCGCATCGGCGATGGTGAGCAGGACCCCGGCGTCCGGGGTGTCGAACTCTCCGGGCTGGTCCGTGAAGGCGAGGGATTCCAGGAGTGTGTCGAGCCGGCGGGCGATGTGCTCGGGCAGCACCCGCCGGATCTTCGCCGATGCCGTCTCGTTTGCCGTGTGCTGCGTCGTCGTCAGCCCTGCTCGGCGGCCGGCGACCAGGCCGAGCAG
Source organism: Saccharopolyspora sp. NPDC045941 (assembly GCF_056431445.1). Lineage (NCBI taxonomy): Bacteria > Bacillati > Actinomycetota > Actinomycetes > Pseudonocardiales > Pseudonocardiaceae > Saccharopolyspora > Saccharopolyspora sp. NPDC045941. The sequence goes on from NZ_JBWKKU010000049.1 coordinate 42,599, forward strand.
CACGGCAAGCGCCTCGTCGTCGCTGAGCATGAGCGGAGGCAAGCGGTACCCGGGAGCGAGCCGGTACCCGCCGTAGCGGCCGCGCACCGATTCCACGGGCACATCCAGGTCGATCAGCTGGTCCACGTACCGCCGCACGGTGCGCCCTTCGACGCCGAGCCGGTCGGCTAATTCGGCCACCGTCCGGGTACCGCCCGACTGCAGCAGCTCCAGGAGTATCAGCACGCGGGCAGTGGGTCGGGGCATGCGCACAACCTAACGCGAATACAGGACCGATTCTGTCCACTATTTCTCCTAGCCTGCGCGGTGCACGCCTCCAGCACAGCCAAGGAGATCCCCATGGAGTTCGTCTCGATCCGCATCATCACCAGCGACGTAGCGCGCCTCGTCGAGTTCTACGAGCGAGCCACCGGGGTGCGGGCGACGTGGGCCACCGAAGACTTCGCCGAACTCAACACCGCGGGCGCCACCCTCGCGATCGCCGGCACTAGCACCGTCCCTCTGTTCGCCCCGGGCTCTGCCCGCCCGGCGGACAACCACAGCGTGATCACCGAGTTCCTCGTCGATGACGTGGACCGCGTTCACCAGAACCTGACCGGTTTCGTCACCGGCTTCGTCACCGAGCCCACCACGATGCCCTGGGGCAACCGGTCGCTGCTGTTCCGCGACCCCGACGGCAACCTCGTCAACTTCTTCACCCCCGTCACCCCAGCGGCCATCGAAAAGTTCGCACGCTGACGCGACCAGCCGCCCGAACCACTCGCGGACATCCCGCAGCAGCCCACCTTCGAGGACTTCGCGCAACCAAGGTCCCGAGACACCACATCTAGCGGTCGAGCAGGGACAGGACCGGGGCGGCCTTGGTGAGCACTTCCTGCCATTCCCGGTCCGCGTCGGAGTCCGCGGTGATCCCGCCGCCGACGCCCAGGTGCAGCACGCCGTCGGCGAATTCCAGGGTGCGGATGGCGACGTTGAGCTCCATGCCCGCGACGGGCGAGACCATGCCGACCACGCCGCAGTAGACGTCGCGCGGCTGCGATTCCAGCTCCGCGATCAGCTCCAGCGCCCGCGCCTTCGGCGCGCCGGTCACCGACGCGGGCGGGAACGCCGCCGACAGCAGCGCCGAATTCGGCAGCTCCAAGGGGATTTCCGCCCGCACGTCCGACACCAGGTGCCACACGCCGGGGTGCGGCTGCACGTCCAGCAGCCGGGGCACCGTCACGCGCCCGACCTCGGCGACCCGCCCGAGGTCGTTGCGCGCCATGTCCACGATCATCACGTTCTCCGCAACGTCCTTTGTGGACGAACGGAGCAGTTCGGCGTTGCGGTCGTCCTGCGGTCCCCGCCGCGGCAGCGTGCCCTTGATCGGGCTGGAGCGCACCACCCGGCCGTGCCGGGCCAGGAACAGCTCGGGCGAGAAGGACGCGACCGCGCCCCACGACCCGGCCACGTAAGCGGCCCGCGCGGGCTGCAACCGCGCGCTGCCCGCGGCGAACACCTCCAGCGGATCGCCCCGGAACGGCACCGCGAACCGGCTGCAGATGTTCGCCTGGAAGATCTCGCCTCCGGCGATCTCCTCCACGCATCCGCGCACGGCTTTGCCGTGCCGGTCGGCGTCCGGTCTGCCGACCGGCCCCGCCTCCCAGGAGACCTGCGGCGGATCGCCTCCGGCGACCACCTCGGCGAGCTCCGCGACCAGTCCCGGTTCTGCGGCGCCGAGCGCCTCGAACCACCATTGCCCGTCCGGGTCGAGCCGCAGCACGTGATCGGCCCAGCCCCACGCGGCGAGGGGCAGCCGGCGGGGTTCGGCGTGCCGACCCGGGTCGGTGAGGCCGTAGCCGAGGTAACCGATCCAGCCGCCACCGACCGGGCCGGGTCCGGCCTGGCCGACAGGCGTGTCGGTGGTGGTGAAGGCCCGGTCCGGCGCGGTGGCGTCGATCCGCACGGACGGGGCGAGGACGGCGGAGCCGCCGAACCAGTCGCCGGTCAGCGCGGCCGGCGGCGGCAGCCCGCGGCGGCGCGCGCGGGCCGCGAGGCGCCGCAGCACCTGGGCTGCGCTCGCCTCGCCGTCAATCGGACGGGTGAAGAGCGGCACGCCGACAGTATGACCGCGCACCGAGCCGGGACCACAGCCCCGGCTACCGCTGTTTGCGCTGGTCAATCAGGTGGGGCGCGGTTTGGGGAGTGGCCGAGGTCATGTCCCGGCCAGGATCCCGAGCCGCCGGGCAGCGCCGCGAGCTCGCGGCGGCCACCTGCGCGAACGCCTTCCCCGCGCGACGCGTCTGCCGTGCGTACGGTGGACGCGTGGTGAGTGTGATCGGTGCGACCAGGCTCACGAGGATCACCGGCGAGGACTCCTGCAACAGCACGGCCAGCCGGTTCGGCATCCGCGCGACGGACCTCGGGATCATGTGGGACGACGGCCGGGGCGGCGTGCTCGCGGCTTTCGGCGACACCTACGGCGATGGCTGGGGCGGGCACGGCGCGGGCCCCAAGAGCGCCGACTGGCGGTACAACGTGATCGCGCGGTCCACCAACACCGATCTGGACGCGGGCCTGAAGTTCGACTCGGTACTGTCGCGCGAGGACGGCATGGCCGGGCAGGCGCTGCCCGGCGACCGGAACGGGGTGCGCGAGCACACCGTGATCCCGACCGCGGGGATCGCCATCGGCGGCCGCAACTACCTGCACTACATGTCCGTGCGGCGGTGGGGGATGCCGGGCGTGTGGCACACGAACTACGGCGCGCTCGCGTACTCCGACGACGGCGGGGCGGCCTGGACGAAGTCGGAGACGGCGGTGTGGCGGAACTCGCGGCAGCCCTGGCTGAGCCGGTTCCGGCGCCGCGACCCCGGTGGCCATCCGTTCCAGATGATCGGTTTCGCCGGAGTCCTGGACGGCCGCGCCCACCTGCTGGGCACCCCGAGCGGCCGGTTCGGCGCCGGGCACCTCGCCCGCGTCGGCGCCGACGACCTGCTCGACCCAGCGGCCTACGAGTACTGGACCGGCACCGGCTGGGGCGACGACCCGCTCGCCGCCGCGCCCGTGCTGCCCGCGCCGGTCGCCGAGCTGTCGGTGCAGTACAACCGGCGCTTCGACCGGTGGTTCGCGGTGCACCTCGACGAGCGGCGCGCGGCGATCGTGCTGCGCACGGCTCCGGAGCTCACCGGGCCGTGGACCGGCGGCGAGGTCGTGGTGTCCGGTGCCGACTGCCCGGGGCTCTACGGCGGTTTCCTGCACCCGTGGGCCGCGGACCGGCCGGCGATCTACTTCACCCTGACCCAGTGGGGCCCGTACAACGTCGACTTCTTCCGCGCCGACCTGGCCTGACCAGCCGCCGCATCGAACAGCGCAAAACCCGTGCGCACTTCTTGCCGCTGTAGAGCCTGTTTCCAAACTTGCTCTGCGTGGCGGTGCGAGCTGCGAGCGGCTGCGCCGCTTCAAAGACAAGACCCCGCGGTACCGCACCTCACACCACGACATCCAAAACAGCCGCTGTAGCAGCACAAAGTGCGCACGGGTCTTGAAGTCGCGCGTGCTCTTGGCGGCTGGGCCGTCGGGATGATGTTGCGGTCGGCCGCGTCACTTCCTGGTTCCGGGCCCGTTGTGCATCGAAAAACCGCACGACGAGGCGAGGTTGAAGATGCGCATCAGAGGTGTCCTGGCCGCCCTCGCGGCCCTGCTCGCGGTCACCGCGGCGGCGACGCCCGCGACGGCCCAGCCCGAGGCGGCCGCCGCGCCGTCCGGCGTGAACGACTGGAGCTGCCAGCCCAGCGCCGAACACCCGACGCCGGTGGTCCTGGTGCACGGCCTCGGCGGTGCCGCCACCACGAACTGGGCGTACCTGGGGCCGGTGCTGGCCGACCAGGGCTACTGCGCCTTCGCCCTGACCTACGGCCTTCCGCCCGGGGTCCCGCAGATCACCGGCGGATTCGCGCCGATGGAGGAGAGCGCGCCCGAGCTCGCCGACTTCGTCGACCGGGTGCTGGCCGCCACCGGCGCCGAGAAGGTCGACCTGGTCGGCCACTCCGAGGGCACCGTGATGCCGCAGTACTACCTGAAGTTCCTGGGCGGTGCCGAGAAGGTGCAGCGCTACGTCGCGATCACGCCGCTCTACGACGGCACCACGCTGCAGAACACCTCGGAGCTGCTGGACCGGCTGGCCGAGGAGCTGCCGGTCGTCGGCCAGATCCCGGACGAGCTGTGCGGTTCGTGCCGCCAGTTCTTCAAGGACTCCGAGTTCATGACGAAGCTCAACGCCGACGGCGCCGCGGTGCCCGGCATCGAGTACACGACGATCATGACCAAGTACGACCAGCTGGTCACCCCGTACACCAGCGGCTACCTGGACGCGCCGAACGCGACCAACATCCTGCTCCAGGACGTCTGCCCGCAGGACTTCTCCGAGCACGTCGCGGTGGCGTTCAACCCGCACGTCGGCCGCATGGTGCTCAACGCCCTCGACCCGGCCGGCGCCCAGCCCGTGCGGTGCTGATCCCGGTCGTCGCCGGCCGCCACCCTCGTCACTCGCACCGCTACCGGCACAGCTGCGCGGGGCGAGCCCGGAACACCTTCATTAACGAGAACCGGTTCGAGGTCACGACCCCTCGAACCGTAGGCTAAGCACCATGAGTGCCTCTGTGTTGACCGCTGTGGCCTGGCCCTATGCGAACGGTCCACGGCACATCGGCCACGTCTCCGGTTTCGGTGTGCCCTCGGACGTCTTCTCTCGCTACCAGCGAATGGCCGGCAACCGGGTGCTCATGGTGTCCGGCACCGATGAGCACGGCACGCCGATCTCGGTGCAGGCCGAGAACGAGGGGCTGACCACCCGCCAGCTCGCCGACAAGTACAACCGGGTGATCGCCGAGGACCTGCAGGGCCTCGGCCTGTCCTACGACCTGTTCACCCGCACCACCACGGGCAACCACTACGAGGTCGTCCAGCAGATCTTCCTCGCGCTGTACCGCAACGGCTACGTGCTGCCGAAGACCACCACCGGCGCGATCAGCCCGTCCACCGGTCGCACGCTGCCCGACCGCTACATCGAGGGCACCTGCCCCATCTGCGGCTACGACGGCGCGCGCGGCGACCAGTGCGACAACTGCGGCAACCAGCTCGACCCGGCCGACCTGATCAACCCGGTGTCCCGGATCAACGGCGAGAAGCCGGAGTTCGTCGAGACCGAGCACCTGTTCCTGGACCTGCCCGCGTTCACCGAATCGCTGGGCAAGTGGCTGTCCACGCGCACCGGCTGGCGGCCCAACGTCCTCAAGTTCGCCCAGAACCTGGTCGACGACATGCGGCCCCGGGCGATCAGCCGGGACCTGGACTGGGGCGTGCCGATCCCGCTGGACGGCTGGCGCGACCAGCCGATGAAGCGGTTCTACGTCTGGTTCGACGCGGTGATCGGCTACCTGTCGGCCAGCGTCGAGTGGGCCCGCCGGACCGGTGACGCGGACGCCTGGAAGCAGTGGTGGACCGACCCGGCCGCCCAGGGCTACTACTTCATGGGCAAGGACAACATCACCTTCCACGCCCAGATCTGGCCGACGCTGCTGATGGGCCACAACGGCCAGGGCGACCGCGGCGGCGAGGTCGGCCCGTACGGCGAGCTGAACCTGCCGGACGAGATCGTCTCCAGCGAGTTCCTCACCATGAGCGGGTCGAAGTTCTCCACCTCCCGCGGCACGGTGATCTACGTGCGGGACTTCCTGCGCGAGTTCGGCCCGGACACCCTGCGGTACTTCATCTCGGTCGCGGGGCCGGAGAACCAGGACACCGACTTCACCTGGGACGAGTTCGTCCGGCGCACCAACTTCGAGCTGGCCAACGAGTGGGGCAACCTGGTCAACCGGTCCATCTCGATGGCCGCGAAGAACAACGGCGCGGTGCCCGCGCCGACCGCGCCCCAGGCCGCCGACGAGGAGCTGAAGGCGTTGTCCCGCAACGCCTTCGACACCGTCGGCGGGCACCTGCAGCGGTCCCGCTTCAAGGCCGCCTCGCAGGAGGCCATGCGGGTCGTGTCGGCGGCGAACAAGTACCTGTCCGACCAGGAGCCGTGGAAGCTCAAGGAGGACCCGGACCGGCGGGACGCCGTGCTGCACACGGCGCTGCAGGTGGTTTCCGACGCCAACACGCTGCTCACCCCGTTCCTGCCGCACTCGGCGCAGAAGGTGCACGAGCTGCTCGGCGGCACCGGTGTCTGGTCGGCCCAGCCGGAGATCCGCGAGGTGACCGACCTGGACGACCCGAGCATCGAGTACCCGGTGCTGATGGGCGACTACGCCGGCGAGCAGGCTGCGTGGCGGTCCACCGAGATCGAGGTCGGCCGGCCGTTGCAGAAGCCGACGCCGCTGTTCGCCAAGCTGGACCCGAAGCTCGGCGAGACCGGCCCGGAATGGGCCCCGATCGAAAGCTGATCACCCGAGGGTTGGGGCACCCATGACGGAGTCAGTCGGTGCCCCAACCCTCGGTGGACCGCAGTTTCAATTGAAACTGCGGTCGACCCAACCGAGTGCTGCCTGCGTTGGAGAGGTGCGATGAGCAAGCGGGACCGGAAGCGTGAGCTGCCGCCGGTGCCGGAGGCGCTGCCCGCGCCCGCGGTCGACGCGCACACCCATCTCGACGCTTGCGGCGCGAAGACGCTCGACGAGGTGCGCGCCATGGTGGACCGCGCGCAGGCAGCCGGGGTCGGCCGGGTGGTGACCGTCGCCGACGACATCTCCTCCGCCGAGTGGGCCGTCGAGGCGTCCACTTGGGACGACCGGGTGTTCGCGGCGGTGGCGCTGCACCCCACCCGGACGAAGGACTTCGACGACGCCGACCGGCAGGTTTTGGAGCGGCTCGTCGCGCACCCCCGGGTGGTCGCGGTCGGCGAGACCGGGCTCGACTACTACTGGGACTACTCGCCGCCGGAGCCGCAGCAGGAGGCCTTCCGCTGGCACATCGACCTGGCCAAGCGCGTCGGCAAGCCGCTGATGATCCACGACCGCGAGGCGCACCAGGACATCCTGCGGATCCTGGCCGAAGAGGGCGCCCCCGAAACCGTGGTGTTCCACTGCTTCTCCGGGGACGCCGAGTTCGCCCGGTCCTGCGTGGACGCCGGCTACGTGCTGTCCTTCGCCGGGACCGCGACGTTCCGCAATGCCAACGCCAAGGCGCTCCGGGAGGCCGCGCAGCTGGTGCCGCTGGACCAGTTCGTGGTGGAGACGGACGCCCCGTTCCTGACCCCGCACCCGTTCCGCGGACGCCCGAACGAGCCGTACTGCGTCAATTACACCCTTCAGGATCTTGCCGAACTCCGTGGAATGACGCTTGAAGAACTCGTGGTGGCGACCACGGCCACGGCCGAGCGAGTGTTCCGGCTCGATCAGGCGTAACCCCACCCGTATTCCTTTCACTCGCAGTTCTTTGCTACTGCGCGCCGAATCGCGCCCGCTTGCAGTCCGCTACGTCGTCCCTACCGTCCACATCGGAAGCCGGGATGGGGGCCAGCACCCCGAAATTCCGCCCCGCTGGGCGGAGAACCTCCTACCCGGAGGCACGGCAGTCAGGATTGCGATGAAGTTCGGTTTGTTCGCGAAGGCGACGGTAGTGGCGAGCATCGTGGTCTGCGGTGCGGCGCCGATGGCGGCGGCGTCTCCGAGCGCGCCGCCGGCCGCGCGGTCGGGCGTCTGGGACCGGCTCGCGAAGTGCGAGTCGGGCGGCAACTGGTCCGCCAACACGGGCAACGGGTACTACGGCGGCCTGCAGTTCAACCGCCGGACCTGGGCCGCGCACGGTGGCAACCGGTTCCACAAGTACCCGCACCGGGCGTCGCGGGAGCAGCAGATCGTCATCGCGGAGGCGCTGCGCGTGGCGCGCGGCGGCTTCGGCGCCTGGCCCGCGTGCGCGCGGAAGCTGGGCCTGCCGCGATGAGGTGATCAACTCGCTGCGGGGGCACAGATCCCTCGGGTGAGGGGAGGGAGGCCCGGCCCGAGCGCGTTGAGTGCTCGGGCCGGGTCCGGTTCCCGGCCCGGAAACCGCGTGCCGGTCATGGAAACCGCAGGTGTCGGGGGCGTGTGATATGTCACCCAAGAGCCTGGTCGCCCAGTTAACGGGACGGCGACGGTACCCCCGAACGGACCAAATGCGGGCGATCTCGCTTACTGATCGTGCTCGGTTGCTCGGCAAATCAGTGTAACGCAGATCACAAGCCTGATCGGGGTCCTTGGCTGGCTGCATTGATCACGCTAAAGTCTCGGCCTCGTAACCGATGACAACCAGTCATGGGGAACGCCCGTAAGTCTCGCCGGTGTACGTCGGGGAAGCGGGCCGTGGGCAACGGAGCCTCGGTCGGCTAGGACGGCGCTTGGCTGCGGGAGTCGGATACAGACACGAAGCACGAAGGTTGTGTGCACGCGAGGAGCGAGGGAGTTGAGCGACGACATGGGTCTCGCCCGACGCCACCTCCGCTCCGCATCACGCGAGCGCGACTTCCGCCTTCGGGAGGTAACGACCCTGTGAACGGACGCGGCGAGCCCAGCTATCCCGGCCATGCCTACCGGTCGGACGACGGCTACTGGGCCGAATCCTTCGAGCCTGCGACGGACTGGTTCACCCCGGTCCAGGCCGAGCAGCACACCGCAGTCGGACTCCTGGACCGCCCGGAGCCGCAGCGGTACCCGGCCGAGGACCACCCGAGCTTCCCGCCGGGCTCGCTCGAGATCACCCCGGCGGACATCTACGACGTTCTCGGCCCGGACGCCGCGGACATGCTCGCGACCGCCGAGATCGACGTCGACGAGGTCATCCGGCTGATCAACGCCGAGACCACGGTGCTGCCGCCGCTGGTCATCCCGGACGCGTTGCCGGAGGCGGAGGAGGACGACACCCCGCCGCAGGAGGTCGTCGACGCGATCGCCACCTGGAAGCGGCGCTTCCTCAAGGGCGCGGTGGCCGGCGTGCTGCTCACCCTCACCGGCACCGGCGGCGCGGCCGCCGCGATGGACAAGTCGGTGACCGTCGAGGTCGACGGGCACGAGCGCACCGTCAGCACCTACGAGGGCACCGTCGCCGACGTGCTCGAGGACGAGGGCATCGCCGTCGGCCAGCACGACGCGCTGAGCCCCTCGCCGCAGGCCAAGGTCAGCCACGGCGACACCATCACCCTCGACCGCGGTCGGCTGCTGAAGCTGACCGTCGACGGCGAGCCGCGCGAGGAATGGGTCCGCTCGGTCACGGTGGACCAGGCGCTGCGCCAGCTCGGCGTGCAGGCCGACGGGGCGTGGCTTTCCGCCGACCGCACCATGGCCGTGCCCGAGCAGGGCCTGGACCTGGTCGTCAAGACCAGCAAGAACATCACCGTCATCGACGGTGGCAACGAGCCGCGGCAGCTGACCACGACCGCCGTCAACATCGACGAGCTGGTCAAGGAGCAGAAGCTCGAACTCGGCCCCGAGGACACGATCACGCCCGGCGGCGACCAGCGGCTGGTCACCGGCGCCGAGATCCGCATCGACCGCACCGGCAGCACGGTCATCAACGTGACGATGCCGGTCGCGCCCCCGGTGCAGGAGATCGTCGACAACACGATGTTCAAGGGCGAGGAGCGGGTCGAGTTCCCCGGCGTGCCCGGCGAGAAGATCGTGTTCACCCGGGTCACCACGCGCAACGGCGACGAGACCGGCCGGGAAGCCGTCGGCGAGAAGATCACCAAGGAAGCGCAGCCCAAGGTCGTGCGCGTTGGCGGGAAGCAGCCGCCGAACAGCGGGGTCTGGGACAAGCTGGCGCAGTGCGAGGCCGGCGGCAACTGGGCGATCAACAGCGGCAACGGCTACTACGGCGGCCTGCAGTTCAACAAGTCCACCTGGGACGCCTACGGCGGCGACCAGTACGCGCCGTACCCCCACCAGGCCAGCCGCGAGCAGCAGATCGCGGTCGCGGAGAAGGTCCGCGCGGCCCGCGGCGGCGGCTACGGAGCCTGGCCGGGCTGCTCCTCCAAGCTGGGCCTCGGCTGACAAGCGGTATTCCAGACGCATTTTGCGTGGCGGTGCATGTGGCGGCCCCCCTGCGGGAATTGCGGTCGCCGTCTGGACTCCGGGATCCCCGACGCACGTATGTCCAATACGTCGCGTCGGGGCTGTCCTCGTCAGACGACGCCTGAGAACCCGCGGCGGTGCCGGTTGCACAGGTGGGCTAAGCGGCTACGCCGCTTGCGGCGGCTTTCGATCACGCGGACTGAGCGTCGCGGGTGAGCGGATGATCGAAGCGGCTTCGCCCGGGCGTCGATCATGTGAGCTGCGCGAGATGAAGGGCGCCTCTCGCCGGCTGATCCGGTGGTAGGTGCCTTTCGTGGTTCTGCTGGTCGGGGTGCGGGGACGGTGGCTTCGGGGCGCGGGTAGTTTTTCCGTGTGGACGACCAGCAGGCGACTCTGCTCGGCCCGGCCGACGTGCGCCGGTTGGCCGAGGAGCTCGACATCCGCCCGACGAAGAAGCTCGGCCAGAACTTCGTGCACGACCCGAACACGGTGCGCCGCATCGTGGCCTCGGCGTCGGTCACGGCGGACGACGTCGTGCTGGAGGTCGGCCCCGGCCTGGGCTCCCTGACGCTCGCCCTGCTCCCCGCCGCCGGTGCCGTGACGGCCGTCGAGATCGATCCGGTGCTCGCGGCGCGGCTGCCGCGCACCGCCGCCGAGTTCGCCCCGGCGCTGGCCGGCCGGCTCACCGTGATCGAGGCCGACGCCCTGCGGGTGACCGCCGCGGACTTCCCGGCGCCGCCGACCGCGCTGGTCGCGAACCTGCCGTACAACGTCGCCGTGCCGGTGGTGCTGCACCTGCTGGCCGAACTGCCGAGCCTGCGGCACGGCCTGGTCATGGTGCAGTCCGAGGTCGCCGACCGGATGGCCGCCAAGCCGGGCAGCCGGGTCTACGGCGTGCCCAGCGCCAAGGCCGCGTGGTACGCCGACGTGCGGCGCGCGGGTCCGGTGCCGCGCAAGGTGTTCTGGCCGGTGCCCAATGTGGACTCCGGGCTGGTGTCGTTCGAGCGCGTCGAACCGCCGTCGACCGCGCCGCGCGCGGAGGTTTTCCGGGTGGTGGACGCGGCGTTCGCCCAGCGGCGCAAGACGTTGCGCGCCGCGCTGTCCGGCTGGGCCGGGTCCGCGGCGCGCGCGGAGGAAGTCCTCCGGGCCGCCGGGGTGGATCCGTCGATTCGCGGTGAGCAGTTGGAGATCGCCGACTTCGCGCGCATCGCGGAGGCCGCGGCTACCGAGAGCGGTCGCTGAACCACCCGTCCGGGCGCTTGCCAACCGAGGTCGATCCACTACTCGGAGTCACCGAGAACACCTGGCGCGCCAGGAAAATTCCCGCTCGTCCGGGTGTGTGATTTGACGGACGATTTCGGAAAGTGACGACTATCAACTTGCGCTGGAATCCGCCAGTGGGTTCTACTATTCGGGAAATCCATCCCGAGCGGCCGAGAGACCTGGCTCCGCGACGCCGCAGCAACCACCCGATGGGCAGGTGCTAACGCCAGGACCGATGGAGTTGTTGTGGATTCCAACGCGCTGTTAGCCAGCCCGCCTGCGGGTCAGACCCGAGCTCAGCTGGTCCGATCCCGGCAGAACCACATCCGGAGGCTGCTGACGCAGCGTCGCGTCATCGACCACGGGCGTCGCACCACCACCGCCTGTCGTCGCGAGATGTGACCCAGCTCTTCCTCCCTTTCCGGAGTTCCTTGGCCTGCCGCCCTGTCGTGCGCGCGGCCGTCGCGAGCTGATGTGGAGCCGATCGTGATCACAGTTGAGAACCTGACCAAGTCCTTCCAGCACAACAACGGAACCGTCCGCGCCCTCGACGGCGTGTCGATGGAGGTTTCGGCCGGTGCGGTGTGCGGGGTGGTCGGTCCGAGCGGGGCCGGCAAGTCGACCCTGGCCCGGTGCATCGCGCTGCTGGAGAAGCCGGACGGCGGCGCCATCCGCGTCGACGGCACCGACCTCGTTTCCCTCGGCGGCAAGGCGCTTCGCGCGGCGCGTCGCCAGATCGGCGTTGTGCCGCAAGGCGATTCGCTGCTGCGCCAGCGCACCGCCGCGGGCAACGTCGCGTTGCCGCTGGAAGCGGCCGGTGTCAGCGGCCCGCAGCGACGCACTCGCGTCGGCGAGCTGCTGGACCTCGTGGGCCTGACCGACAAGGCCTCCGTCTACCCCGACCAGCTCTCCGGTGGGCAGCGCCAGCGGATCGCGGTGGCGCGTGCGCTGGCCGCCAAGCCGTCGGTGCTGCTGGCCGACGAGCCGACTTCGGCGCTCGACCCGAGCACCACCGACTCGGTGCTCACGGTGCTGGACCGCGCCCGCGCCGAACTGGGCGTCACCGTGCTGGTGGTCACCCACGACATGGCCGTGGTGCGCAAGATCGCCGACGACGTCGCGGTGCTGGAGGACGGCCGGGTGGTCGAGCACGGCAAGGTCATCGACCTCGTCGCCGAGCCCGGCAGCCGGGTGGGCGACACGCTGCTGCCCGGCACTGACCAGGGCGATTCGCTGCGGCCCGGCGGTAGGCACGACGTCGTCGCCGAGGTCGTGCTGGTCGGTTTCGCCGCGGTCGGCGCGTTGCTGCCGGAGGCCGCCGGCCGGTTCGGGGTCGAGCTCGCGATCCTGGGCGGCGGGTTGACCAGGCTGGGTGACACGCCCGTGGCGAAGTTCAAGGTGGGCCTGACCGGCGAGCGAGCCGAGGCGGCCCTGAAGTGGATGGTCGAGCGGGACGCGCATGTGCGACGCGCCCCGGTGTGCGTTGACGGAGCTGCTGCGTGAGTGATGTGACCCCCTGGTCGGAGGTCCTTGGAATTCTTGGTGAAGCGACGATCGACACGCTCTACATGGTGTTGGTGTCGACCCTGCTGGCGGTGCTGGGAGGCCTGCCGCTCGGGGTGCTGCTGCACCTGACCTCGCCGGTCGGCCTGAACCCGAAGCCCGTGCTGTACCGGGTGCTCGGCGTGGTCGTCGACGTGGTGCGTTCGGTGCCGTTCGTCGTTCTGCTGGTGGTGCTGGCGTCGTTCACCCGGCTGCTGATCGGCACGTCGATCGGCAGCACCGCGGTGATCGTGCCGCTGACCATCGGCGCCATCCCGTTCTTCGCGCGGCTGACGCAGAACGCGTTGCGCGAGGTCAGCTTCACCGTGGTCGAGGCTGCGATCACGACCGGATCGAGCAAGCTGCGGATCGTGTGGACGGTGCTGCTCGGCGAGGCGCGAGCCGCGCTGGTCGGCGCGGTCGGCGTCACCGCCGTGGCGCTGGTCGGCTATGCCGCGATGGCCGGCGCGATCGGCGGCGGCGGGCTGGGCACGACCGCGATCCAGGACGGCTACCAGGGCTACGACGACCGGATCCTGTGGGGATCGGTGGTCGTGCTCGGCGTGCTGGCCTTCGCGATGCAGCTGATCACCGACCGGACCGCGAAGCTCGTCGACCGGCGCCGGACCGCGACGAGCTGACCTCGTGGGCGACGCCCGCCCGAAACTCTTCCTGCTTGGGACGACCTCCCAACCACTGTCCAGAAAGGACGAACTCTGATGCGTTTGCGTTTTGCCGCCCTGGTGGCCGCGGCCGGCGTGGTGCTGGCCGCGTGCGGAGGCGGCGGCCAGGCCTCCTCGGACCCGAACGCCCCGCTGCGGGTCGCGGTCAGCCCGACGCCGCACGGCGAGATCCTGGAATACGTCAAGGACAACCTGGCGAAGCAGGCCGGACTCGACATCGAGATCGTCAAGTTCGACGACTACAACCGGCCGAACGAGGCCGTCGCGAACGGCGAGCTGGAGGCGAACTACTTCCAGCACCAGCCCTACCTGGACGAGTACCGCAAGCAGCGCGGCGGCGACTTCGTCTGGATCCAGGCCGTGCACCTGGAGCCGCTCGCGGTGTACTCCAACAAGGTCAAGTCGCTGCAGGAGGTCCAGGACGGCGCGACGGTCACGCTGTCCAACGACCCGGCGAACCAGTTCCGCGGCCTGAAGCTGCTGGAGCAGGGCGGCCTGATCAAGCTCAAGCCGGACGCCGCGGTGGGCACCCGGTTGGAGTCGGCGATCGCCGAGAACCCCAAGAACATCAAGTTCAAGGACCTGTCGCCGGACCAGCTGCCGCGCTCGGTGGATGACGCCGCCGCCGCGGTGGTCAACGGCAACTACGCGATCAAGGCGAACCTGCAGAACCCGGTCCTCGTGGAGAGCCCGGAGAACAACCCCTACGCCAACGGCCTGGTGACCAGCCCGGCGCTGGAGAAGGACCCGCGGATCCAGAAGCTCGCCGAGCTGCTGCGGTCCCAGCAGGTCAAGGACTTCATCAACCAGAAGTACGGCGGCGTCGCGGTCATCCCGGCGGCCTGATCGCAGCATCCGCGCTGGAGGGCGCTTCCCGGCGCGTTGATCGCCGGGAAGCGCCCTTCACCGCATTTTCCGCTTTGTTCTTGAAGCGGCGCAGCCGCTTGGCCCACCCTCGCAACTCGCACCGCCGCGGGTTCTCAGGCTGTGCTCGCCCTTCTGGGCTACTGGGCGAGGCCAGTCCCCGCCGCGTCGTCTTGGGCATACGTGTGTCGGGGATCCCGGAGACCAGACGGCGTCTGAGATTCCGCCACCCGCACCGCTCCGCAAGGTGGGTCTGGATAGGTTCTAATACGCAGGGAAGTCGGCGGCGGGGTTTCCTCTACACGTACGCTCTAAGAGTGCTCTCCGTGGTTCCTACACCCATCACCGTTCGCGTCCCGGCCAAGGTGAACCTGCACCTGTCGGTCGGTGACCCGCGCCCGGACGGCTACCACGAGCTGGTCACCGTCTTCCAGGCGCTGTCGATGACCGACGAGGTCACCGTGCTGGTCGCCGAGGAACCCGGCATCGACGTGCACGGCGATGGTGCGGACTCGGTGCCCACCGGCCCCAGCAACCTGGCTTGGAAGGCCGTGCAGCTGCTCGCCGAGCACAGCGGGCGCGATCCGGAAGAGCCCGGGGTGCGGCTGTCGATCAACAAGGGCATCCCGGTCGCCGGCGGGATGGCCGGCGGCAGCGCCGACGCGGCGGCGACGCTGCTGGCGCTGAACCACCTCTGGCGGCTGGAGCTGGGGCGCGACGACCTCAGTGAGATCGCCGCGAAGCTGGGCAGCGACGTCCCGTTCTCGCTGCAGGGCGGCACGGCGCTGGGCACCGGCCGCGGCGAGCGGCTCGTGCCGGTGCTGGCGCGGCACACCTTCCACTGGGTCATCGCGCTCGATCGCCGCGGGCTGGGCACGCCCGGCGTCTACACCGAACTCGACCGGCTGCGGGCGGAGTCGAAGCCGAACCGCGTCGGGGAGGTCGAGCCGCTGCTGGAGGCGCTGGCCTCCGGAGACCCGCGGCAGCTCGCCCTGCTGCTGGGCAACGACCTGCAGGCGGCGGCCGTGTCACTGCGCCCCGGGCTGCGGCGCACGCTGCGCGCGGGAGTGCAGGCGGGCGCGCTCGCCGGGATCGTTTCGGGCTCGGGCCCGACCTGCGCTTTCCTCTGCACCGACGCGGATTCGGCGGTCCGGGTGGCGGCCGAGCTCTCCGGCGCGGGCGTGTGCCGCACGGTCCGCGTCGCCCACGGCCCCGTCCCGGGAGCCCGGGTGGTCTCCGAAGAGTCCGCTCACCGCCCCACCCCGCCCCAGGTCCACGCCTGAAGTGCAGTTTCAATTGAAACTGCACGCCTAGGACCGCGGTCTGCAGTTTCAATCGAAACTCGGGCCTGGGCCCAGCCCGTGATCACGCAACGCAGTTGATGGAGTAGACGAACACCCGATGGTGAACCTGGTCAATCTGGAATCGGTCAGCAAGAGCTATGGCGTGCGCCCGCTGCTGGACGGCGTCTCGCTCGGGGTCTCGGCGGGGGAGCGCATCGGGGTCGTCGGCCTCAACGGCGGCGGCAAGACCACGCTGCTGGAGGTGCTCGCCGGCCTCGCGGAGCCCGACAGCGGCCGGGCCAGCCAGAGCCGCGACCTGCGGATGGCCGTCGTCACGCAGCGCACCGAGCTGCCCGCCGACTCCACGGTGCGCAACGCGGTGCTCGACCCGCACGGCTTCAGCGCCGAGCACGAATGGGCCGCCGACCCGCAGGTGCGCTCGGTGCTCAGCGGCCTCGGCATGACCCGTCTCGGCCTGGACACCCCGGTCACCGACTTCTCCGGCGGCGAGCGCCGCCGCGTCGCGCTGGCCGCCGCGCTGGTGCGCGATCTGGACCTGCTGGTGCTGGACGAGCCGACGAACCACCTGGACGTCGAGGGCGTGCACTGGCTGGCCGATCACCTGCTGGAGCGCAAGTGCGCGCTGGTGATCGTCACCCACGACCGCTGGTTCCTGGACACCGTCTGCAACCGCACCTGGGAGGTCGTCCAGGGCCGCGTGGAGCAGTACGAAGGCGGCTACGCCGACTGGGTCTTCGCCCGCGCCGAACGCGCCCGCATCGCCCAGCAGGCGGAGGAGAAGCGGCAGAACCTCGCGCGCAAGGAACTCGCGTGGCTGCAGCGCGGCGCGAAGGCCCGCACCTCCAAGCCCCGGTACCGGATGGAGGCGGCCGAGGCCCTGATCGCCGACGTGCCGCCGCCGCGCGACACCGTCGAGCTGGTGGCGTTCGCCAAGCGCCGTCTCGGGAAGACGGTGCTGGAGCTGGAGGACGTCGACCTCCGGATCGCCGACCGCACGCTGCTGGACGGCGTCACCTGGCGCATCGGCCCCGGCGACCGGATCGGTCTGGTCGGCGTCAACGGCTCCGGCAAGACGACGCTGCTGAAGTTGCTCGCCGGCGAACGCGAAGCCGACGCGGGCAAGCGCATCGAGGGCAAGACGGTGCGGCTGGCGCACCTGACCCAGGAACTGCACGACCTGCCCGGGCATTGGCGGGTGCTGGAGGCGATCGAGAACGTCGCCGAGCGGGTCACCCTCGGCAAGTACGAGCTGTCCGCATCGCAGCTCGGCGAGCGCTTCGGCTTCGGCAAGGGACGGCAGTGGACGCCCGTCGAAGACCTCTCCGGCGGCGAGCGCCGGCGCCTGCAGCTGGCGCGGTTGCTGATGGCCGAGCCGAACGTGCTGATCCTCGACGAGCCCACCAACGACCTCGACATCGACACCCTGCAGCAGCTCGAAGATCTGCTCGACACCTGGCCGGGCACGCTGGTGGTCGTCTCCCACGACCGCTACCTGGTGGAGCGCGTGTGCGACAGCGTGCACGCGCTGTTCGGCGACGGCGGCCTCACGCACCTGCCGGGCGGCATCGACGAGTACCTGCAGCGGCGTCAGTCGCTGTTGGAAGCGGCCGAAGGCAGCGTCGGCAAGCAGGCGACCGACGCGGCGAAGCCGCGAGGGCTCTCCGGAGCGGAGGAGCACGCGGCGCGCAAGGACCTCGCGCGCTGCGAGCGTCAGCTCGACAAGCTCGCGGAGCGCGAAGCGCGGCTGCACGAGAAGCTCGCGGAGGCCGCGACAGCGCCGGAGCGGCTGGCGGAGCTGAACGCGGAGCTGCGCGGGCTCCAGCAGGAGAAGGACGAGGTCGAAATGCGCTGGATGGAGCTCGCCGATCAGCTCGGCTGACCCGGAGGTGTCCAATTTTGCCTAAAATTGGGCACCTTCCCCATGTCCCGGAAGGCGCGGTGCGAGCCCCGGGATAGCTGCCGATTTTGCCTGGAATCGGGATCTTCGCCCTTGCGGGGTGCTCGATGAGCTGGCCGTTGTGGCGAAACCTGTGCGCGCGATCACCGTGCTCGTAAGCTGCGTCACATGAGTCGGTTCGTGGAGACATTGGTGGCGTCCGCGCGGGAGAACTCCGGTCCGCAGGCGCGGGGGCTCACGACGGGCGAGCCCGAGCAGCCGTGGTTCCGGACTTGGGCTGAGGTGCACGCCGACGCGCTGCGGATGGCCGGGGCGCTGGGCGACGACCTCGGGCCCGGGCGGGTCGTCGCGATCCTCGCCGCCGATCCCGGCCTGATCGCTCCCGCCGTGCAGGCCGTGTGGCTCGGCGGCGGCAGCGTGACGATGCTGCACCAGCCGACGCCGCGCACCGACCTCGCGCACTGGGCCGAGGACACCGTCCGGGTGCTCAAGATGATCGGCGCCCGGCTGGTGCTGCTGGGCGCCCCGTTCGAGGACTTGGCCGGCGTGCTGGAGGAGAACGCGATCGGCTGCCGGAACCTGGCCGGGCTCACCGGCGGCGAACCGCTCGCCGCGCCGGTCGACGTCGACGAGGACGCGACCGCGCTGCTGCAGCTGACCAGCGGCTCCACCGCCGACCCCAAGGCCGTGCGGATCACCCACGGCAACCTCCACGCCAACCTTCGGGCGATGGTCACCGCCGCCCGGCTCGATCCCGCGCACGACGTCGCGGTGTCCTGGCTGCCGCTGTTCCACGACATGGGGATGGTCGGCTGCCTGACGGTGCCGATGGCGATCGGCATGTCGGCGGTCAAGATCACCCCGGCCGACTTCCTGGCCCGGCCGCTGCTCTGGCCCGAGCTGATCAGCCGCTACCGGGGGACCGTGACCGCCGCGCCGAACTTCGCCTACGCGATCGTCGGTCGCCGGATGGCCCGCGCCGACGACGGCGACTTCGACCTGTCGAGCCTGCGGTTCACGCTCAACGGCGCCGAACCGATCGATCCGGCGGCGGCGCAGGCGTTCACCGACGCGGGGGCCAGGTTCGGGATGAGCCCGGACTGCATGGTGTGCGCGTTCGGGATGGCCGAGGCCACGCTCGCGGTGTCGTTCGCGCCGCTGGGGCGCGGGCTGGAGGTCGACACCGTCGACGCGGATGCGCTGGAGCAGCAGCGGCGGGCCGAACCCGCATCGCCGGACGCCGAGCGGGCGCGGCGGTTCGCGTTGCTGGGAAACCCGTTGCCGGGCTTGGAGGTCGACGTCGTCGACGACTCGGGCCGGCGGCTGGAGGAGCGGCAGGTGGGGCGGCTGCGGATCCGGGGCGAGGCGGTGACGCCGGGCTACCTGACCATGGACGGCCCGCTGTCCACGCAGGACGATGACGGCTGGCTGGACACCGGGGACGAGGGCTACCTGGTCGACGGCCAGGTGGTGATCTGCGGGCGCCGCAAGGACGTGATCATCATGGGCGGCCGCAACATCTACCCGGTGGACATCGAGCGGGCCGCCTGCCAGGTCGAGGGCGTGCGCGCGGGTAACGCCGCCGCGGTCCGGCAGGACGCCGGGAGCCGCCGCGAGCGGTTCGCGGTGGTGCTGGAGTCGCGCCTGGCGGGCGACGAGTCCGCGGAGAAGGCGCTGCGCAAGGAGGTCGCGGCGCGCATCGTGGACGCGGTGGGAGTGCGCCCCTCGGCGGTCGTCGTGCTGCAGCCGGGCTCGCTGCCCAAGACCCCGTCGGGGAAGCTCAAGAGGGCCGCCACGGCCGCGCTGGTCCCCACCGAATGACCTTTGTGGACGGTCACGCTGAAGGGCCCCGCACCGAGCTCGGTGGAGCGGGGCCCTACAGCTCGCGGGGTCAGTGGAAGCGGTTCTGGGCGGCTTCGAGGCCGTCGGTGACCAGGGCCTCCACCGCGTCCGCGCAGAGGTCGATGAAGTACGCGAGCTCCTTGCGCTCGGCACCGGAGAAGTCCTTGAGGACGTAATCGGCCGGGTCCATCCGGCCGGGCGGGCGGCCGATGCCGAAGCGGACCCGCAGGTAGTCGCGGGTGCCGATGGACTTGCTGATCGAACGCAGCCCGTTGTGGCCGTTCTCGCCGCCGCCGCGCTTGAGCCGGACGGTGCCGAACGGGAGGTCGAGCTCGTCGTGGATCACGATCACGGATTCCGGCGGCGCCTTGTAGAACTTCACCGCGCCGGCCACCGGGCCGCCGGAGAGGTTCATGAACGAGCGCGGCTTCACCAGCACGGCGCGCGCGCCGGCCAGCCGCCCCTCGACGACGTCGGCACCGGCCTTGTGCGCCTTGAACTTCCCGCCGATCCGGTCGGCGAGCTCGTCGGCGACCAGGAAACCGATGTTGTGCCGGTTCCCCTCGTAGCGCGGCCCGGGATTGCCGAGTCCGACGATCAACGCGACCGAATCCGGAGTGCTCACGGGAAGAAGTCTCCTGCTCTAGATGGCACGCAGCGCGCCGCCCCGATCACAGGGATCGGGACGGCGCGCGGTGCGCCCGACGTCGGAGGCTCAGGCCTCTTCGGCGGTCTCGCCTTCGGCGGCCTCAGCGGCTTCCTCGGCCATCGAAGCCGCGGCCTCGGTGACGTTGACGACCAGCGCCTCGGGGTCGGCCTGCAGGGTGACGCCCGCGGGCAGCTGGATGTCGGAGGCGTGGAGCTGGGTGCCGATCTCGGCACCGGCGATCGACAGCTCCAGCTGCTCGGGGATGTGCAGGGCCTCGGCCTCGATCTCGACCTCGGTGACCTCCTGGCTGACCAGGCCGCCGGGGCCGGCCTCGCCGACCAGCACGACCGGCACCGCGACGGTGACCTTCTCGCCGCGCTTGACCAGCAGCAGGTCGACGTGCTCGATGTAGTTCTTGATCGGGTGCGTGGTGATGGTCTTGGTGAGGGCGAGCTCGCTGTCGCCACCGGACACATCAAGCGTCAGCACCGCGTTGTGCCCGTTCTCGCGGATCGCGCGGGCGAACTCCACGGAGGGCAGGGACAGGTGCTTCGGGTCGGAGCCATGACCGTAGAGCACCGCGGGGATCTTGCCGGCGCGGCGGGTGCGGCGGGCCGCTCCCTTGCCGAACTCGGTGCGCTGCTCGACGGCGATACGTACCTCGGACACGGTGGTGCACTCCTCATGACGTCGGGCGGAACCTGAATTGGTCGCTGGCCTGCGGCGGTGGGGCGCGCTACTGGCGTGATTACGACGCGGTGCCGAACGGGCACCCGGGGTGTGAGCGACATCAGTGCGCCAACCAAAGTGGTGGGCGGCCACCGTGCCACCGCGCCGATCACGCCGGGCGAACGTCCCGACCTCGCCGAGGCAACCCGAATAGTCTAAACGGTGCTTGCATAGTCGTTTTCGCACGGGTGACCCCACCCGGTTCCGGTCGCGCTCGCTCAATGGTTACCCGCAGGAACTCAGTGCACGTTGAAGTCACCGGTAACCGATGGTTAGCGTCGGTGACCAGCACAGAAGGAGGATGCGATGCGACTGGTCCTGTTCGGCGCGACCGGCTACGCCGGCGGCGCGATCCTGCGGGAGGCGAAGCGGCGCGGCCACGAGGTGATCGGCGTGGCCCGGAGCGCCGAGTCGTTGGCCGAGCCCGGGAAAGCGGGTTCGCTGCACGACGAGCAGTTCGTGCTCGACGTGACGGCGGGCGCGGACGCGCTGCTGGTGGCCATCCCGGCCCGGCCGATGCCCGACGGCACGAAGCTGCTCGACGCGGTGCCCGCGCTCTTCGCGGCTGCCGAGCGGCACGGACTGCGGATTGGCGTGGTCGGTGGCGCGGGGAGCCTCCGCGTGTCCGAGGACGGTCCGCGGGTGATCGACGCGCCCGGGTTCCCGGACGAGTTCAAGCCGGAGGCCGGCGCGCACGCCGAGGTACTCGCGGCGCTCCAGCAGGCGCCCGCCGAGGCGGACTGGTTCTACCTCAGCCCGGCGGGGACGTTCGGGGCCTACGCTCCGGGCGAGCGGACCGGCTCCTACCGGCTCGGCGACGACGTGCTGGTGACCGACGCGGACGGGAACTCCGCGATCGGCGGTGAGGACTACGCGATCGCGTTCGTCGACGAGCTGGAGAAGCCCGCGCACCGGCGGCGGCGCTTCACGGTCGGCTACTGATCGTCCGTGAGGCCGGTCACAGTGAGCCGGTTCCGGAATATTTGAAACCTCAAACAATGTTGGGATGGGGGATCCGCCCGGTGCGCGGGCGGATCCCCGGAATCCCGACCGCTCCAGGAGTGAGTTCATGACCGCGATCGACCAGGCCGAGCAGCTGGTGCTCGGCGCGGACGCCCAGAACCTGCTGTTCCGCGAAGCCCGCACCGCCAACAGCTTCAGCGACGAGCCGGTCACCGACGAGCAGATCCAGGCCGTCTACGACCTGGTCAAGTGGGCCCCGACGTCGATGAACCAGCAGCCGCTGCGCATCGTGCTGGTGCGCTCCGACGAGGGCAAGCAGCGCCTGCTGCCGCACCTGATGGAGGGCAACCGGGCCAAGACCGAGAAGGCCCCGCTGGTGGCGATCCTGGCCGCCGACACCGACTTCCACGAGAACCTGCCGCGGGTGTTCCCGCACGCGGAGGGCGTCCGGGAGATGTTCGCCGGCAACGACGACCTCCGGCTGACCAACGCGAAGCTCAACGCGAGCCTGCAGATCGCGTACTTCATCCTCGGCGTTCGCGCCGCCGGGCTGGCGGCCGGTCCGATGACCGGTTTCGACAAGGCGGGCCTCGACGCGGAGTTCTTCCCGGGCGGCAAGCAGCAGGCGCTGGTCGTGGTCAACATCGGCAAGCCGGGCGAGAACCCCTGGTTCGACCGCCTGCCCCGCCTCGACTACGACGAGGTCGTCACCACCGTCTGACCCACACGCCGACCCAGCACGCGGTCCCAGCGCGCTTACCGAGCACGCTGATCGCCGCACGCTGACCGCCGCACGCTGACCGCCGCACGAGGTCCGCTGCCCGGTCCCCACGAGTGGTCCGCAATTTCCATTGAAATCGAAGATCCAATTTCAATGGAAATTGCGGACCATCGGCGTGTCGGGACCCGACACGCCGGTGTCTGTGGACAACTCCCGCAATTTCAATGGAAATCAGAGGTTCGATTTCCATTGAAATTGCGGAACCCGGAACCCGGAACCTCGAACCTCGAACGGCCCCGGTCCGAAGTGGACCGGGGCCGTTCGAGGTTCTTCGCGCTCACCGCGGGCGCCCTCGGGAGGCGCCGCCGGGTCAGGCGCGGCCGTCGAAGAGGCTGGTGACCGAGCCGTCCTCGAAGACCTGGTGGATCGCCTCCGCGACCAGCGGGGCGATCGACAGGACCGTCAGGTTCGGGAACCGGCGCTCCTCCGGAATCGGCAGCGTGTTGGTCAGCACGACCTCCTTCGCGCCGCAGGACGACAGCCGCTCCACCGCCGGGCCGGACAGCACCGCGTGGGTGGCCGCGATGATGACGTCCTTCGCGCCCGCCGCCAGCAGCTGCTCGGTGGCCTTGGTGATCGTGCCGCCGGTGTCGATCATGTCGTCGACCAGCACGCACAGCCGGCCCTCGACGTCACCGACGACGCGGTTGGCGACCACCTGGTTGGGCTTGCTGGGGTCGCGGGTCTTGTGGATGAACGCCAGCGGCGTGCCGCCGAGGTCGTCGGCCCACTTCTCCGCCACCCGGACCCGGCCCGAGTCGGGGGAGACCACGGTGATCTGCTCGCCCGCGTAGGTGTCGCGCATGTAGCTGGCCAGCAGCTTCTGGGCCATCAGGTGGTCCACCGGGCCGTCGAAGAAGCCCTGGATCTGATCGGTGTGCAGGTCCACCGCCATGATCCGGTCCGCGCCGGCGGTCTTGAACAGGTCCGCCATCAGCCGCGCCGAGATCGGCTCGCGGCCCTTGTGCTTCTTGTCCTGGCGGGCGTAGCCGTAGAACGGCATGACCACGGTGATGCGCTTGGCGCTGGCGCGCTTGAGCGCGTCCACCATGATCAGCTGTTCCATGATCGCGTCGTTGAGCGGGTTGCAGTGCGACTGGATGACGAAGGCGTCGCACCCGCGAACCGACTCGTCGTAGCGCACGAAGATCTCGCCGTTGGCGAACTTGTAGGCAGCCTGGGGCGTGACCGTTACGTCGAGCTGCTTGGCCACCTCCTCGGCAAGTTCCGGGTGACTGCTGCCGGAGAAGAGCTTCAGGCTCTTCTTCGGAGTCGCAGACATCGCACTCACGGTCATCGTCCCTCCCCGTAAGACGCCCGTCATTGGGCGCCATTCGTCGGATTGGTGGTTGGTTCTTTCGACAAAGCCTGTTGTGCGGCCTGGTCTGCGGCGGTACCGGGGCGGCGTCTGGCGACCCAGCCTTCGATGTTGCTTTGTTTCCCGCGGGCGACCGCCATCGCGCCGGGCGGGACATCCTGGGTGATCACCGAGCCGGCGGCGGTGTAGGCGCCGTCGCCGATCTCCACCGGGGCGACGAACATGTTGTCCGCGCCGGTCCGGGCGTGTGATCCGATCACGGTGTGGTGCTTGGCCACCCCGTCGTAGTTGACGAAGACCGTGGCGGCGCCGATGTTGCTCTGCTCGCCGATCGTCGCGTCGCCGACGTAGGTCAGGTGCGGCACCTTGGTGCCGTCGCCGATCGCGGCGTTCTTGGTCTCGACGAAGGTGCCGATCTTGCCCTTGGTGCCGAGCCGGGTGCCGGGGCGCAGGAACGCGAACGGCCCGACCTTGGCGTCCGGCCCGATCTCGGCGCCCTCGCCGTGGGTGCGCACCACCGACGCGCCGGGGTGGATCACGCAGCCGGTGAGCGTGGTGTCCGGGCCGACGACCGCGCCCTCGCCGACCTTGGTGGCGCCGCGCAGCTGCACGCCCGGCTCCAGCAGGACGTCGCGGTCCAGCTCCACATCGCAGTCCAGCCACACCGAGTTCGGGTCGATGATGGTGACGCCCGCGTGCATCCAGCGCAGCAGCAGCCGGCGGTTGAGCTCGGCGCCGAGGCGGGCCAGCTGCACCCGGTCGTTCACGCCCTCGACCAGCCACGGGTCGGTGCAGATCAGCGCGCCGACCGGGCGGCCGTCGCCGCGCGCGATCGACAGCACGTCGGTCAGGTAGAGCTCGCCCTGGGCGTTGTCGGTGGACAGCCGCTTGAGCGCGTCGGCGAGCACTTCCGCGTCGAAGGCGTAGACGCCGGAGTTGATCTCGGTGATCGCCGCCTGCTCGGGGGTGGCGTCCTTCTGCTCGACGATCCCGGTCACCTGGCCGTCGGCATCGCGCAGCATCCGGCCGTAGCCGGTCGGCTCGTCGACGACCGCGGTCAGCACAGTGACGGCGTTGCCGGCTTCGCGGTGTTCGGAGAGCAGGGCGCGCAGCGCTTCGCTGTCGAGCAGCGGCACGTCGCCGTAGCTGACCAGCACCGTGCCCGTGAGGTCGGCCGGCAGCTCGGAAAGCCCGCAGGAGACAGCGTGTCCGGTGCCGAGCTGCTCCTCCTGCACCGCGGTGACGACCGCGCGGTCCAGGGCGTCGGCCAGGCCGGTCAGGTGCTCGGCCACGGCTTCGCGGCCGTGTCCCAGCACGACCACCAGTGAGTCGGGGTCGAGACCGGCCGCGGCGCGCACGGCGTGTTCGACCAGGGGCCTGCCCGCAAGCCGGTGCAGGACCTTCGGCGTCGCCGATCGCATCCGAGTGCCCTCGCCCGCGGCGAGCACGATCGTGCTGACGGTTTCCGAAGACGCATCGCTGCGGGAGGAGGGCTGGGCGGTGTCGCCCTGGAGCATCAGCGCTCTCCCTTGATCTCTAGATGCGGCTCGGCGGCGTGGTTCAGCCGTCGGGCCGACGGTGCCTGTTGCGTCCAAGCGGGTGAAGAGTAACCGGCCCGGTACCCCCACGGCTCCGGTGCCCCTGCGCGCCTGTCCAGCGGATGTGATGGTACCGCCGACCGGCCCTGATACGTGCTCGAAGCCAGCCTTCTAGCTGCGGTTATGTGATCTTCGATGCACTCCGGGCGGTCCGCGGCGGGCCTCGCTGTGGCCGATCACACGGGTGTTTCCGCGCCGATCGAACGGCAGGTCCGGTCGGCGCGGCCCGGCGGGGAGGCCGCCGGGCCGCACCTGATCGGGTTAGAGAGCATCCGGGGGAATCCACACCGAGTGATCCGACGGGCCCTCGGCCGGCGGGCTGCTCGGCGGCGTGGTGGTCACGCCGGAGAACGCCGAGACGCGGTTCCCGCCGCCGCGCTTGGCCTGGTACATCGCGGCATCCGCGCGAGCCAGCACCTGCGCGGCCGATTCCTGCGGGCGCATCGCGACGACGCCGATCGACAGGGTCACCCCGTACGAGACCTCGCTCGGCAGGCTGTCGACGGCCTCGGTGGTGCGCTGCAACGCCGCCTCGGCGGCGCCGAGCGTCGCGCCCGGCAGCAGCACGACGAACTCGTCACCGCCGTAGCGGGCCACGAAGTCGTCGACGCGCAACGTGTCGCGCAAGGTCATCGCGACGGTGCGCAGCACGTCGTCGCCTTCCGCGTGCGAGCAGCGGTCGTTGACGCCCTTGAACCCGTCGAGGTCCACCAGCGCCACCGCCAGCGGCTGCGCGTCGGGCGCGGTGAGCATCGTCTCCAGCCGGTCGTCCAGCGCGCGGCGGTTGGACAGGCCGGTGAGCGGGTCTTGCAGCGCCTGCCGGGTGATCGCGTCGTGCTTGTGGGTCAGCCGCGAGTTCTCCAGCCTGATGACCAAAGTGGACAGACGGGCCTGGCGCATCGCCCACAGCTCGGTCTCCAGCTCCAGCGCGTAGTCCCGCAGCGCGGCGGGGCGGCCGCCGAGGTCGACCAGCTGCGCGTGCTCCCGGGCCAGCGAGATCCGCAGCGTGGGCTCCGAAGTGTCGGTCTCCATGTCGGCGCGGGCATCGGACAGCACCTGCACCGCCTCGTCGCTGCGATCCGCACGGGTCAGGCACCGGGACAGCGCGATCGCGACGATGATCTCCTCTCGCGGGTGGATCGCCCGGTCCAGGCTGCGCAGCACCTCCAGCCGCTCGATGTACTCGATGTGCGGCTGGGCCAGCGCGTGGGCGGCACCGAGCACCGGGACCTGTTCGGCGGCGGGGCGGTCGGAGACGCGGGGGAACAACGACTCCCGCCACGGGCCCTCCACCGCGACGGCGATCTGCGAGGCGGTGTCGAACCGGGTGTTCGCCTCCTCGTACTGCCCGATGCGCTCCAGCCGCAGGCCCCAGCCGAGCAGCATCCGGCACCGGTTGATCATGTGCACCGCGATCTCGTGCGGGCCGCCGCTCTCCCGGATCCGCTGGTGGGCGCGGGTCATCACCTCGTCGGCCGTCTCGTAGACGCCGAGCTGGGTGAGCACCAGGCCGATGTCGATCAGCGAGGTGGCCAGCAGTCGCTCCCACGACCGGCGGCCCAGCGTGCGGTCCGGGACCAGCTCGTCGTCGAGCATCGCCAGGCCGTGCGCCACCTCGGTCAGCGCGCTGTCCTCGCTGCCGCCGATCAGCGCGCGCCGGCTGCGCAGCGCGTGCGCATCGGCTTCCAGGACCCTCAGCCCGTGCCGGCGGGTGTGCATGAGGAGTTCGTCGAGCAGCGGATCAGCGCTGTCGACCAGACCGGGTGTCGCCAGCCGCATCGAGGCGCAGTGCCGCAGGAGCTGGCCGACGATGCGCGGCTCGCCGCGCCGCTGGGCCTCGGCGAGCAGGTCATCCGCCTCGCGGATGGTGCTTCGCTGGCCGGACGCATCGCTGTGCTGGCCGACTGCGTTGAGTTCGCGTGCGCGCCCCACGAGCCAGGCGTCGGACACCTCGCTCAGCGTGGTCATCGGGTCTTCGCGCACGGCGGTCGTGTCGTCGCGCAGCGGCGCACACCCCCTGTTCACCATCGCTCCCCGGCGGCCTGGGCGGCGCGCTGGGCCTCACGAGGGGCTGCGCGCCGCGCCGGGTCCGGGAGGACCGCTCGCTCCGCCGCCAGGATTCGAACCTGGACCATCGGAACCAAAATCCGAGGTGCTGCCTTTACACCACGGCGGATCGGGCGCTGTCTGCCCGCGATGCCGGCTTGTGATCCCCGGCACCGCGGCCCGAGCTTACCGGCCCGGGCCGACAGGCGGTGGTACCCGGCCGACATCGTGGCATGCCCCCGCCGCCGGGTCGGCGTCGGGCCTGCGGGTTCTCGGGTTTCCTCGCGCGCTGGCACGTGGATGGGACGTACGCCGGCGTCCACCGGTTGCGTACAAGATCACCGCTGTTCGGGTGAACGAGGGCGATTCGGACACGCCCGGAGGGGTGCGACACGCCGCAATGTTGCCGTCCGGGGGTGACGATTCGGCATCGAATAACTTACGCTTGCGTAGGTTACGGTCCCGTAGGGTGGAGGTGTTGCGGGGCCGTGCGCTCCCGGTGCTGACCGCAGTTTTCCCACCTCCCCAAGCCATTCGAGGTATTGAGTATGACCGCAGCAACCGAGCGCGTTGCCGCTCCGGACGCCGGCGCCGAGTCCGGGCCGAAGCCGCTGACCACGGGTCCGCAGAGCGCTGGACGGGCGTCGCTGGTGTACGCGTTTCTCCTGATCCCGATGGCCGCGCTGATCGCTGCGGTCCCCGTCACCTGGGGGTGGGGCGTGGGGCCGGTCGACATCGGCCTTGCCGTGCTCTTCTGGTTGATCAGCGGCCTGGGGGTCACCGTTGGCTTCCACCGGTACTTCACGCACGGTTCCTTCAAGGCCAACCGCGCGGTGAAGATCGCACTGGCCATCGCCGGGATGATGGCGGTCCAGGGGCCGGTCATCACCTGGGTCGCCGACCACCGGCGCCACCACGCCTTCTCCGACCGCGAGGGCGACCCGCACTCGCCCTGGCTGTTCGGCACCTCGGCGCTGGCGTTGACCAAGGGCTTCTGGCACTCCCACATGGGCTGGATGTTCAAGCGGGAGATGACCAACGAGGACCGGTTCGCCCCCGACCTGCTCAAGGACCGCGACATCGTTGTTATCAACCGGCTGTTCCCGGTGTGGACGGCCCTCAGCCTCGTGCTTCCCGCGCTGCTGGGCGGTCTGCTCACGTGGTCCCTGTGGGGCGCGCTGACGGCGTTCTTCTGGGCCGGGCTGGTGCGCGTGTCGTTCCTGCACCACATCACGTGGTCGGTGAACTCGATCTGCCACATGATCGGCGAGCGGCCGTTCAAGAGCCGGGACAAGGCGGCGAACTTCTGGCCGCTGGCGATCCTGTCCTTCGGCGAGTCGTGGCACAACCTGCACCACGCCGACCCGACCTGCGCCCGGCACGGCGTGCTGCGCGGGCAGATCGACATCTCGGCGCGCGTTATCTGGATCTTCGAGAAGCTCGGCTGGGTCTGGAACGTCCGCTGGTCCAACGAGAAGCGGCTCGCCCGGATCTCGGTCACCGAGTACAAGGGCTGATCCCCGCCCGGTTCGAGGTGCCCGCGCGGCGAAATCGCGCGGGCACTTTTTCATCAGGCCTGGACATGCGTGTCGGGCCAGCACCTTAGGGTTGTGCGAGTGGTATCACGGCGACGCGGGCGGACTGCGCCCGAACCCGAGGCGCGGCCGAAAGGGCGCACCGCACGGGTCAGGATGACGGGCAAGGAACGTCGGCAGCAGCTGCTGGACGTCGCTAGGGCGCTGTTCGCGGAGAAGGGCTTCGACGGCACGTCCATCGAGGAGATCGCGCACCGCGCCGGGGTGTCGAAGCCGGTCGTCTACGAGCACTTCGGCGGCAAGGAAGGCGTCTACGCGGTGGTGGTCGACCGCGAGATGCGCAACCTGCTGGACCTGGTCGTCTCCGCCCTGTCGGCGGGGCATCCGCGGGATCTCCTGGAGCAGGCGGCGCGGGCGCTGCTGGACTACATCGACAACAACACCGACGGTTTCCGGGTGCTGGTGCGCGATTCGCCGGTGGCCAGCAACAGTGGCACCTTCTCCAGCCTGCTCAACGACATCGCGAGCCAGGTCGAGCACATCCTCGCCCTGCAGTTCAGCGCGCGGGGCTACGACGCGAAGCTCGCCCCGCTGTACAGCCAGGCGCTGGTCGGCATGGTGGCGCTGACCGGCCAGTGGTGGCTGGAGGCGCGCAAGCCGAAGAAGGAGGAGGTGGCCGCGCACCTGGTCAACCTCGCCTGGAACGGCCTCTCCCACCTGGAGCACAAGCCCCGCCTGTCCACGAAGTCCCGCAATTTCCATTGAGCGTTTTTCATCCTTCGTGTTCGAGGGTGAGGATGGCTCGGGCGAGGGTGCCGACGCGGTGTGGGCAGCAGCGGACGCGGTCGA